>JBILKQ010000136.1:0-7528 GCA_044376655.1 Silvanigrellaceae bacterium
GAGGACATGGCATGTGTCCTTGAACTGTGCGTGAACGGCCAAAAGAGTGGCGTCCTCAATGTTTTGCGCAATCTTGTCGAGTTCACGCAGGCACTCTTGGGCGGTGGCGCTGAGCTCGAGAGGAGATCGCTGCAGCAAATCCAAGGGATGAGCGCCGAGAGTGAGAAAAGTGTGGCAATCCTTCAGCAGGGTATCGATTTCTTTTTCAGCGAAAGTATTTGAGTCCCAGAGCTTGAGCGTTGTCACTTTGATATCGAAAACCAACAGTTCAGCCATTTCTTGGGCAACCTGGAGGCTTTCAAAAGCCAGTTGCGCTGTGTTCTCAATGCGTGCTTCCACAATATCTGTTTCTGCAAGTTGGGTCTCTGTGAGCATTTCAGCAGCATCAAGATCAACTTCATTGCCGTTGAGATGAAGTGCGGTCAGACAGCTGTTGCTTCTGTTCGCCATATTGTCGAGCTTGTCCACTAATGATTGGACGTTCTTTTCCTGTTGCAGGAGAACCAGACGTCGACCATTGACGCGTACATCAGCCATATTTTCTCCCCCCTGTGCGCGGATTTCTTGTCACTCAAGCCTGGCGACGAGATTCGTTTCTTCTCTGAATCTGAGCAATCAGGCCATGGGCTCGACTGTTCATAGGGTCGAGGAGAAGAATGTTCTCCATGAGTTTAGTAGCTTCATCGAACTTGCCTGAACGGAATGCCAGACCGCCAAGTGTGAATATCATGTTGATATCGTGTGGATGGTGTCCAACATAGCGCGACACAACCTCTTCTGCTTCTGCGAACACTTCAGTGTCGTAAGCCAATTTGACCAGATTGAAGATTGCAACTGTGTTTTCGATATTCAGATTGCATGCGCGGCTCGTCCAGCGGCGTGCTTCCTCGAGTTCACCCAGCCCTTCGAATGCGAGGCCGAGGCCAAGGCTTGCCATATCGTCGCGTGGTGACAAACCCACAGCTTTTTGGAATTGAGGCACAGCCACATTGTAGTTGTGCTGTTGGAGCGAGATGGTTCCCAGACCAATCAGCGATTTTGCACAGTACGGATCGAGTTCGAGCGCCCGGGTATAGTTGGCGTTTCCATTTTCAAGGTCACCAAGCTTGGTGAAGCAGTCACCAATGTGTCTGAACAGATTCGCACGTTGTGTTGTCGTGATTTCACTAAGGCTGAAGGCCTTGTTGATGAGTGCAATTGCATCAAGATACTGCTTGCCGTGAATTGTTTTCTCGATCTGGTCGAAGATTGCATCTACGGAATTGTTGTCCTGAATCTGAGGACCTGAGAGCGAATGGACAATGATTTTTGAGAATTCTTCAGCAGCCTGCTGGAAGTTGAGCTCGTTCTCAACAGCTTTGAAGGCCGCACGTCTGACGTTGGTCAGCTTCTCGCGTTTTTCAATAGATTCAAACATCACTCGTGAGAGGCTGTGAATGTTGCCACCCGCGAAGGTTTTGTAGAAGCGACCAGCGAACTCACCGACCCAGCCAAAACCGTTGGAGACAATGGTCACGCCGCAGGCCATACCGCACAGGATGTCATAGGTGGTATCGAGGAAACGATGAGGGCTGCCGTTGCTTGGTGCAAGTGGGCTGTGAATCAGCACATCACACGCGGCAATGAGCGGTGAAAGTTGGTTGGCAACGAGCAGTTTGTTGCCAGAATCGCTCGGATTGAGGAAAAATACGTGATCTTCAATTTGAAGATCGACGATCGCCTGACGCACATCTGCACTTGCAGAGCCCGTGCTGCAGAACAAGAGTTTCACTTTGCCAACAAGCTTGTTGTGGCTTTGCAGCATGCTCTTGAATGCATAAACTGTGTCGAGTGTGCCGGAATCTACTTCCAGCGGGCCAGTCTGAAGGAAAATGAAATCGTTCGCTGCAAGTCCAAGTGCTTTGCGGATGTCTCTTTTGTTGGCATCCCATTTCTCAAGATTAAAGATCTGCGTGTTCACACCGCGGTTGATGCGGCGGATGCGTTGAGGATTAACCTCCTCCAAATAAGCCCAAGATGCGCCTTCTTTGTCCAGAGAAATAATCGCATCGCAGGTCTTCAACACTTCGCGGCGGATTGTTTTCTCGCGCGTCATCTGTGGTGGCAGCGTTGCAAATGGGGTTGCACGCCACAGGCCAAGGGTTGTGGGTGGGCGCGGAGCATTCTGCCAAACCAGCAGCCGGTTCTGAAGCGAACGGCGAGCTTTGAGGGCTTGGTATGTAGCAAGCGAAGCCTCTCCTACGGCAACAACCACCTCAGCATCGCGAATCTCGTTCTCGAGGCCTCCAAGGAAGGACTTGTTCTCGAGAGTTGTTTCCAGTGTTTTGCAGCTGAGCGCGACTGGAATGTTCGCGAGGTTGCAGGTTTCTACAAACGTTTGGAATGAACGCTCTTCTTGGTTCGCTGTGATGATTACACCAGCAACACCTGTTTCACGCACAACGGCGTTCCAGATTTCAAGTTCGCAGTGGTGTGGAAGCATCGGTGCAACAAATGCCACCTTCTTGCCCATCTGCGAAATACGCGTGGCATTCTGCTTGGCCGGCTGACTCTGGTCAGGGTGTTGCTTCATGCGCTCAATGATGTCGATCAGTCTGTCCGCATTGGGGTTTACCTTCAAGGTGTCCAACTTGGATGGCCGAGGTGCAGGGACAGCTTTTTTAGGGCTGCTTTCCTTCTTTTCCGCAACGGCAGCAGTGTTGTTTGCCTTCTGAGCCGTCTGGTTTTTCTTATCCACCTTCAGCATCCCTACTCCCCCCGGAATTGAGCCGTTTGTGCATACGCAGATACAGTTCTCTTCACTGCAAATGCGGCCGTCATTTGTTCCTTGACCCGCTCCAATTCCTTCTGGAGCAGATCCACAAAGCCTTTGTCATGTTCTGCAAGGAGTTGCTGCAGCGTCTGGCGCAGTTCCTCAGAGCTGCCTGATGCTTTCAGGCCTTGTCCGAGGGCTGAGACCATCCTTTGTCTCAACTTCATGAACTCCGTCCATCGCGGATCCGATTCTTTGCTCTGCCAGTGAGTCACTTCACGTGCTCCAATGGCATGCGCAATCTGCCGATGCTCCTTGCTCCAAAGAGACCAAAATCCCTGAACCGCAGGGCAACTTGCTGCCAGGTCAGTGACCTTCGCTTCCAGCGTCTGACACATGGTCATGTAGTCTGACTCGAGCGCATGCGGATTCATGAGTTCAGAACCCTCCGGTATGAGGATGACGCATCCGCGTGAGGGGCATGAGCTCAATTTCTGCAGGGGGTCAGAAGTGCGACACGGAGTGAGGAAAGCCTTGTAGAAAGTTCATAGGGATCAGATTTATCCGTGTTTTATGTTGACGTGGAATTATTGCCGGGTGTCAGTCGTGGCATAAGTCAACAAGTAATTTGTGGTGCTGCAATCTTGAGTTTTTAGAGTCTCTGGGTGATTCAGTGCTGTCATGGTTAGCCAGTAGACTGTGTTTGCGGCGCGGGCATTGAGATCGCCTTTTCGAGCTTTGTCTGGATCATCTGCGAAGCCAGGTAAAATGAACTTTATATTTTCAGCAAATCCTGCAACGACAACTCTCAAAAAATCACGGTGAAAATTGAACCATGGATTTTGATATGTGACTTGCTCTTTACCCATCGGTGAGTCGATGAGGAACTTCAACTGCATTCCCCAGATGCGATACCAGGATCCCGGATGGTCTCCACGAAAGTTACCTCCGCGCTCCATCAGGTCGCCTCGGATATCAATAAATTTGTTAAAAAAACTGTTCACCTCTGCGATGTTTTTCGGCGTCGAAGGTGCTTTTTGGGCCCTGACGTAGGGGGCATTCCATCGGGCCACATTCCGCAAGACCGTATGGATGCTGACTAGGCTGTCGAATACATTTCGGTTGTTTAGAGCGAGGCTTTGCCGAAACAAAGTGATCGGCGTGATTGAATTGTCGGGCTGCGCGACAACCCAATTTTTTAATGGCATTTCTGCCGGCGTGGTGAAGTAAGAACTTTGTGAGCCGGAGAGATAAGAGTCGAAAAACAGTGGTGAGTATTTGTTGCGATTGACTCCCCATGTGAATTTCTCTTTTTTCAGTTCTTGCCCAAGGCAGCGTCCGAGCGCGAATCCGTTTACATAGAGGGTTCGCGTTTTTGGGTATTTGTAACGGTAATATTCCTTCGGTAGGCCAAGAACCTCTGCGTTCGCGTTTTTGGGTGCCTTTTGCGAAGGCTTGCAGGCGGTAAACAGAGGGAAAAGTCCCAAAGTTAGAGCGAAGGACTGTATTTTCGGAATGTTTGTCCACACGGTGAATGCTTGCTCCAAGCTTTAATTTGTCTCTTTGCCCCTTGTGCAGGTTTTCTGATCGTATCATTGTGCTGCGGAAAAAAATGCCGGCTTTGCCAAGTCTGCGCTTAGATATTAATGGTAAGTCATCGAATTCTGATGGTGTCAGGGAGAAGGATCATGCTGGACTTTTTTACTCACATGCAAGAACGCGGACTCATCGAGCAGACCAATGACGGGCCCGCTCTCGTTGAGGCTCTCAAATCTGCCGCTGCCAGCAATCCACGCGTTTACCCTGGTGTTTACTGTGGCTTCGATCCAACCGCTAAAAGCCTTACCCTCGGCCACCTCGTGCCTCTGCTAGGCCTGCGCCGTGCACAGGATCATGGTCTGAGGCCCATCGTGCTATTTGGTGGTGCAACTGGTTTGATCGGAGACCCCACCGGCCGTACCGACATGCGCCCCATGAACACCAAAGAGGACATTGCCGGGTATATTGCTAATTTCACCAAACTCGTGGAGCGTTATTTTCGCTTCGATGTGCCGAATGCACCTTTGTTTGTGAACAACATTGACTGGATTGGGCCCATGACCTGGCTCGATTTCGCTCGAAATGTTGGAGTGCATTTCACCGTTGCAAAGTTACTCTCTGCTGATGTGAACAAATCAAGGCTTGAACACGGCCTGACCTTCATGGAGATGGGCTATCAGCTGCTCCAGTCGTACGATTTCCTTGAGCTCTTCAAAACGCACCGTTGCCTGCTGCAAACAGGAGGAAACGATCAATGGTCAAATCTTTTGGGTGGAGTCGATCTCATCCGCCGCGTTGAGCATAAACAAGCGTTCTGTTTTACTCAGCCTCTGATTGTCGACTCGCAAGGCCGCAAGCTTGGAAAAACTTCGGGCAATGCCATTTGGCTCGATCCGACAATGACCTCAACTTATGATTTCTTCCAGTATCTCAGGAACATTCCCGATGAGAATGTTGAACAAACTCTGCGCCAGCTGACCTTCCTGCCCCTCGCGGAAATCCAAGCTTTGTGCGCACCAGGCACCAATCCCAACAAAGCCAAGGAGCGTTTGGCCTGGGAAGTAACACGTCTTGTTCATGGCAAAGATGAGGCCGACAAAGCACTTGCCGCAGCACATGCGCTGTTTGAAGGGGGAGGTGATCTCTCTGCCGCGCCTCGTGTCACGCTCGCGGTTGCCGATATTGAAGCTGGACTCGACGTGATCTCGCTTCTGGCAAAGGTGGGCGTGTGTCCAAGCAAAAGCGAAGCGCGTCGCATTGTGCAGGGCAACGGGTTGTTGCTCAATGGAGAGAAATGCACCGATGTGAGCCACAAAATTCAACTCAACGATTTCAACCATGAGTGCGGTGGATTGCTGATTCGTAAAGGCAAAAAAGACTACACCATCGTTGAGCTTTCGCGCGGGTAAAAGTCAAAGGCTCTTAAGTTGAGCAGCAGGCCAGCTTTGGCTGCCGCTCAGTTAAAGTATTCTCCCCAACGTTTATCGACCAGCTTCACTGTCTCGGGATGCGGCTCTACTGTGCCCGGATACCAAGGCTTCATCCGACTGTCGAAAAACACAGGCGCTTTGAGTGCCGTGTGAAAACGCTTGTGTGTCATTTCTGCAGCGTGGATGTCAGCTGCAGGTTCGAAGCGTGTGAACCAGCTCCACAGGAATTTCTCTTCGTTTTGTGTGGCTTCTTCAACGTTGTCCACCACCAGTACGAGCTCGTAGGGCGCAAGTCCGGGATGGTTTGCGATTTCTGTCACAAAGTTTTTCGCATCTTTATATGCAGGACCATCGATGACCAGGCAGCCCGGAACAAAAACCTTTGCATTACGAATTCCTGAAGGAAGCTGTGCTGGCGGCTCTGCGTGCAGCTTGCGCTTCGCAGGGCCCAATGCCAACCAAATTCCCTTGCTGCCCTCATTGACCTTCGGTCCGCTGTAGTCGAGCGAATCCTGGCTTACATTGCTGATCACAAAAAGGTCTTTTTCCCAGTTGGAGCGTTCCAGGAAGTACACGAGGGTTTCTTTGAAGTTGTTGAGATTCACATTCCCGTCGGTCAGCATCAGAAACTTTTGCAGCGAGAGTTGTCCTTCTCCGAGAATGCGTAATGCGCTCGAAATAGCCTCGCGTTCGTAACGGTCTTTGACTCGTGCGGCCGCAAGTGCATGGAAGCCTGTTTCGCCATATGTTTTAAGCTCAATGACGCTCGGCATGACAATCGGAAAAAGCGGTGACAGTAGTTTTTGCAGATAGTCACCGATGTAGAAATCTTCCTGGCGCGGTTTGCCAACAACCGTTGCTGGATAAATAGCATCTTTGCGATGGAACATCCGCTTAACATTGAAGACGGGATAATCGTGCGCCAGTGAGTAGTAACCATAGTGATCCCCGAACGGACCTTCAAGACGGCGCACATGTGGAGGCACTTCTCCCACAATTGCAAACTCTGCTTCACTGACGATCGGATACGGAAGGTCATCACGTGAGGTGAGTGGAAGCTTTTCGCCCAGCAAAAGACTGCACAGCATGAGTTCCGGAATGTCTTCGGGCAAAGGCGCGATTGCAGAAAGCATCAATGCAGGTGGGCCGCCAATCAGCAGATTCACGGGTAAACTTTTGTTCTGCGCCTGAGCTGCCGCGTAGTGGAAACCTCCACCTTTGTGAATTTGCCAGTGCATCCCTGTTGTTTTTTCATCGTAAATATGGATTCGATACATTCCCAAGTTGTGTTTGCCGGACTCCGGATGTTGGGTATAAACAAGCGGCAGCGTTACAAAGCGGCCACCATCTTCAGGCCATTGCACCAGCGCGGGAAGTTCGTCGAGTCCACGTCCAGGAATCAGTGGGCTCTCGACCTCAAAGACCGGCGCACTTCTTTTCTTCTTGAGTCCAATTTTGAGGGCATCGAAGGCCAAATCACGCGCACCCCAAAAAGTACTGAGGCGTGGAGGCAGCGCGTGATGAACAAGGTCCGCAACGCGTTGCACAAACTTTTCAGGACGATCACCGAACGCGAGATCAATTCGTGAAACATTTCCGAAAAGATTGGTGACAACAGGAAAGGGACTTCCTTTCACATTTTTGAAAAAAAGAACCTTGCCATTGTTTTCAATGACCCTTCGGTGGATTTCTGCAAGTTCAAGGTGCGGGTCGACCTGCACGTCGATATCCTGAACTTCACCACGTTTCCTTAGGGCTGCGATAAATTCTCTGAGGTTGCGCATGAAGGTGTTTCACTCGAATAGGT
>JBILKQ010000137.1:0-7517 GCA_044376655.1 Silvanigrellaceae bacterium
AGACGATTGAGCGGCTCTGCCAAGGAGATCATTCCCTGTGCACGCAAGGGGTCGGTCCCGACATTCACCACTGGAGTGTTGCTGTGGTACTCAACGCGAATTGTTTTCAGCAACTCACGTTTACTCATGCCTGAAGTGTCAGCACGCTGGTAACCTTTAATATAATTTCCATGGCAGAAAGAGCAATTCTCTGAGAAAAGCTGCTGCCCCCGCTGAACTACCTCTAGATTGAAATGAGCTTCGGAGAAGAAATCGAGAAACTCGGGTGCCTGTGCGGAGAAAACCACCGCAGTGAGATCGCGAACAACCGAATCATTCTCAGTAAGCCACTGGGATAGCTCATCGAGATCAGTCCCACGTCCAATCTCATTCCAAAGAATGTTTGTGAAAATTGGATTTCCGGCTACGACAGAACCATCGAGCAGCCATTTGTTTTTGTATTTTACGTTCCACCAGACAGCCGGTTTGCTGTCTGCAGGCTGGTGCCGCAACAACGTGTCGCGTGGTTTTCTCTGACTTGCAGGATCTTTCCCTGCAGTTGAATCGGCCGCGCGTCGCGCAAGACTCAAGGCCACATGCGCGAGAGAAGTGTCGAGACCGCGCACCAGCGGCATGCGTCCATCAATAAATTGCGCATTCTCCCTAAGCCTACGGTACATCGCAGTTTCATTTGGCGAGCTCTGGGTAGCAAATTGAAACATTTCAGGACTTACGAAGCGCGTCGCTGCCCGACCATTCAGAAAAAATTCATTTGCACGGGGAAAGCGGTTGGTGAGGCCGATGATTTTCTTTCCAAAAAGGTCGCCTGCATGACACGAGGCACAACTAAACGTGAGTGCACGCCCCTCTGGAGCGTCAATGATACTTGTACCCATTCGATACCAGGGTTTTTTGCCGTCGGGGAAAGGAACATGATAGACGCCTTGGCCTTCATCATCGGGGTACTCAATGAGGCCGACCATGTTCTCCACGTCGGAAAAACTCTCAAGCCTAATGGCCTTTTTGAAGACCCCTTGCAGCAAGTCAATCAGATTCTTTGCTCGACCACGCTCAAAAAAGCGCAATGCCGCCTCGAGCGGGAGTGCTTCTCCTGTGATGGAAACCGGATAATTCAGAGCATGGTGGCGACCACGCAAAGATGAATCGTGCAAATCTTGCGGAGACAAAGACAAGGGGTTCTCACGACCTTGGGAGGAGATCTTTTCGTTCTCCTCCCAGGTCGGTTCCGCAGCTGCAGCAAGACCGATAAATGTAAGCGCACTGCAGCCAAGGCTCAGGAACGCGATTTTTTTTCCAATCATCGATCCCAGTTTACATGATAGTGGTTGTCATGGCCACCAGCGAAACTCACAAATCCAGGGAATTTCGATTGCACGGCCGAATCGTTGAAAAGAACTCCTGTAGAACCGCCCATCTTGATAATTTCGTTCACCAGAACAATTGAGGCGCTGCGCAAGTAACACCCTTCCCAAATAGTGTAGCAATTCACTGTGGGAGTATTTCCCATGACAGCGATATCAACCTCAACACCATCGTAGTGGCCCGCATGCCGGCCGCCATTACCACCGCTTCTATTCGACAAATCGCCGATGAAGAGCTTCTTGCCTGTTTTGTTGTAAACGCGGGTCGCCAATTCAGTTATCCGCGCAATCGTGCGAGGTTTTCCGTAGCGCATCCATTCCACATCAAAAGTTTCAAAGCCATATCCTTGCGCAGGGAGCTTTACCAATCCCTCACCTTTTGGTGGAGTGAATGGACCACTGTGAACCGATGCATTGCAATATTTCACGTAGCAACCGTTGCCACCCTTGCTATCCAGACACTTGTCAAGAGATTCCATGGCACAGAATTTGTTGCTTGGTTGGAAACCACAGCGGGTGAAGCAACTCAGACCACCGGCAGAAGTTGTGCAATCGGTGATGTCTTTAACTGTGCATTTTGCAGGGGTGTCATCGACCAACATAAAGTTGGAAACGCTTTGTGGCTTCTCTTGCCCAGTGCAAGCAGCCATCAAAGAACAAGCGATGCTTACGATGATAACTAAGCTTCTCATGACGAACCTCGCACACAGTCATTGGTTGGGTTGAACCCCAGCCTCAGACCTCTCAGCAGCAAATATGCCATCTCAAGCCACTGAAATGTCTGCATCCGTTTAAAACGCAGATGATCAAGAATTAGACAGTGTCCAAATCATTTAAAATTTGGGTCCCAGTTAACTACATAAAAACAACGCTTTGCAAACATTTTTAAAGCCACCCAGAAAAACCTCCGAATCGGACCATGAGCAGCGCGGGAATTGGAGGCGAGAAATGAGAGCAAAACGGAGCGTTTGTCTGCTTTTCGCAGCTACAGCTTTTGCAGCGACATCGGTCTCCTGCTCCACACCCGACTACGGCACTGGCTCAGAGAAAACAAACAACGGAAGCAACAAGGCTGTCGCAAAAGGTGAAAATGCTGCGGGCGGTCAAAAACCAAAAGCTGCCCCTGAATTTTTCAGCGCTGGAAAATCCCTCGACCTCCATGTCATCATGGATAAATCAGGATCTCTCTGGGTAGACCCTAAAAATCCCACTCTAATGAGTTCCGGGAGTGACCCGAACTGCAAGCGTCTGGACGCCCTCCTTGATCTCGTTGATGGCCTCCGAACGAAACTCAACAAGGGAGAATTTGTTCGACTGACGGTGGTAACTTTTGGAAATGGGAGCGCGGTAGTTGGAAGTATTCCCGACCTTCTGAAGGAAACCAGAGAAGCGATAAACAACAAACTTCGCCCGGGAGTGTGCGAATTTCCGGGACAACTTGAGACCACCAACTACGCCAAAGGGATCACTGCCTCGCTCGCAAAGCTCAGAGAGTTGCGAATGCTCAAGAAACTTGATGTCGAAACCAACCTCTTTTTCTCGGATGGAGCCGCAAAAGACAGGCCCGACGAACTCGAGATTGCTATCAACCAGTTGAATTCTGAATTTCCAAAACGTGTCTTTGGAGTTCTTCTTGGCAGCACCTCAGACAATTGTAAGCTCACAAAAGACGGACGAGCACTCAGCACCATTGAGTGTCTTGTTAAGGTTGCCGGTGATGCCACTGACAAAGTAATCCAATCCAACGACGCAGCTGGACTGTCTGCGGCCATGACGAGCCTCCTCGAAAAGTAACACGCCGCGCAATTTCCTTTTGTGAATTGCAAAAATCCAGAAAAGGAAGGTACTTCACTTCCGTTCGCCAGATTTCCGGGTTACTCTTAAGGTACCTCCCGGAGTCAGGATCGAATGGCAGCTCAACACGACATCCCCATTGAGCTCATTCCACCTTTTCTGTTGCTTGCAGAAGAGTTGAATATTTCGCGCGCAGCTCGCCGCCTTAATCTCTCTCAACCCGCGCTCACACGAAAACTCCGCACTCTTGAGGAAAGTTTGGGTGCGCAGCTCTTTGTCAGACAAAGCAGAGGCCTAACCCTCACCGCCATTGGACGCGAGCTCAAGCGTAAGGTCACTCCAGCTCTCGACACACTTGTCGCCACCTTTTCTGGCATCAAAGACTCTCAAAATACCTTAAGTGGCATAATTGCATTCGGCTGCTTTTCAGAACTGGGAACAAATCTTCTCGCACCCATCCTGCTTGATTTTGCCGAAAAGCACCCGGGCGTTGCTCTCGACATTCGATATCTTTCCGAGGCCGAAATAATCTCCTGTGTCGCGCAGGGGCACATCAGCCTCGGGGTGAGTAGTCGTGCACCCGAACACGAGGGAATCCGCTCTTACAAACTTCTCTCCGAGACCGTTCACCTCGTAACTTCCCCGCAAAATCCGGATCTCGAGAAAAATCCTCATCCGCGCTTCGCTGGCTTCCGCACTCAAGATCGCCTTCTTAATCAATTCCTCAAATCTCATTCCCTGTGGTCAGGCAAAACCCCACCGGAAATCTGCGTTGCCGTTAATTCGCATGCAGGCATGCTGGCCGCCGTGAGGCAACTTCACCTGTATGCAGCTCTCCCGTTGCACAGCATTTCCGCGTCTCTCAAAGAAAATTCAATTCGTCTGGCGACAAAAAAAGAACATCACAACGACGTTCATCTTATTCTTCCAGCAACTGAACTGCCCGACCGCAAAACCATCGAACTGAGTAAATTTCTCAGAAAGCGAATGAAAAGCCTTGAGGAGACTCTGCAATGATGAAAATAAAGGCCCTGGCGAGTCTCGAATCAAGACAATTGAAAGAACGCGTCATTTCTGCTGTCGAAAAAATTTTCTTTGAATCCTCGGTCAAGAAGACTTTCAAAAGCGCTGAAGAACGCGAAGCATTCCGTCACAAGTATCTTGATTGGTACGCTAAAAATTACCCTGAGTATTTTTTTGTAGCGCTCGACCAGAACAACAACGCATACGGCTACATTTGCGGGGTTCCTGATACAACCAAGCACCCAGAGCTCAACACGCTACATCCCTGGTTTTCGCTCATCTCCGATGACTTCAGCGATTATCAAGCCCATTTACACATCAACTGTGCCGATACAGCGCGTGGCATCGGTTTAGGCTCCACACTTTTGAACGTTTTCGAAAACGCATTAAGAGGCAAGGGAATCAAGGGAGTTCACCTGGTCACCGCACCCGATGCCCGCAATGTTGGCTTTTACGATAAAAATGGCTATAAATTCCGTCATGATTTTCTCTGGAACTCGAATCCCATGCTTCTCATGGGAAAGCAGCTCTAAAACCCAGAAGTGCGAGATAACGTCATGAACATCAAGAATTTCAGTGTCACGATCTCAACCATGCTTCTCTCAGCGGCTACCGCCACAACAGCACAGGCTGTCGAGTTCTTCTCGGGCAAATACAAGGCCAACTGCACAAACAGCCCCCAAGGCTGTGCATGCGTCACTGCTCCCAACTCAAAAGAACCTGTCTCATTCCTGCTGCATGCACAGCCGGTGGACGGAGTGCAGAGCACCGATGCAACCAAAAATGGCTCGGCTTGGGTGGAGCTCAAAGCGGGCGAAAAAACCTGCTTCTATCCTTCTCAAAATCTTCGCCCTATCTATTGGGAGTCGGACCTCTGCCCTGACAACGAACACGATTCGAAAATCCCAATGCGAGACCTCGATACCATGCTCGCCTCGGGAAGCTCTGAAGCCGAGCGCGTGTCCATCGGCAATCTGTTTCCAACCTTTTACAACATCGCCGATGAAATCTATCATCCCGGCCCCAAGACCAACGCTATCTACGAAGCTGGAACCGGCAAACTCATTGCCCGTGTGAGCAAATCTTTTCACGAAGATCTCGACATGGAAGGCACAGGCACGCTGCTCGACGGCCGCGTTCTCAATGTCGCCAACCGCGTCAATGGTGTTTGGGATTACAAGGTTCTTCCGCGAGGCGCCTTCGGCATCGGCATCCTCAACCACAGCCTTCACCCCTACCGTTCGGTTGCCGTTGACTTTGTTTATTTGTGTAAGCAGGCCCGCCTGGACTTCTGCACTCTTCCCGAATCTGAAATTAAAAAGCGCCTGATTGGCGCACTCCTTTTCATGCCACGCTTGCAGGGAATTCCACTCCCGAACGGCAAAACGCATGATGGTTTTGTGTGCGCTCAAGATGTAGGTGGTGCTATCGACCTCGACCGAGTCGACCTGTTTGTCGGCCCCCTGGGCGGCGGAAATCCATACCTAAAAGAATGCCGATACAAGAACCCATACAACGCCGCAGGGGTAAAAGGCTTGGTGCCCTACGATTGGCGCACTTACGAAGGCAATGGAGTCGATGCCACTGGCACACCACGTTTTCGCCGTGTACAAGAATTCGAATACAGAACCTATGCCGCGCACAAAGCTCTCGATACCTACCTCGTAAAGGGAGCATTCTGTAAGCCATGAAATACTTCCCACATGTGCCACTACTCGCACTGCTGCTGGGGCTTTCTTCAACGGGTTATGCTAAAGGCAAGTCTTGTCTCACAACCAATGAGCTCAACAAAGAACTAAAAAAAGCAGTCGCTGATGTGGATTTCGAAAACATCATCGACCTCGGCCCAACATTCACCGCTGCTCCTTGCCCAGCCACTGAGCCTGCCTGTCAGCATGGAAGAAAGCAGCTCGGTCGAGGAAAATTTCCGCAAATCGATCTTGCCGTGATTGCCTTTCAGCCCGACTGCACCAATGCAGTGGTCGGCAGCAACGTATTTTTCTCACGCGATTTCCCTCGAGGCATTGCAGCAAACTTTGATTCCAAGACCATGGCGGTCAGCAATGTGAAAATGTACCGCTGGATCCAGGAACGTTTCGACGAAGGTCAGGTGGTTCCCGAAACTCCGTGGTTTAAGCTCTCCCCAGGTGCCTGGAACGCACGCTATCCCGCAGACGATCTCCTGAATACGGAAGCAGCCCGCGGCAGTCTCAATTTTATGTCCCCTTATCCCGCTTCTGTTTTCAAGATTCTTGTTGCTCTGCGGGTACTTCAAAAACTTGAGGAGTTGGGTCCATTGGAACAACAACTCAACAACAAGTTCACCTATGATTTTGGTACTCCAGATCCTGCCGACGATGTCACTCTGACCTTCGCTCAGTTTCTCGATGCCATGATCCAATGGAGTGGCAATAAAGCCACTGCCGCGCTCATTCAATACCTGCATAAAACGGGCGATATCGTTGAGGCAGAACAAAAAGATGAATCCGGATATCCTTCGGCAGCACCCTCGCGAAACAAACTCAACGAGCTCTATGCAAGTCTCGGCCTTCCTGCGCTACAAATGAACCGTACGCGCATGCAAGATGGCCTGTGGGGCAATCGCGACACGATGTACCTGAAGGATAGCTCAAGTGTAAGCCATATTTTTATGCCAGCATGGGACACAGCACGCTTGCTCTGGCTGCTGCGCACGGATTCGTCCACACCAGAAAATCAAAAACCAAAATGGCAACTCTCCTCAAGTTCCGCCAAAAAGGTAAATGTTGGAGCTATTTCTGAAAACGTCAAACGCGTCTTCTGGGCCAACATGAAGAATCAACTTTTTCATGAAGTTCTCAGCAACACATTGCACTGCAAACAAAAACTGGGTGGAGTTTTTGGGATTCCTGCATTGCTTCCTCAAAAGTGGGTCAGTAGCGATCAGCTCAGATTGCCAGTCGGTGATTACCCCTTCAACTTTGCCGCCGACGAACTCAAAGGCGATTACGACTTCACCAAAAACCTCGGAGAATGTCAGAGCCAAGCGGAAGTTGAGTTTGCAAGTAAAACTGGCCTCACATCTGTTTCTGGAAGTCATGCCGGATTGGTCAAAGGTTTGTCGGAGCGTGGATTCAAACGAGAGTATATTGTGGTTCTGAACTCCAGCCTGGGCAGCCGTTTTACAGATTTAAACAGGCTCGATGCTGAACGGGTAATACCGTGTTTCGACAAAACGCTGTGTTACTCCAGCCGCATCAACCAGCTGGGTGCAAACATTGATGCGTCCATGAAAAGGTGGTTGGAAAGCGATGAGTACGGAACTTACACAACTCGAAATTTCAGCAAAACAAAAGGCAA
>JBILKQ010000138.1:0-7499 GCA_044376655.1 Silvanigrellaceae bacterium
TGCATCTCTATTCTGTTGCTGCAGCGATTGCAGGATTGCGTGCGGCTGCCGATTTGGCTGACTTGCTTAAGTGGCCATCACCCTCGGCGGCGTGGCGCGCACGTGCCGATGTTCTCTCCAAGCTGCTTGAGCAGCATCTGGTTGTGGGTCAGACTTCGGGTGAAACTGCATTTGCACGAACACTTTTCCTCAAGAATGCGGCGCAGCATCCTGGCTTGAGCCATCCGGTACACTCCGGCCCTGTCGGCGGATTGTTGGACCCGAAACGTTGGGTCTCTGATTTTGTCGTCGATGTGTCTTTACTGGGTGTGGTTGAGCCGTTTGAAGCCGTTTCCGAAAAGTTTGCCGCAGAGACGCTGCCTGCGTTGTGCAAGGCTGTACGTAAGAAGCTCTGGCGGAACGGCGTTGGTGGTGTTGGTCGCTACGAAGGCGATCACTACCGCGATGGTCAGCCCTGGATTTTGACAACCCTGTGGCTGGCGCTAGCCGCGTTGCGCTGTGGCGACAAGCCTCTTGCTTCCGAGTGTCTTGCATGGGTTCTTGCTCATGTGCCGCGCGAAGGACAACTCCCTGAGCAAATCGATCCTGTATCAGGTGAGCCTGCATGGGTGATGCCTCTAACTTGGTCGCATGCCATGTTCGTTCTTGCTTGCGTGCATGTGCCCAAAGATGTCTGGACAAGTGCTCTCCAGAACCTGAGTTCATTTGAATCGAAACAGAAGAAAAATCGTTGAGGAGTCTCATGATGTTCAATCGAGCGAATCAAATTCATCATTCCAACGGCTCAGGGACTTCTGGTTCGAGCAAAAGTAACCCCAAGATCATTTTTTCCGTTGTTGCGGTGGTTGCTGCTGCAGTCATCGGCTTGCAGGTTCTTTCCAGCCGCAACAAAGATCAACAGGGCTCAACATCCGCTACCGGGGGTGTTGCTGAGGCTGTCGAGATCACTCTGTGGGATCAGGAGGAATCGGAAAACACCAAGGTGATGGACGACTGGATCGCCCGTTTCACTAAAGACAACCCAAATATCCGCGTCATTCGCCAAACCTATCCCAATGAAGATCTGCGCACCAAGTTCACCACTGCCGCGACTGCCGGCCAGGCTGCCGAGCTTGTGTGGGGCCCCAACGATATCGCTGGTGTTTTTTCCACGGCAAAGCTGATCCAATCGGTTGAAAATTTCGTTGAGCTGAACAAGTTCACTCCTGCGGCGTCCGAGGCGGTCACGCTCAAAGGCCAGGTCATGGGTGTTCCAACAACCTATGGCAATCACCTGATGCTGTTCTTCAATAAGAGCATGGTCAGCAACGCTCCTGCGAACACGGCTGAACTAATTGAAGCCGCACGTCAGCACACCGATGCCAAGAACAATAAATATGGCTTGGTGTTCTTTCAAAACGAGCCGTTTTGGCTTGTGCCTTTTGTGGGTGCTTTCGGCGGCTGGCCGCTCAATGTTCAAGCTGATGGCACCGTTCAGCTCGAACTCAATTCTGAGGCCATGAAGAATGCGCTTGCATATGTCTATCGTTTGAAAAAGGTGGAAAAGATTATTCCCAATGAGTGCGACTACGATTGTGCCAAGGGTTTATTCCTAGAAGGCAAAGCGGCCTTCACCATCAACGGTGATTGGAGTGTCAAGGAGTTTAAGGCCAAATTGGGTGAGAATCTCGGGATTGCGCCGCTTCCTGTGTTGAGTGAAACCGGGAAGCCCATGACTCCGATGGTCAGTGGTCGTTACGTTATGGTCAACGCACAGCTTTCTGAGAAAAAGAAAGAGGCTGTGAAAAAGTTTCTGGGCTATTTGACCTCACGTGAAATCCAAATTGAGGTGGCTGAGCGTCTGGGGCGCATCCCTGCCACGAGTGAGGCCCTCAACGACCCTAGAGTTTCTGGGTTGCCCTCAATTCAGCCTCTCATCGCCGCGGCCGCGAATGGTCGTCCGATGCCGGCCCAAACGGAAATGCGAGCAGCCTGGGATGCCATGCGGCCTGTGCAGCAGAAAATCATGTCGGGCGATTTGACCGCTGAGGCTGGTGTGAATGTCATGCAGCAAAGCGCGTTGGAAAAGCTGGCATCACTCAAGAAGTGAGCCCTATTCAACATGACGACATTGTCTTTGTTGCCCGCTATTGTTGAAATTATTCGCCTGCTCCTGGTTGTCGCAGCTGCTGTGGCCGGGTTGGTTGGTTTTCTTTGGGCCAACTACAAAACGTGGCGCTCTGAATACTACCTTCCAGGCGCGGCCTTGATTGCGTTGGTCGTTGCCGCTGAACTTAAAATTCTTCTCAACGCATCGTTGTCAGTCGCTGTTGTCGCCGGAGTGCTGCTGCTTCTTGTGGCCCTGTTGTTCAAATATGTGATTCGCGGCCGCTGGATGGTTCCTTTTCTGTTTGCAGCACCGGCCTCGGTTGGAGTTGCATTGCTGTTCCTCTACCCGTTGGCTTTTGAGGTGTATCTGTCGTTTCATCGCCTCAACCTCGAAACCCTCGGCGACTGGATCCGCACTGGAGCTATCGACTTCACAGGTTTTGAAAACTTCATCCAAGTCTTGCAGGTGGGAAGTGAGACCAAAGAAAGTTTCTGGGTTGTCACTGCCCGTACTTTTGCTTGGACGTTTATCAACCTTGTCTTTCATGTGTTTTTTGGACTGGTTCTGGCGCTGTTTTTGAATCAGAAAATACGTGGAGTTGGGTTTTATAGAACCATACTGATGTTGCCTTGGGCCATCCCTCAGCTGATTGCTGTTCTTGCTTGGCGTGGAGAGTTTCACTCCACTTTTGGATACGTCAACAATCTCATCCGCATTGTGAATGATGTGTTCAGCTTCGGTGTGGGTGAGGGGCGAATTGCTCCACTGGAATGGGTTGGCTTCCGGCCGCAAGAGTGGTGGACAAATCCTCAGGCCCTGTTCGCATCCATTTGTATCGTGAATATTTGGCTCGGTATTCCCTTCATGATGATGGTGTCGTTGAGCGGTCTGCAGTCGATCTCGAAAAGCTACTACGAAGCAGCGAGTCTCGATGGCGCGAGCACCTGGCAGCGCTTTCGGCACATCACGGTTCCATTGCTCAAGCCCGTCATGGTTCCTTCCATGATCCTAGGGATGATTTGGACCTTCAACAACGTCAATGTGGTGTACCTCATGACCGCCCAGCGGGGTGGTTCTGAGGGGGCCGACATTCTCGTGAGTGATCTCTACAAACAGGCATTTGTTTATAACCGCTACAGTTTCTCTGCTGCATACGCGATTGTGATTTTCCTGATTCTTTTGGTTCTTACAGCCATTTGGATGAAATCCTCGCGCATGACCGAAGATCCGAGCCGAGGCTGACGTTCAAACAGGAGAAGAGTAACGGTGTCGTCTCTCGATAAAGTGAGTTTAAGGCAATCTCTGTTTACCCATGCGTTCTTGTGGATTGCGTGCATCGTTGCGCTGTTTCCGGTTTCACGCATTATCACCATTTCGTTACGCCCTGGAAACCGATTGCTGTCTTCGGATCTCAGTCTAATTCCAGCCGATGCGACGCTTTCGAGCTACGTTAAGATTGTTACCGAAAAGCCCTTTTTGCAGTGGCTCTACAACAGTCTTTTGATCACCGTGACCACGAGCTTGATTGGGGTTTGTTTGGCGGCAACCGCTGCTTACGCCTTCTCGCGTTACAAGTTTCCAGGCAGAAAATCGGGCCTGCTGTTTCTCATGACCACGCAAATGATTCCGGGAGCCATGCTGCTTCTCCCCATTTACCTTGTTCTGACCAAAATTGGCCTGAATAATACTTACACCGGGCTTGTGGTGGCTTATTCCGTAACCACTCTCCCCTTTTCGATTTGGATTCTCAAAGGCTATTTCGATACTGTTCCAAAGAGTCTTGAAGAAGCGGCTCGAATTGATGGCTGCACCGAGTTTGGGGCATTTTATCGTATTCTCTTGCCTCTCTCGAAGCCGTCGCTTGCGATTGTTTTTCTCTTCAATTTCACGCAGGCCTGGAACGAATACCTTGTGGCTTCCACGATTCTTCAAGATTCGCGCCTCCGTACTTGGCCTTTGGGGCTCTATGAGCTTCAGGGAAATTTCAATTCAGAATGGGGCCTCTTCGCTGCCGGATCTGTGCTCATTTCGGTTCCCGTCATCTTGCTCTTCCTTTATTCCAGCAAGTACATGATATCAGGCCTGACTTTGGGGGGTGTGAAGGGTTAAAAAACCTTTCCCAAACCATGTTTTTTTCATTGAACACTCGCAGAGCGGGTGGTAAGGCCAGTGCATTCTTCGATAGCAATCGTTGAGGAGGTCCGTATGGCTCGCACTGTTGCCTTGATGGCAGGTCTTGTTTCTGGTTTGGCTTTCGCTGCTCCCGGTTTCGTTGTTGATTCCATGAATGGTCCTCGCACCGACGCTATCGTTATGGAGCGCGTTGTGTACACCGGCGGTTGCCCTGGAACGACACTCAATCCTGTGCGTGGCTACTTCTTCGATCCCGCAATGGCGACGCTTCCTGGTCGCCGGGTGAGAATCGTTAACGTGACGCCTGGCATGGACTCCGATCCCTATCCTTATACGGATCGTCAGTATCAATCGGGTGGCCGCTCGGAGAAGATCGACTTTCTTCCTCGTTCACGTCATGGTCAGCGCTATTTCTCTGTAGCTGAAGGCCTCAACGATTTCGAAGTGACCTACTCCGATGGTGGTCGTGTAGTCGAAACCAAGTTCTTCCAATTTCCCGTTATGGTAACAACACGCTATCAGGGCCGTTGGCCCGTGTGCCGTGTTGAACAGCGCTGTGGCCCCGGACCCAACGGTGGTGCAGTGTGCTATCCCCAGACCATCTGCGATTGCAGTTATCTGGACTGATTTGAAACTCGCGTTTAGCCGTTGCATTGGCATTGATTACTCCGGAGCTCAGCACGCACGTGCAGGGCTGCCGGGGTTACGCATTTTTGAAGCCCATGCCTCCGCCCCGACAGCAATAGAAATTCGCCCTGACCCCTCCGTTTCGGAGCGGCACTGGAGCCGTTCTGAGATCGCACAGTGGCTGGTTGAGAACATTACGGGTGTGGAAGCGCAGGGCTGTGAACCGTTGTTGATCGGCATTGATCACGCGCTCTCTTTTCCTCGTGCGTATTTCGAAAAATACAAGTTGGCCGAAAATTGGGACACCTTTCTCAACGACTTCTGCGTTCATTGGCCAAGTTTGAATTCGAAAATGAGCGTGCGCGATATTTTGTTGACTCAGAAAGCTGAGCTCGATTTTGAAAAAACTCGTCTCGGAGAGAGCCGCTGGCGACGTTTGTGTGAGAAGCATTCGCGAGGAGCTAAATCGGTTTTTCACTTTGGTGTTCCGGGCTCGGTTGCGAGCTCAACGCATGCAGGCCTGGTGTGGATTCACTTTTTGCGCAATCACCAGCGTCTCAAGAATTTGGTTCACTTTTGGCCTTATGATGGTTGGATTCCTGAGCCTGGTAAAAGCGTGATTGCGGAAATTTATCCAGCACTTTGGAATAAACAAAGCGAGCGCGGTGCTCTTACTCAGGATCAGCATGATGCGCGTGTGGTTGCGATCGGTTTGTATGAGGCTGTCAAGAACGGTAATTTGTTACGCTGGTTTCAGCCCGAAGATTGGCAAAAGATAAGTCTTTCACCCTTCGAAGTGGAATATGCTCGGATCGAGGGTTGGATTTTGGGGTTGTGCTGAGATTTTGAGGGATTCGACATGCGAGCTCTGACTCAATGGATCGTTACGGCGTTGCTTTTTCTTGTGATTGGTCATCTTGGGATAGGAGTTGGTATTGAGAGCTTTGCTTCCGCCCTCTTTGCTGCCCTGTTGTTTGGTCTGTTGAATCTTTTGGTCAAACCTTTGTTGGTTATTCTGACTCTCCCCCTCACAGTTCTGACTTTTGGTATCTTTTATTTTGTTATCAATGCATTGATTTTTGCTCTGGCAGCAGCTCTTGTTCCCGGTTTTCACTTGCAGAACGGATTTCTCACTGCCCTTGCTGGTTCACTCTGCCTTAGCTTTTTGCAACTGATGGTGCAGGTGGTTTTCCAAAGGTGAGCTGCGAAATGCTTCAAAGGAAAGTCAGATTTTGTTTTTGATGCGCTGAATCAAGAGTTGGCAAAACTGCTCAAAGAGATCAATTTCGGAAAGTACTGCTTTTGGGGATTCCCGTTTGTCGATGAGCTCTGGTTCGCCGAGAAGGAGTTCTCTGAATTGCATATTCAATGCATCAGAAAGTTTCGCAACCGCTTGAAGGTCGCGTGGGACAACTCCATTGACCCAGCCATGTGCGACGCTCTTTGCAACTCCAGAAATCTGGCAGATTTGGTCGAGTGAAAGTTTTCCATCGGCCATGAGTTTTTTTAAGTTTTCAGAAAAAGCAATGTCTTTTCTCGATCGACTTTGAGCCGTTTGAGAAAGATCGCGATCTCGCATTTTTATATCCTTCGCGCATTGCACGCATTGTCGAAAAAGAGCGCAAAATTACATACCTTTTTTTAAGTTCTAAAATCGATGCGCAACCCATGCAAAATTTGAATCCATTATTCTGCCATGTGAATTTGAATTCGTAAGTCTGAATGTATTGTTTTTGTGAATAGTTGTTATTTGTTTATTTATGATTACGAGTGTTTTTTTGTTTTGTTTTTTTAGGAAAGTAAGTTCATTGTTATGAATAGATTCAGGGTTTTTTGTTACTTATTGTAAATCTGTACATATGATTTTTGGGTTTTTGTTTGGAAGCACTATACCTCTATTGATGTCCAAGGTTGCTTTTTGCCTTAAATAGATATCAAGATGATGTTTTATTGTTTTTTGATTCGATACTGTTTCGCTTGTGCGAAAATTATACCTTGATGTGTGCGTGAGTTTGCGGAAGAGACTGTGATTCTCTACTGGGAAATATGGGGCCGACCTATCTTTGTATCTGCGCATAGAGCGCAAAAAAGGCCCGGGTTTATTTCCCGAGCCGGTCATCCAGGCGAGCGCGACACGCTTCAACCTTGGTTTTGAGCGCTGGCACTGCTCCGCCACAATCCCAATCTTTCCATCCTGCGCGCGACAGGCGTACGAAGGCGCAATCGGCATTCACTTGAGGGTCTTCGAGGTCTTGACCACAAGTGCGGCCACTCGCGTCCCATGCAGGTTGAGTTGGATGTTTTACACCGCGTCCGCCCTCGCTGCCGGGATATGTTTCATTGATTTGGAAGAGTCCAACATGAACGCCAGTCCGTGCAGTGGGACGCCCTCCCGACTCGCAGAGAATAATGCAGGTCGCACGATTGCGATCCCAGCGGGGGAAGCCAGCCTTGTCAACGTAGGAGCGTAGCTGCAGTAGCTTGCCGTCCGACATCAACAGGTCGTCGTTGGCGCCAGCGACAGTCGATTCAGTTTTCTTGGTTGGGGATTCGCTCGAACATGCGATTGCAACACAGGAAGCAAGGGCGAGTGAGAAAATGAACTTGATCGACTTCATGATTCAATCCTCCCGGCGGCAGCCATACAAAG
>JBILKQ010000203.1:0-4024 GCA_044376655.1 Silvanigrellaceae bacterium
GATAAGGTTGAGCTGTGAGAGCTGCCGAGAATACATCCTTGCCTTCATGGAATGAAAAGGAGCACGCATCCCGGTTGACTGTATCTGGAGTCAAAAATGCCGCCGCAAGATAACTTCCAATCACAGGCTGAGGGGGCACGGGCTGTGTACCGCTATCAGCTTCTATATCCCGCACATCTCCGTTCTTTGTTCCGCAACCCACCAGAATTAATGCCACTAAGATGTGTACTATGTTTGGCATAGGCCATACCCTCATTTAAAAGTTGTCGGAGCTAAAATTAAAAGAATTTAAGGGAATTTAAATAAATCACTAAAATCTGTTAATTAAAGTTATTCATAGGAGTATTTCATTTGATAATTCCGAGCAAAACTGACTCTCGCTCTCAAAGTCCAGCATCCACTGTGGCCAGTGACTTAAGCCACCCGCCTCAAAATTTTCTATAAAAGTAGTCTGAGAGCCGTAGTCTGTTCCTTCACTCCGACCAGCGACTGCAATGAGTGGTTCTTCACCCGAGGCTATTTTTTGCCAGAGTTTGTTTTTGGGAGTGGGTCCTCGAAATCGCCTAACCCAACGTAGGTGCCACTCACTGCACTGAGATAATTTTTGATAATCACCGGAAAATCAGCAAGGTGAAAAATTGCGGGGTGGATTTTTGCTCTAAGGTTTCAGTCTTGGCGTTTGCCTTACTCCTCCCTGCAGTTCGGAATTTTTCATGGTATGACTGGTATTCGCAGCGATGTGAATCATACAGTCGCAGTTAACGCTGTGGGTAATATGTCTGCATCAGGTTCAGTTTCCATTCCAATTGCTTTGTTCAGAGCTGGAGAATACAGAGTGCAGGCATTCACCAACACGCTTTTGGCTAATGCGAGCCAACGCAGAGTGTGCGGCGGCGGTGGAAAGATTGTGATTCGTTCGGCGAATCTGCACCTCACCCATTATTTCCAGAGTTTGTCTGCACATTCTAAGATTCGATCATTGAATTTGAAAAGCCGATGTCGATTTTCGCAATGGTTCTTTTGATGAGCCCCGATTTTACAAGAGCATCGACGTGCCAATTCAAATTCTGTGTTCCACTGTCCCCCATTTCATTTGGCAGAGAGTGACGACTTGAGACGCGTGCACGCTGACAGGCATCCTCAATGAAAGCTTTCGTCAGCTTGCTTCCATTGCCATCGTTCCCTGCTTGATGGGGCTGTATCAACTTTCCACGAAAAAACACATCTTGAGAAATAAACAACAACCCCTCCACCCCGAAAAAATAACATTTTGTCTTCATCCAAAAGACCGCGTGGAAAAAATGCGCACATAAAATCCGCTGGGCTGCGCTTTTAAAACGAACGTTTGCCATTGACGTCCTACAATGCAGCAAGTTCAATTCACGCTTGAGCTTGGTTGGCGTGGCATGTGACTCACCGATCATAAAAACAACGTTGACGGCCATGTGCCTTTGACCACGACCGCCGTCCATTGCCCCGGCCAAAAGAACCAGACTCTGGGGAGAAGGCCAAACGTTGGAGGCATGGGAACGTAACTGGTTGGATGTTTCCGAGAGTGACACCGCATCAAATAGTCACTCGTTCACAGGCGGCGACTTCTACCCCGGCTGATTCACCCTCACCTCATCAATAAGAGCAGCGCCGTCTCGCATTTCGTCTTTCAGGCCGAATGCGAGACGGCGAGTATTCGCCATTTTCAATTGAATAAGCAGGGTTCCCCGCGACGCAGTCAACCCAAATCCAAGCGCAGCGAAAGAAACACTTGAAGTGTCGAAAGTTCAAACCCGAAACCTGTGCGCCACGTCTCTTCTTTATTTCTCAATGGTCTACTCATCGAGTGATTTGGGTTTTTCAATTGCTCCTAAAAAGGTCTCGAATCACCGAAAGAAAAACGAGCAAAATCTCGGCGTTGGTGCGAAAATAATTTTCATTCCTCTTCGTCCTAATTTAAAATCTTTTGTGTTCCGATACCAACCTCTGGTAATGCTGAGGAGGTAGTATGGCTCAAGTTAAAATTCTGATATCGCTGGTTTATATTTGTTCCACTGGTTGCAGCCTTCAGAATCAAATGAGTTCTGCAAATAGACTGGTAGTCGATACTGAGGGTAGCAAAAAGATTTCAAAGGACTCAGACGCGGAAGCCTCAGCCGAACAGAACGCCGGCACTGCGAAGGAGGATTCAGGCGAAGTCCCCATATCCCAAGAAAAGAGTGCGGCACTCCCCAAAGGCGGTGAACCTGAGTCGAATCAGCAGACCGAAAGCACGGTTTCGGTGCGGAATTTTTTTGGTATCGTCTACTCGGAAAACCTCAAAGGCCAGCCCATAACGGAAGTTAAAGTGGGTAGCAAGGAGATTAAGGATGCGTCTGTTTACGTCTATTCAGATGTCTTCACTCAGCCCAAGCTCATTGGTGGCTTTTGCTCTGCCGAGGTCCAGAAAGAAATTCATTTCTATACACCAGCAGGACTTAAAAAACTGAATCCTGGCTCTGTTGTCTCTATTGAGAACTATCTAGACGGCATTGATTTTTATCTTTCAACACGAATTCAATTGAACAGCGAGTACTTCAATGTTCCAATCGCCGATGCTTGGGTCGTCAAACAAGAATGTAGTTACATCACAGTGACAACAGAAAAGTTGGAACTTTACCTCGACAGAGAGTTGAGAGTGTTGGGTTGTACACTCGAAAGTGGTGCGCAAATCACGAAGCTCCGAGGAGTCAATGAGTTTGAAGCGTGGAGCGCAGGTAATCCAGCAAGAAAGTGTAAAGGCTTTGCCAATGAAAATTCAGTCAAGACGGCAAGGAAGGCACTAGTCGACTTAAACCAAGTCAAAATGAAGTCTGTGAATGTGTCAGACTCTCAATTCACATCTCTTACAAATTCATATTACGGTACCTACTGCTCGGGAACTGCTAAGAGCGATTTTGAATGGAACCAATATGATGTTGAGAAATTCAACATTTCGCGGGGCACCAAGTTTTTGGTTTATCCTCTTGGCACAGATACGAAGAACTGGTCAGCAAAGGCCATTCACAACGGTCAGGTTATTGGTGCAAAATTCACTGATTTACCTGCGGCTAGCTACGAACTAAATAATTGCTCTCCAGAGACGTTGAGTTTATCTTATCGCACACCCGACCTCTTTGTTTCCAAGAAAGCGATTGAAGTTGTCAATGGTAAGGCAACTACGAAAGCATGCAAGCTGCCAGAGTCTGTTGGTTTTGCACAAGCTGTGTTGAGCAAAAAAACTGTACGATTCACTCCAACGGGCTCTTTTTCAAGAGACTTCGACCTCTTGAAGTTTGAAGACTGGGTGTCAAAACTTTGTGGGTTCAGTGAAGGCATTATTGTAATTGACGAGTAAATCGTTGTTTTAGGCCAGAGTCCGACTCATTGAAACATGATTTTTCAAGTCAACTTCTCCACATTCGTTTATATTCTAGCAGAAAGACATCCGGATAAAGCCGACTAAATGGGTTCAATTAGTAATTCATTCTTTCTGGTTTTGGTCAGCGAAATGGGAAACAAAACTAAGGTAATGGATATTGTTCTTGCGGCTGAATTCAGGAAAACAAACCCAACATGATCGGAATTTTAGTTGCAACACCCTGCGCTGAACGCGAGAGCATTTGGTGTAATTGCTGCCGAATATTCGTTCTGCGAATCTGCACCTAACCCATTATTTCCAGATTTTGTCTGACCATTTGAAGTAACGTGAAAATGCAAATCTGCATTTCAGCCGAAATGTGCAGCTCGGATCTGAAGTTGCCCTAGAAGTTTGGAGTAGGTGTATAGGCCGAATTAAGCCCATTGGTCATTGAATCCTCCCGTAAAAGCCACCTCAGCCAGCCCTCTGAATCCCGCTTTTGCGTCAGCTGGTCTCCCCACTTTTGCTCGAGTTTGCCTTTTAGCGTTTCAACCCGCCCAAATCCCCACCCATCCCGAGGTGCATGGGTCAAAAACGGCAAACAACCGCCGTCCTCGGTCTGTTTTGGAGACTCAACCAAGCCGGGGTGTTTTG
>JBILKQ010000140.1:0-7436 GCA_044376655.1 Silvanigrellaceae bacterium
ATTGTCTGGGCGACGCACAGGCTTGCGCATCTGTCTCTGGCGCGTCACATCGTCGTTCTCGATGCCGGAAAAGTGGTTGAGCAGGGTGAGTGGCAGAGTTTGTCGCAGCCCGGGACACGCCTGAATGCCATTCTCTCCTCACTGAAGCAGAACACTTTGCAAAAGAATATTTCGATGGGAGATAAACTTCCATGACTGGTTTTGTTGCCCAAGAAGCCAAGGCAACCGGTCGCCTGGGCGTGGGGTTTTACTCGCGATATCTGCTTTCCATGCGCTCCATTGCATGGATGGGGCCTGTTCTACTTTTTCTCATCGTTGCAGAGAATTTCTTTGCCAATGGCTTCCGTTGGTTGGTGTCTCTGTGGGTTGAGGCCTGCGGCAACAATGCCTGCACCCAGGGGCTGTGGTTTGAAGTACCGGTGCGCAAGTTTTTTGCGGAGGTTTCCCCGCAGCGTAGTCTTTTTGCCTTGTTTTGGTTTGTTTTGTTTGCGGTTGTGTTTCGAGCCTTCACTTGGACCGTGGTCACTGCATTTCTCGCGCGCGGTGGGCGCTCTTTGCATGATGAAGTCGTTCAAAATCTTTCGCATGTCCCGGTGACTTTCTACGACGAAAATCCCACTGGGAGGATTGTACGTCGTTTCAGCGGTGACTACGCCAACCTGCTTGTCGAGATTCCCAACTATGTGAATGATATTTTCGGTTGCATTGCTGAAATTATTTGGATCTTTCTTTTAGTTGCGTTTCAAGCACCGCTCGCGTGTGTTTCTTGCTTGCCTTGCGCGCTTGTCTACCTGCGTATTCAGTCTGATTTCAGGCCGGCGAGCAGAGAAGTTCAGCGCCTTGCAAAAGTTCTTGAAACCCCAATTTGGGCGGTCTTCACCGAGAGCGTTGCTGGACAGCAAACAATTCGAGCTTATGGCCGATCGGAAGAGTTTCAAAAACGACTTCATTTTCTTCAGAATCGTTATGCCTATGCCTTTTTGACCCAGAACAGAATGACGCGCTGGCTCAACGTTCGCCTGAAGATCACGTCCGAATTGTTTGGCTTGATCGTAACGCTTTTTGTGGTCTGGTCTCTCGCAACGGGGCGCCTTGGCGCAGGTGTTGCAGGCTTTCTGATGAGTCTTTCGATTGGTCTCGACGGCACCATGCAGTGGCTGACCCGCAGTTTCTCGATGATAGATTCGACCATGGTGTCGCTCGAAAGGATTCTGGAGTACCGCAACCTGCCGCGCGAGGGCTCGCGTGCTGTTGATGCGGTGCAGCAGCTTCCGGATGAACGGCTGCTAGGCGCCACCTTGTTGTCCGATAATGCGGATTTAGGTGCTGAAATTAAATTCGACAACCTCAGTGCCCGCTACCGCGCAGGTCTGCCGCTTGTCTTGCACAATGTAGAGTTGACAATTCCGGCAGGCTCGCGCGTGGGGATCATTGGGCGCACAGGCGCTGGCAAATCGACTTTGTTTCAGGCCCTGTTTCGTATGCTGGAAGTTGAGTCTGGTGATATCAGCGTGAATGGGGACTCTCTCGGAGGAATGGAGCTGTCGCGTGCTCGCAGCCTGTTCAGTATCGTTCCACAGGAGCCTCACTTGTTTGCCGGCACTCTTCGGCACAATCTGGATAGACTCGGTAAACGTTCCGAAAAGCAGATGTGGGATGCGCTTGAGGCGGTGCGTCTTGCGGAATATTTCAGGGCTCAAGGGGGTGCTGGACTGGATTTTGAGATCATCGAAAGAGGTGCCAATCTCTCCGTGGGGCAACGTCAACTGATCTGCTTCGCCCGCGCACTGCTCATGGATGCGCCGGTTGTGTTGATGGACGAGCCCACAGCCAGTGTTGATTTGGAGACCGATGCGGCAATTCAGATGGCGGTAAAACATCTCTTCCGTGGCAAAACGGTCGTCGTCATTGCTCATCGCTTGGAAACGGTACAAGATTGTGACCTGGTTCTTGTGATGAGCCAGGGCCGGCTCGTGGCTCAGGGGGCACCCGACGCCATTCTGCCGGCATGGATGTCCGGAGTCGAGGCTGAATCGATGTTGGCCTGATTCCAGTTGATGGGAGGTTTAAATGTTGCGCCAGTCTACTGGAGCTCAATCGCCGCAAAAGATCAAAATTCTAATCACGGGCAAGCTCCATGATGTGGCCATTGAGCTCTTCAAGAATCCTCCCAACGAACTCGCTCCAAACCTGCCCATCGAACTGGCTTACTTCCCCGATTGCAGCCGCGAAGTTTTGCTCAAGGAAGTTGTTGACTCCCACGTGCTCGTTTCGCGTTCAGAAACCGATGTCGATAAAGAAGTGCTCGCTGCCGGAAAACAATTGAGTGTGGTGGCACGGGCAGCAGTGGGATACGGCAATATTGATGTTGAGGCTGCCACTGAATCAGGCGTACTGGTTCTCAATACGCCCGGCAAAAATACCAACTCTGCAGCCGAGCTGACCTTGGGGCTGTTGCTCTCGGTCATTCGTAATATCCCACGAGCTCACGCCAGCACTGCTGCTGGAGGTTGGAATAGACACGAATTCACGGGAACAGAGCTGCTCGAAAAGACCATCGGTATCGTTGGGCTGGGGAACGTCGGCCACCGTGTCGCCAAGTTCTGCCGTTCGTTCGACATGCGCGTGCTTGCGTATGATCCTTACATCTCCGAAGAAGTCTTTCGCAAACACGGTGCCGAGCGTCGCGCCACGCTTGAAGAACTGCTTGCAGAATGTGATGTATTGACCGTGCACACTCCTCTGAACAAAGAAACCAAAGGAATGATCGGAGAGATTGAGCTGCGCAAGTTGAAGAAAGGCGCTGTGGTGCTCAACGCAGCTCGTGGAGGCATCATCAATGAGAAAGCTCTGCTGAAGCTGCTCAACGAAGGATATATTTCAGGCGCCGGTCTCGATACCTTCGACAACGAACCCAAGCCGATGATCGAACTCGTGTCCCACAAGAATGTCGTTGTGACTCCCCACATCGGTGCAAGCACGCATGAGGCCCAGTATCGTATCGGCCACACGGTTGCGGTCCAAACTCTCAAAGCTCTGCGTGGAGAAATTGTCGACACACCTGTAAACCTTCCTCACGTGTCTGTGTTGGGTACAGAAACCTCGCGTCGCTTTGCAGTTCTGGCTGAAAAACTCGGCCGCGTTGCGGCGCAAATCTGTGACTTCAACCCGCGTGAATTGCGCTTGCTTGTTGCGGCCGACATCAAACCGGAAGAGTTGCAGCTTTTGAGGATTTCCGCGATCAAGGGATTTGTTTCTCCCAGCAGCGATGAATACGTCAGTTATGTGAATGCTGAACGGCTGTTGGCACGCCGTGGGTTGAATCTGACAATTGAATCCATTTCGGCTGAAACCAGCACGGTGCGCCGCAATGGTCTTGAACTGCGGGTTGAAGGTGCTGCAGCTCATGAGCAAACTTCGGTCGGTGCGGTGCTCTTTGGCAACGAACATCCACGTTTGTGTTCAATCAACGACTTCTTGTTCGAGATCGAACCTGAGGGCGAAATGCTGGTTCTTCAGAACCACGATAGGCCTGGCGTCATTGGGGATGTGGGTTCCTTCCTGGCTCGCAACCAAATCAACATTGCCCAGTTCGAACTTTCCCGCAATCGGCGCGGCGGTATGGCCATGTCACTCATCCGGATTGACGGAACGCTCGAGCCGGAACTTCTGACCGGCATGCGAAAATTGCCCAACGTGATTGGCGTCAAGATGGTGAGCGGCCTCTGATAGGGGCCGTTTTTTTTTGACCTCTTTCCCTGTTATCATCGGGCGAGTGTAATCCTGCTGGAAAGAGTGGAGCTGATGTCACAAGACAGGCAAAATGATGACAAAACCATAGTGGCCTCGTCCACTCAGTCGTTGACTGGCGGCCAGACCCGCAACAATTCCCCGGTTTTGGTGCAGTACGATGGTGGTGCTGCAGGTAAAAGGTTCAACCTGTCGAATGCCGGAGTTCTGCTCGGTCGCCGGGCCGATCGTGTGCAAGTCTGGATCGATGACCCGAGCGTGTCCCGTGAACATTGTCGGATTGATTTCCAGGGAACCACCGCAGTTGTGACTGATCTTGGAAGTCTCAATCACACCTTTATTAACGATGTGCGCGTCATGCAGAGTGCCGAACTGATGCATGGTGACATGCTGCGTGTTGGAAATGTGCGCCTGCGTTACTTTAGCACGGGCACAGCTGAGCAGCTTCTTTTTGACCGTATTTACCGCATGGCTGTTCAGGATCGCATGCTTGATGTGTTTCGTCGTGAATATGCGATGGAGCGTCTCGAGGAAGAATTCCGTCTTGCGAAGGCCGGGGCTGTTGAATTGAGTTTCATCATGATAGACCTCGATCGTTTCAAGTCCATCAACGATACTCATGGCCACGATGCTGGCGACATCGTTCTCAAGGAAGTCTGTGCCGTCATTAAGCCTTTGATTGGTGGTAATGATACTTTCGCACGGTTTGGTGGCGAAGAGTTTTGTGTTTTGGCAGCGTGCTCCCTTCATGATGCCGCCGCCTTGGCCGAGCGTATCCGTCGCACTGTTGAGCTCAGCTCCGTTGACTACGAAGGCAAGCATATACCCGTTACGGTCAGCTTGGGGGTGGCCTCGGCCCACGAAATCCTAGAGCCGACGGTAAGCACGGACACCCAACCCAATATGCAAGAGCTCATCCGTCTCGCGGATGCACGCTTGTATCAGTCCAAGCAGGGAGGCCGAAACCGTGTCACTGCGTCATGAACTGCCCCGTGCTCTGTCGTGCTTCGGCATAGCTTTACTTTCCGCCGTGATGATGGCTGGAATCTCGGGTTGCGTTTCCCGTTCGGTTGAAAGTTCGGTTCCACCAGAGGCCTCACAGGACTCCCAATACGAACCAGTTCTTTCGAGATGGACACGGAAAGCGACCGTCTTTTCGAAATTTCAAAACAAGGTTGAAATGAGCGCGGTGTTGCTCACCGACGAAATGCGTAAGGCCGTCACACAAAGGCTCTCACGTCTAAGGGGGGCCGCCGACAGCATTTCTGTGTTGTCCGATTCCTCAGGAGGGGTGCGCCTCGGAGTGCTTGTCAGTGCTTTCACCCCGGAGTCGGCCTATGCCAATCTCGATGACCGAACTCTCTGGTCGCTCTCGATGCGGATTGGCCCAAGCCAGCTGACACCTATGTATGTGCGTCGCATCACCGACAAAACCCTGCTGCAGGCTTTTTTCCCGAATATCCATCAGTGGTCACAGGATTATCTGATGGTTTTTGATTTTCCTGAAACCATTCTGCAGCGCGACAATGAAAGTCAGAAAGAAACTCTGACCGCAGAACTTCTTGCCCAGTCGGCTCTCGCCAAAGTCCAACTGCGTTGGCCTTGATTTTTTGACGCATCAATCCTGAGCAAGCCGCTCCGATACCATCGCTGAGCCGTTGCGCGTCTCTCCGTGAGAGGCGCAGCGAAAGGCGAAGGAGTGTGGAGCGGTATGGCACAGAGCCAACCCAAATATATTCTCACAGAGCGTATTGCGCAGGGTGGAATGGCTGAAATCCACTTGGGCAAGAGCGTGGGAAGTGATGGTTTTGCGCGGGTCTGTGCGTTCAAGCGGATTCTGCCCCACTATGCTCAGGACAGCGAATTTGTGGAGATGTTCCGCAACGAAGCCAACGTGGCCAAACAGCTCCAGAACAAGAATATCGTACAAGTGTTCGATTTTGTCTCCGACGGCACCAGCTACATGCTGGTGATGGACTTTGTCGATGGCCAGGATTTGCGTGGTGTCCTCTCCGCCGCTGAACAACAGAGAAAGCGCATTCCGATTGAGCTTGCGTGTTACATTGCGATGGAAACCCTTTCAGGACTCGCTTATGCACATGCAGCAGTGGATGTGACCGGAAAGTCAATGGGGATCATCCATCGCGACGTGAGCCCACAAAATATTCTTGTCAGTTACGAAGGTGATGTGAAGATCACTGACTTTGGAATTGCCAAGGCTGAGAACCAGATCTCGACCACGCGTGTGGGTGTGCTCAAGGGCAAATTCCGCTATATGAGCCCTGAACAGGCGAGCGGCTATAATATCGATGCCCGCTCAGACATTTTTGCTGTCGGTATTATTCTTTACGAAATGTTAACAATGGCGCGTCTCTTCAAGGGCGAAGACCTTGCAGTTCTGGAAGCCGTGCGTTCTTGCCAGATTCGGCCCCCAAGTCAGGTCAACAACAGCGGAGTTCCGCCAGAACTCGATGCCATCGTGATGAAGCTTCTCGCTAAAGATCCTTTGCAACGCTATCAAAGTGGTCGTGAGGCTGTCCGTGATCTGAGCCGTTTCCTTTATCAATTCCGACCCGATTTTTTCATCGGTGAACTCGCCGATTTCATGCAAAGCCTGTTTTCTGAGAAGCTTGAGGCCGCGCGTGAACGATTGCGGTCAACTCTTGCCTTGCCGGTTGGAAACTTTGATGCCGTCATGCGCTCCAACAATGTGTTTGGCGATCGCATTGATTCCGGTTCTCACTCGCAGGTTCTCGACGTCAGTGCGTCGATGTCTAATTCACGCAATCCGATCCGTACGGGTGGAGGAACCTCGATTCGGGTGGGCAGTGCGGTGGCCTTGGGGCAGACTGCGCGTAAGCGCGAACTCGACGGCACTTCGGAGCGTTCGCTTCCGGTGAAAAGAGGCTCACTCAATGTGGAGCCAAGAAGAGCTGAAGGCACGCAGACTCAGCACAAGGCAAGAAATATTGCTATTCCAGCCGCACAGACCCCTATGTCGTCGGTTTATTTCGAGGCACCGCGGAGAGGGCGAACAGGAAGTAAGAGCAGCCTTGCTGGTCCGCTTGCCGTTTTGGTCCTGCTGGTGTGTGCTCTGTTCGCATCACTCTACATGATTAGGAATCGCGGCGCCGGTTTGGCAAGCACGGTGACCTTGTCGGTTTCGCCTGGCAATGTGCGCATGCTCATGGAGGTCAATGGTCGTCCGTTTGGTGGTGGCAAGCCCATAGGATTCCCGGTTCAGTTGAATTTGCCGCCTGGGCAGCACTCCATTGTGCTGTCGCGTCCAGGCATTCGAACAAAACAGGTCGAGATTAAAACATCACTCGCTGGGGGAAAAATCAACGAGCAGGTGTTTTTGGAGCGCGACAACACTGTTCCAACGGCGCAGTTGCGCATTATCACTCAGCCTCCGGGAGCACGTGTCACCAATCAGGAAGGTTGGGATGTCGGTGGAACCACGCCGCATTTGTTTGAGCTCATGCCCATCAATCAGAAATTGCGCTTCCGTATTCAGCATCCCAAATGCAAACCGGGCTCTTTTGAAGAGACTCTCACCCGCAACGACCTCTCAAGAACTGCCGTCCGCAAACTGGAACTGCGCGATTGCACGCGTTGAGCAGGAATCACGCTGGACACCGCCCAGCCCGTGCTTTATGCCCAAAACAGAGTATTTCAACCTGAAT
>JBILKQ010000139.1:0-7436 GCA_044376655.1 Silvanigrellaceae bacterium
GGCCTTATGTTGAAAGAAAATCACCTGCGCAGTTTTGGCGGCGTGTCCCAAGCATTGAGCCGAGCGTGTGCAAATGCGCCCGTTCTAACCCGTGTCGAAATTGAAGTCGCTCATTTGCAGGAGTTTGAAGAAGCGCTGCAGGGCGGCGCTGATGTGATCATGCTCGACAATTTTTCTTTGCAGGATATTCAATCCGCGGTTGCGCATCGCCAGGCTTCTGGACGCGCAGTAGCGCTTGAAGTGAGTGGTAACTTGACGGAAGAAAATATTGCTGCTGTTGCACAACTTGGTGTTGATTATCTTAGCTCCGGTGCTCTAATTCACCAGGCTACTTGGGTTGACATGAGTTTACAGCTCTACCCCTTAGGACAAAAATGAAGGCCTATTTTCGGAACGAAACAAACTCAACCATGGATTGGGCGCGTGAGTGTGTCACTCATTCAGGAGTGGGTGAGCCCTTTGTCGTGATGTCTCGTGTGCAGACTGCGGGGCGTGGACGCGGCGGGAGCGCTTGGGTTCAGGGATCGCCTGGTTCAGGAGAAACTGGGTTAAGCGATACTGGGCATTCAATCCATGCAAGTTTGGCTGAAGCCGTGGCGACGAATGCGTGCTTTGGCCCATGCACTTTTGTTCTGCCTGCCTCGGCCTTGAAAATTCCTTTGACGTGGATGAGTCTCGCGGTCGGCTGCGCACTCTCAGACGCTATTCAGGCGGTGCGTCGACGTCTTGAGAATCAACTTGATTTCTCAAAGCTCTTTCCGAGTAAGAATGTCTTTGAGCCACGCATCAAATGGCCCAACGATTTATGGGCCTGGCCGAGCAGCGTACACTCTTCTGAGCAAATACGGGGTAGAAAAATAGCAGGCGTTCTTTGCGAGTCTTCTTTTCGTGGCGATGCCCTGCAATACGTAACGGTGGGGATCGGCCTGAATACTTTTTCGAGTCCCGCCTCTGTTGTTCACGCAGGTTCTTTGCTCGATCTGTGGGGCATTTCGAATAAATCTATTTCGTCTGTTCAGGCGCGTCAGCTTGAGACATTGTTGGCCGAGGAAATTGAACGTGAGCTGAATGAGTACCTTGGTGTTCAGCGCACTCCACAACAGCTGCAAGCGCTAGTGCTTGAGCGTTCTCTGCCGCGCGGCACTCACATGAGCGTCAACAAAGGAGAAGTCAGCGGAGCCTTTTTGGGCGTATCGCCCGAAGGCGGGCTTTTGCTCGAGGGGCTTGATGCTCCCGTTTTGGTGGGTGACGTCGCTCTGCCACTTTTCGAAAACACGCCTTCTTTGGGTCAAGTCGCAGCATCTGGGCGGGCACCGGCTCGCCTGTGCCTCGACTTTGGCAACAGCCATATCCATTGGCGTTGTGAATCGGGTGCGGGTCTACTGCAGGGCAATGTCGGATGGAATGCTGTCGACAAAAAAATTGTTCAGGACGCCCGTGCCTTTGCACGGCTCGAATTCGCCCGTTTGATTGTCGAGCATCTCAGGCAAAGCACTCAGGTTGAGTTGGTTTGGTCTGCAGTTTCACATGCTGGAATGACAGCAAAAGTGATTGCTGCCATCGAAAATCTACTCGTTGAAAATTCTCCTGGACGTGAGATTGCCTTGCACCCGTTGCATGCCGACGAAATTCTACAGGCCTGTGCGCTGGCGGGAGATTATGCCCCCGAGCAGATGGGTGTCGATCGCGCGTTGCAAGCTTGGGTCGCGGCCGGTGAGGCGCGCGCTGGCGCGTCGGCTGTCGCTGTGATCTCGTCAGGCACCGCACTCACAGGGCTTGTGGTGAGTGCCACGGGCCGTATGCTCGACAGCTTTATTCTTCCTGGTGCGTCCTTGGGTTTGACAGCTCTTCACGAAAAGACCGCCCGTCTTCCAAGTCTTTCGCTACCACGCGCGCTGCCCAGCAAACGTGAGGAGCCACCATTTAACACCCAGCAGTCGATGCTGCGTGGTTTGACGTTGCAGTGCTTGGGTCTGGTTTGGTCTTTGGTGCAGCTTCATGACGTGCGGACTGTGATTCTCACGGGTGGTGGTGCTGAGATTCTCCTCGATCTGCTGGAAAATGAATTTCCAGTGGCACTCCAGATTGAAAAAGATCTTGTTCTCAGAGCAATGTCCGATTTCGTTGCTGCTCAGAGTCAGTCCCGGTTTCGCTTGATGGCCGATGAAGGTGAGGGAGAAACAGGGCTACCAGAGAAAGTTTTGCAGAGCATGCTACGTGCGCGCTTGAGCAAACGCAGAAGCCAGCGCGTTGCCCTCGATCCGGCGCATTTTCGGAGGCTTGGTGGTCGACTTGAACACGTTGGTGTGGGCTTGCGAATCGACCGTCATCTGGGAGAAAAGTTTAAATTTCACACACGCGATATTTGGCGCGAGCGTATCGACATTGGCGAAGTGATGATCGAGCAGAACTCGCCAAAAAATCACCTGAGCAATATAGCCCCGTCAACACTTATCAACATAAAATCCACATATGTGTTGAAACAGGGTGATCAAGTATGGCTATTTCATCCGCCCGAATACGAACCCGACATGGCAACCCATGTTGAAGTGGTGCATGACGATGGCGATGCCGCCGTATTTTGCAAACCCGGCAATTTGGTGGTGCATGCCGCTGGTCTGTATGGGAAGAATACGTTTATCGAAATTGCGAAGAAAATGGGCTACGGCGATGCCGCGCCCGTGCACCGAATTGACCGGGAAACATCAGGGTTACTGGTGTGTGCCCGCTCCACACCACTTCGTAGAGACTTGTCGCTGAGCTTTCGCGATGCATCGGTCAAGAAAATGTATTTGGCTGTGACCCGCGGACAGCGTGAGGTTCCCGAAAGGTTTCGTGTCAATTTTCCAATTGGAAATGCAGTAAACTCAAGAATTCGTCTCAAACTCTGGCATAACCCACAGGAAGGCCTCGATGCACTAACGCATTGTGTGCGTCTCGCACGCTGGGAAGATTACACCCTGTTTGCCTGCCTTCCACAGACGGGTCGCACCAATCAAATACGCGTTCATCTTGCAGCAATCGGCCACTGGATTGTCGGCGACAAAATGTACCACCCGAATGAAGAAGTTTTTCTTAAGTTCTACGAGGAAGGATATACGGATTTTGTGGCCGAAAATGTTCTTTTGCCTCGCCATTGGTTGCACAACACGGGTATCCAGTTTTTGGGTAAGCCTGAATCTCCGCTGGGTCGGGCACCAGTTATTGCACCTCTGACTGAAGATTTGCTTGTTCACAATCCAACGCTCGAACTCCTGAGAACCGCAGGTTTCCCGTTGGAGTCGCATTTGCAAAAGACAGCATTTGCCAAGCTCTTCGCAGATCTTCTGTTGTTGGATTTTTCCAGAACAGAGATTGTTGTACCTGAGGCTTAACAATGTCTCAGGCCGGTCCAACCGCGACGTTTGCTATTCTCACGGACATCCATGGCAATGCCACGGCGCTTGAGGCTGTGCTTCATGATATCGAGCTTATGCGCTCTCGGCGTTACTCCGACACGTTCGAGAGGGTGTGCTTGGGTGACAGCTTTGATGGTGGCCCAGAGCCGCTTGCGGTTTTACGATCGCTTGCTGAGCTTGGTTGCGCACATTTACGTGGCAATCATGAAGATTATCTTTTTCAGTACAAACACAACCCAGATTCGGAGAAATTCAAACATCCTTTGTGGAAGTTTATTCCCTGGACGGTGGAGCAATTAGGCGCGGAACTTGATAAATTCCGGGTGAAAATGACTGACCATTGGGCTTCAGAACAGTGGAATCTTGCGGGTGTTCATGCAAGTCGTTCAAACAATGCTCGAGTTCCGGATTTTTTCACACAGCAAAGCCTGTTGTCTGCCGAATTTATTGAGACCCACGAGGTGACCTCGCCGGAAAAAGTCTTTTTCAATGGTCACAGTCATTATCTGGGTCAGCACCGTAACACCTCACAACCCGAAATTTGGTTTAACTGCGGCAGCGTGGGTTATCCGTTTGTTAGCAAAGTGCCCGAGTTTTTGGACGCCCCGGTTGCCACATGGGTTTGGGTGGAGTGTGCGCTGGTTGATGGCGTGCGGCGGATCAATGTTGTCAATCGCCGCGTTCCTTATTCTTCCGATCGCCTATTGCAGCGTTATGTGGAGAGCGGTGCACTCGAACTGTGCGCACCTTTCTCCTTCGCTATCCTTGCACAAAGCCTTTTCAATACTGATGTCGTTTATCCATTTTTTCAAAGTGTGAAGAGATATAATCCATCTCCCACAGACATGGCCAATATGTTGCTTGGCGAACTAGAGAGACAGAGCGTTTTTGAGCGCATTAATTCATTGTTGCGCCGTGCAGGCTTACGTGAGGTGCGCACGTGGGCATGAGAATCCTGTTCTTGTTTTGTGCTTTGTTTTTTCTTTGTTTTGCTCGTGTCTATCCTGCATCGGCACAAGCCGCAACGCAGCCCGAATGTCCTGCTTTGAGAACATTTTTGAACTTTCGCCGCACGGCAAAGGCCGGCAAGTTAATTCTGGAGGAGCTGACTCTTACGGGTCTCAAGCGCACTTCAGAGGAGTTTGTGCGCGATGAAATAGGTTTGGGGGTGGGGTGTGAGATCACCCTCGCGGATGCTGAGGCTGCAGCCCAGCGTTTGCGCAATACAAATTTTTTTCTGTCGGTGCAGCTCTACCACGAGCAGATCTCCGAAAGGGGAATACGTTTACATTTTGTTTTTGAAGAAAAGTGGACACTGACCCCCGTATTGCGTGGGGGAACAGGTGGAGGGGTGAGTTTTTTTGTCCTTGGTCTGTATGACATCAACGCACTGGGCGCTGGAATTGAATCGGGTGCACAATATGAACAGTATGCAGGTTCGCCTGGATTTGTGGTTTGGTGGAGAGACCCCCACATTGGGACGCGCGACTGGCGCTTGTCTCTCGAGTTTGCGCGTGTCACTCGTCCAGCTTATTTTTTGAATTCCGAGGATAACGAGTTCTATAAGCCGCTTCAGCGTTCCACTCGATTCTCTGCAATAGGCTTCAGGCGTTTCGGACGTTGGGATGTCGGATTAGGACTCGAGCCTATGCATAGAAATCTCGAAGCAACTGAACTCAAAGCACCTTCTTTTTATCCCGGGTTCACCTCTGATCCGGGAACAACTCTCGGGTTAAAAGCGATATTGCGATACAATGATGTTAATCTCGATGACTTCCGGCTTCAGGGGTGGCGTAGCGATTGGAGCTTGGATTGGCTTGCGCCTTTGCGGCAGCCTTTGAGTTCGAATCCGCTCCTCAGGCTAACAACACAAAATCTTTTTTTTAAAAATCTCGGCGAAAGGCAAAATCTGGGTCTCCGTTTGCAGGGTGGATGGGTATCGGGAGGCAGGCTTTTGGATCTTTTCCGTTTGGGGAGTCTCGATGGTGTGCGCGGGCTTCTCGACGGTGAGCGAGCGGGTCGGGTTGTATGGATGGTGAATTCCGAGTATCGCTACGCGACCTATTTGAGCCCATGGCTTGCGGTTCAAAACGTTGTTTTTGCTGATACTGGCAATAGTGGCGTGGATTTTAATCGATGGCCCACCCACGCTGCCTTGAGCGTGGGGACTGGCGTTCGGATTGGGTTTCGTCCTATAGCAAGGCTACGGGTGCGTGCCGATTATGCGCACGGGTTGCGGAACATGCTTCAAAAGCACAACGTCGTTGTTGGTATGCAGCAGTATTTCTGAAGCACAGGGAGATGAATTGTCATGAAGAGCAGCACAACACTGGGTTCTCACGGAATTGAAACAATCTGTGTGCATGCCGGAGTGGAGCCAGAGCCAACCACAGGGGCAATCATGACCCCCATCTTCCAGACCTCGACTTACGTTCAATCAGCGCCTGGCGAGCACAAGGGCTACGATTATTCGCGCGGTGGTAACCCGACACGCACGGCGCTCGAGTCAGCTTTGGCAGCGCTCGAGCAGGCACGGCATGGTATTTCTTTTGCATCCGGCCTCGCCGCCGTGCATGCAGTGGCACAGTTGTTGAACCCCGGCGACCACGTTCTCGTATGCGATGATGTGTATGGTGGAACCGGTCGATTGTTTCGCCGCCTCTTTGCCAAATATGGCATTCATTTTGATTTTGTTGACATGCGTCAACCCGCCGATTTGAAGGCTTTGTTTCAGCCCAAAACACGTCTCGTCTGGATTGAGACTCCCACCAATCCGCTGCTGCGCATTGTTGATATCCGCGCGGTCGCAGATCTGGCGCGTGCTCATGGAGCGCTGACGGTCGTAGACAACACGTTTGCTTCTCCTGTGTTTCAACAGCCTTTGGCCCTGGGGGCTGACATCGCCCTGCACAGCACAACCAAATACATCGGTGGACACTCTGATCTGGTGGGTGGTGCAATCATGACCAATGATGACACCCTGGCCGAGCAATTGCGTTTCATCCAGTTCGCTGGTGGAGCGGTCAATGCTCCGCAAGAGTGTTTTATTCTTCTGCGCAGTATCAAGACCCTCGCACTGCGTATGCAGCGTCACCACGAGAATGCGTGCCAGCTTGCAGAGTCTTTGAGCCGTCACGCGGCATTCTCGGAGGTTATCTTTCCTGGGCTTGAGTCACATCCGCAACATGCTCTCGCACGGGCGCAGATGTCGGGCTATTCCGGAATGGTGAGTGTGCGTTGCAAGGGAAGCTTCGATGACGTGAAGCGCTTTGTGAGTCGCCTGAAGATCTTCAGCCTGGCGGAGAGTTTGGGCGGGGTTGAGTCGCTCGTGAACCATCCCGAGACCATGACACACGCGAGCGTTCCGCCTGATCATCGGAAGAAGATTGGCATTGATTCCGGCTTATTGCGTTTCTCGGTGGGCATCGAAACTGCCCAAGACTTGATCGACGACATCCACCAGGCCCTCAAATAACGTCAAAATTGTGGCTGTGGGCGACTACGGCACAAGATTTCCTGTACCCAGACCGATCTCTTCTGAGAAAGGGAGGCGGCATGGACAACGCAAAATCAAAAGTCGATCACGACCCCCGCAAAAAAAGGGCATTTCGCACCAACGATGATCTGGAACTCATCCAGATCATTCTTGATGAAAACCCAGCTTTGCGGCAGCGTATTATCCGCACAATAGAAAAACACTTGGGCAAGCAGAGGCTCTCGGCAAGCAAACCGCCCGCAAAAAAACCCGCCTAAGGACGGGCGGGATATCGGGTTGACTCCCCTGACTGCTTTTGGCTTTCCTTGAAGCCCGTCAGCGTGTGGAGCAAAACCGGTCGTGAAATCCCCTCGTCAGTTCGCTCATTTTTTGTCTCCGGTTCAATTCAATTCCGATCTTTTACGCGCCGAGATGCTCGGCAAACGTGTCGCGCAGTGGCGTTCTGAAAATCCCGAAACTTGGGCGCAGGTCATTAATGGAAAACATGTTCTGTTGGGCGTTCCAGATGACCGTGGAGTGGAGTTGAACCATGGGTTTGTGGG
>JBILKQ010000141.1:0-7374 GCA_044376655.1 Silvanigrellaceae bacterium
CCCGAGCGCCGCCGAGGAGCCTTTCAATTTGTGTGCAGTGCGGAAAATCTTGTCGAGCAGCGCCTGGTTGGTGCTGTCTTTTTCAAGCGCAAGAAAGCAATGTTCAAACTGCGAGAGTGCTTCATCCGTTTCATGGATGAAGATTTCGACAATTTGTTTGAGTTCCGACGCGTCCACGGGATCAGTCCTCTGCAGTACGAGCTTTTCCCTCGAATGCTGCAGGGGATGAATTCCGCTCTACAGCACCTCAAGGGCTCGTCAGTGTTTCGGAAGATTTCCGCAACGGGAGAGGGGAGTGGATCTCAGGCTGGCCGGAGCTTTGACGCAGGCCCAATGAACGCACCAAGGTGTTGCCGAGTTCGCTCATGGACGTTTTGATAATTTCCGAGAGAAGACCCGGGATTCTTGGATCTTCCATGGGAATCACCTCAGTTTCGGCGCCCGTCTTAAGACCGGCGAGCTCTGCAGCCTTTGCGACGGCGTCTTGACGCTGACCAATCGCATCAACGAGCAAACGCTTGGCGGCCTCAGTGCCCAAAACAACACGACCGTCACTCATGTAGGCGATCGTTTCATCGGAGATCATGGGACGCGCAGCACGCACATCTGACACGAATTGGTCGCGGGTGTCGTCAATCAGCTTCTGCAGATATTGTTTGTCTTCAGGAGTCCACGCGCGTGTGCTTGAACCGGCATCCTTCAAACGCCCAGTTTTGAGAGTCACAGGTTTGAGTTTCATCCAGTCGATAAGCTGTGTTGCTTCAAAGCTATCGAATATAACACCGATGCTGCCCACCATTGTGCCGCGATTGGTCATCAGCCAATTTGCAGATACGGCCGAGTAATAGGCTCCACTCGCTGCGACTTCGCGCATGTAGCCGACCACTGGCATCTTTTCTTTGATGCGGTTTACGGTGTCATAGATCTCTTGACTGGCAACAACAGAGCCACCGGGACTGTTGATGTCGAGAAGAATACCCTTGACACGTTTGTCTTTGGCAGCTTCCTGGAGTTTCTTGACGACCTCTTCAGCCATTTCAGGGCCAATTGGGCCTTCAATTTTGATTCCAGCCAATGCATTGGTGAACGAGTGGTGGCCCAAATAACGTTGCTGTCCATCGTCGAGACTCGTCGACGAAGGAAAAAGTTTTACAGCAAAAATCGCGAGCGCCAGAAAAGCCATGGCCGCGATGAGAGTTAGAGCTCCCACCACGGCCAAGACCAAAAGGACGCCCGACGGTCGTTTTTCACGTGCGTCAGGCTCTTTGAACATTCTTATTACTCCTCAGAACGTTCTTTTTGAGTGCGGCTCTTTGCACGAGCAAAGGCTTCCGCAAAACCGGTTGCTGCAGGGGTAGCGGCAGCAGCCTGAATGGTGCGGTTGTGGGTTTCATCAAGACCACGGGTTGCAGCCTTGTGAGAGAGTTCGAAGCGGCGCTCAGTGAGGTCAACGCGCAAGACGACGAACTCAAGTTCTGTACCCTCGTCAGGAAGCTTGCCGGGCTCGAGGTCGAGCTCAGAAACGTGAATCAGGCCTTCCACACCAGGAGCGAGCTCAACGAAAGAGCCGAACTCTGCATTGCGAGTGACCTTGCCCTTAGCGCGTGTGCCAGGGACGAAGATGCGCGATGCAGCTTCATAGGGATCTTCCTGGAGCTGTTTGATGCCCAGAGAGAAGCGCATGTTTTCGACGTCGATCTGGAGGACCTTGGCTTCAACCTCGTCACCCTTCTTGTAGAGATCTTGAGGGTGTTTGATGCGCTCGGTCCAAGAGATGTCGGACACGTGAATGAGGCCGTCGACACCTTCTTCGATTCCAACGAACACGCCGAAATCAGTGATGTTGCGAATCTTACCGCGGATAACGTCACCCACTTGGTACTTCTCAAGCACGAGTTCCCAAGGATTGGGTTCGGTCTGCTTCATGCCGAGAGAAATGCGGTGGTTTTCGAGATCAACTGCGAGCACAACCACTTCCACTTCGTCGCCGATAGCCACGAGCTTGGAAGGATGCTTGACGCGGCGGTTCCAGGTCATTTCGGTGACGTGGATGAGGCCTTCGACGCCAGGCTCGAGCTCAACAAATGCTCCGTAGTCAGTCAGGCTGACAACTTTGCCTTTGAGGCGTTGGTTGGGAGTGTAACGCTCAGCAACCTTAACCCAAGGATCAGACTGAAGCTGCTTGAGGCCGAGTGAAACGCGGTGTGTTGCTGCATCGTAGCTAAGAACTTTGACTTGGATTTCGTCGCCGACGTTGAGAACTTCCGAAGGACTATTGAGGCGTCCCCAAGACATGTCGGTGATGTGGAGAAGACCGTCGATGCCGCCGAGGTCAATGAACGCACCGTAGTCGGTGATGTTCTTGACGATACCAGCCATCACGCTGCCAGCTTCGAGGCTCTTGAGAGTCTCGCTGCGCAGACGCTCGCGGTCTTGCTCGAGCAGAACGCGACGCGAGAGAACGATGTTGCCACGCTTCTTGTTGAACTTGATGATCTTGAACTGGAGAACCTGGCCGAGCAACTTCTCGAGGTTGCGCACAGGACGGAGGTCGACCTGTGAACCGGGAAGAAATGCTTTGACGCCGATATCGACAGACAAACCTCCTTTGACGCGACCAACGATGCGGCCTTCGACGAGTTCGTCTTTTTCATATGCTTCAGAAATGCGATCCCATGCTTTGAGGAGATCAGCTTTGTCTTTCGACAGAACGAGTTCACCGTCGTCGTCTTCGAAGACGTCAACGAATACGTCGACCATGTCGCCAACTTTGAGAGAAAAGGCACCATCTGCGGTGAATTCGCTGCGTGGCACTGAGCCTGCAGACTTGTGACCAATGTCCACGACCACGGAGTCGTCGAGGATTTCCATTACGCGACCTTTAACAACCTGGCCTTCCTTGATGTTGGAGCCGGTTGCGCCTTCTCCGAAGAGAGCGGCGAAGGAGTCTTTGTCGGAGGACTCGGGATTTGCAAAATCTACGTCTTCGTCGAGCCACTCAAGACTGGAATAACTGACTTTACGTTTGGAGGAATCGGACTGAACACTTGCCATGATGAAATTACCTTTCTCAGCAGTCTCAAGAAGCGCCGTTGCAAAAAAAAACGCACCACCGTGGTGCGTCAGAAGCGGATCGCTCAAGCACTACACTGTGGGGCTCGTTAGCACACGAGATGCACCCTGTACAGCGAGACTATTGCTTTCTTTTACGGGCGCTTGCGAATGCCGCCGCGAAAATATTCGATGAATCGCTTGCGCTTCCAGCAGGACCCTGATTTTTCTTGGTTTTGTAGGACTCCCAAGCCTCACTAGATTCGCGTTCTTCTGCCATCACAGCTCCTGCCGTGCTTCCGGATTTGCCTGACATTTTGAGCATCAGCTCTTCTGGCATGGCCTGCTTCAGACTCAAGGCAACCCGCAGGCGTGGTGCGTGTTCAATACGGATGACCTTGACGTTGACCGTTTCTCCGACCTTCACAACGTCCTGCGCTTTGGCAACACGCTTCCATGCGAGTTCGGACATGGGGATCAGGCCCTCCACCCCTCCGATGTCGGCGAAGGCACCGAAGTCGGCAAGGCGCGTGATGGTGGCGGAGAGCTTCTGGCCAACTTCCAGGCCACGCACGACCTCTCCGGCTTTCGCTTCACGCTCGTCTTTGAGGATGCTCTTGCGCGACAAGACGATGTTCCTTCCGCCCTGTTTGTACTCAGTGATGATGAACTTAAGAACCTGCCCAAGGTAGCTTTCGGGGTCGGCCACAGTTCCGAGCTCCATTTGGCTCAAAGGGACAAACGCTCGCTTACCGGAGAGAGAGGCTTCGAAACCGCCCTTGACCACTTTTTCCACCTTGGCCTCAACGGGGAGACGGGTTTCGTGGGCATTGCGCAAAAGGGTGTCATCTTGTTCGCCGCGACGCAGTGAGCGCGTCAGAATGATTTCGGAACCATTGTCGGTCCGAACGTAGGCCTGAATTTCGTCGCCGGGTTGCGGCAAAGACAAACCCGCAGCGGCAAATTCCTCGGAGGCCAGGGTGGCTGTTGATTTGCCTCCCAGATCGACAAAAATGAACTCCCCACCGCAGCGCAGCACGCGACCTTGGACGGGCTCGCCTGCCCGGTAGCGTTTCAACGACGCTGAGCTGGACTCAGATTCGAGCAACTTTTCAAATTCTGTGGTTTCATGTTCCTCGGAGGCGAAAGGATCGCGTCCAAAGTCTTCGGTGTCAATAAAACGGATTTTACTCATGAAGCAGTTGCTCCTCTCTGCACAATCATGGCGTGGCCACGCGACAGGTCTTGCCACAAGGACTATTCGAGATCAAATCGCTCTCAAGCTGATTCTGTTGCTGTCCTGTGTCGCGGCCTTCGTTCCTGCAGCAGAAGCCAACACCATGCTCAACATCCTGACCCAACCTCATCGCCTTGACGCAAATCTTGTGTCTGAGTTTGAGGCGAGCCGCAAAGTGGCTGTGCGGGTTGAATTCGTTTCGTCAGCCTTGGACTACGAGTCGCGCATTAAGGCGCTTCCACACAGCTGGGATCTGGTGATAGCGGACGAGCAGCGCCTGGTTGCGCTGAGCCTGGTCAAACTCCTTAAAACTCTCCCTGAAACTGTGGCCATTCCGCCCAGCCAGCCTGGCCTGGAGCGGCGTGCCCGGGCGAATGAGGACGGGCGTTCGTATCTGAACCTTATGGCTGATCCCATGGGGCTCATGTTTTTGAAGAAGAGCAAAACCGGCACTGGCCCGATGAGCTGGAATTGGATCGCTCAGCCCAATCTGAATCCATTGTGGCGTTCACGTGTCGCACTTTTCGCAGACGAACGTCTCAACTTGATGGTTGCATCGTTGGCCACTGGAGCGCGGATTTCTATGGAGCACGCCGAGGAGCACAGTAAGGTGGTTACCTGGCTCAATCAGGCGCAGCTGCAGGGCCGAAGCGTATCGCTCAACAGCGCTGTGACCGCTTTTCTGGCAGAGAAATATGCAGTAGCTGCAGCTTGGCAATCTGATTATTTGCATGCATCGCGCTATGTGAAGGATATTGCTTTCACGGTGCCGGTCGAGGGTACGTATGTTGAGCGGATTGGGGTTGGGCTTGTCGCAGAGTCACGCAACGAAACCCTTGCGCTCGATTTCATAAAATTTATTCATGACCGCCGTGACCAGCTGGCGCGGAGTCGTGGTCTGTTGCCTCTGCAGGCCCAAGTCGTCGATGGCAGCCAGGTCAAAGACTGGCGGATTTTCTCAGATGACGTCCCACTTATGAAGGATTTCGCCGCACACGTGAACCGTCTAAAGAAAGATAAAGATGCACGCGCAGCGCGTGCTCGATGAATTTGCGCTCCACCCGAGCCAACTTATTTTGCGTGTGCTTTTCTCATGAAGCAATTGAAAAAGGGCTGTCTACGCGATTCTTTTCAACATCCGGATCAACATTGTGAAAAACGAGCGCGAGGCTTTCGCTTTCCTGTGGAGTGAGATCCCGAGGGCTGCTTGGGTTAATTCCTAGTTTCGCAAGTGCGGCGGAATAGTTTTGCAAAAGAGGCAAATCCCCAGGGTTCGTGCGCAGTGACCCGATTGCCTTCTCGACGTTGCCGCACATCGCCCAACACTTGCCCGCCATGACCTGTGACCCCAATTTTTCATAGGCAAGTGCTGCTGTATGCCAAAGTTTTGCATCGTGCAGCGCTCGTGCACACCACTCCATCGACTTAATGTTCTTCGAGAGAAAATCAGGCTCATGCCCCTGGATCAGGAGCCCAAAATTGCTAAGAGCCTCGGTATTTACCTGTTCCAGAAGCTTCTGAGCGACGTCGCGCTTGTCGCCGATGTATTTAATTGCAGGTAGAAGAAAGTCACCTCGGTTACCCTCGTTGATCCAAAGCAGAACCCGCTGCAGAGGATGGGTCTTGTCGCTGGGCATACTCTCGAGGATCTTCTCAAGGTCTTCGACTGAGATTGAGTCGAGCAACAGGGCTCGGTTCACTTGTTTGTCGAGGAATACTGCGAGCTCTGTGAATGCCATTGTGTCACGCGCGATTTTGAGAATTCGGGCTCTGTCATTAATGGTGGCAAAAATTCTAAAAGCTTCGCTTTTGTCCCCTGCCTCAGAGAAGAGCAGGGCGAGTTCCGAGGACAATCCGAAGTCGAAACTCTCGATTTTCTTGAAACACCGTTTCGCATCTTCGAGCATTTTCGCACGAAGATAGTAAGCAGTGGCTTGTGCAAAGTTTCTGTTGCGCTCATAGATAACTGCTGCACGATTCGGGCGATTTATCTTCATCAAGATGGCTGCTGCTTCGTCGAGGTAGCCATGTTTCTCGAGAATCTCGATGGCCTCGCGCTGCATATTTACCTCTTCAAAGATCCGCGCAGCCCCGACAAAGTCTTCCGAGTTCACCAGCATTATCGCTTCCTGCTTGCGCTTCTCCTGCGTTTTGCTGAGGACGTTGTTGTCCTGGGTGCGGAGTCCTCCAGTTTTGCTGGCGGAAAAAGGGTTGCGCTCAGGCGCTGACGCGGGCATGCCCGCCATGTTTTTTTTCGACTTGGAACCGGAATTGCCGCTCAATTGACGCCAGATAAAAAACAAGCATGCTAGCAATATCACAACTGCGATCAGGGCCTGCGGCTGTAACATTTTTGCCAACATCGGATGGTCAAGCTTCATCTTTACAGACTCCAGGTCAGACCAATGCTGACAAGTTCATCGAAGTTTTTCTTGACACCGCTTTGGTGCACAGAAGGGGAGAGACGGTAGCTGACCCGGAATCGTGTGCCCATTGTGATGTAGGCTGAAATGCCAAGCCCCGCGTTCCAGGTGACCTTTTGATTGGTGCAGCCGTAGTCTTGAAAAGTATCCTCGAGGCAACTGCGGCGCCAAAGGCCTCCGCCAAACAAAGTTGGCTTCACGTAACCGAAGGAATAACCAATCGCGGCATTCACACTCGAGTCGACAATCTGGGTCTTCTGTTCAATTGAGCCATCGGGCAGAGTTACACCTTGAGCTTTCTTCGCTTCTCTATAGCTCTCGTTGTACTGGTCGAGATCAAGAATCTGGGTGTGCCCGAAGCTCAAATCAAGAACGTTGGTGAGAGGTAGGCCAATCTCCAGACCGACACTGCGGCGTGTGCTGGTGACGTACTGTTGAATGTCTTTTTGGAAACTGCCGATCAAAGAAACATCGATGAAACGCGACCCTCCTCGTGCCCAGGCCTGTGTCGGTAAAAGCATCACCGAGCCCAAGCACAAAAACACCGCAGAGCTGAACAGATGTGTTTGGTTTTCTGAGGATTTTTTTTTCATCGTGCAGAACTCTCCAAGCCTTGTGCGTGCCACTCAAATCAGTTGGGGCGCAGCGATGCTCCCGGGGTTT
>JBILKQ010000001.1:0-59341 GCA_044376655.1 Silvanigrellaceae bacterium
GTTTCTTGCTCGGTTGAACGCACTCGTCGGCACCACGGGTCAGGAGGCTTAAATGGAAAAGCTCGTTTACAGGAGCTCGAATCAGGTTAAAAGCGTTTGGGACGAGACCGAGACGCAAAAAATTTCTGCGCTTATGAACCTCAAGTACAAAACCTTGCTCGAAGACGAGAAATTTCGGGTGGAATCAGGATTCAACGAGCTGCAGGTGCAAATCAAGGTCACCCTTGAGCGCAACGACAAAAGTGTTTTTTATCCCATCGAGCTCATCTACGTTATTGAAAATCAGGATGAGCAGGGTGCGCCGGGTGCTGAGGAAATTGCCTCGTTGATGCTCGATTATATCGACGTATACTGGCAGGAATACCTTCACGACGGACGCGACGTCTTTGTTCCGCTGGCCTGGAGCAAACACGTCTGCGAGGGCGTCGAGTTTTTTGTCCGCGGCTTTGTGCGCAACCGTACTCTTGAAGAACAGGCAGATGAACTGTTTCGCAAGCATGGGCACGGCGACCACGAAATTGAGCCCATCTCAGAAGACCTTTAAAATCCGAAGTGGATCGAACGATGAACCGTCGCAAAAGAATCCTTGTTGCCATGTCCGGGGGGGTCGACAGCAGTGTCGCTGCTGCTCTGTTGCAGGAGCAGGGCCATGACGTCATCGGCGTTACCATGCAGCTTTGGGATTATTCTAAGAATGAGACCAGCTGCGATCCTAACGCCAAATTCGACACCTGCTGCAGCCATGATGATGTTGCTGACGCGCGCGCTGTGGCCGAAAAACTGGGCATACCTTTTTATGTGCTCGACTATCAGGATGACTTTCAGGAAAATGTTGTCGACTATTTCACATCCGAATACCTACGCGGACGTACCCCAAACCCCTGTGTCGCCTGCAATACTTTTTTGAAATTTGACCACCTTCTTGAGCGTGCCGTGCGCTTGGGGTGCGATGCTGTGGCGACAGGACACTATGCGCGCATCAGTCACGATGCATCAACCGGACAATACCGGCTGTTGAAGGGTGTCGACGCTCAAAAGGATCAGAGCTATTTCCTGTATTCGATGACACAAGAGAGACTCTCGAAAATAGTGTTCCCGCTAGGTGCAATGACAAAGTCAGAGGTCCGAGCGCATGCGGAACGCTTTGGACTCATTAATGCTCGTAAGAAAGAGAGCATGGAAATCTGCTTTATTCCAAATAATGACTACGCAAAATTTATCGAAAAGCATGCTGACATCTCTAGGATCATTCGGGGCGAAATCCGTCACGAAAATGGTGAACTGCTTGGTCAGCACGATGGAATTCATAAATTCACAGTGGGCCAAAGACGCGGGATTGGTATCGCACTTGAGAAGCCCGTCTATGTGACGCGGATTGTTCCTGAAACGGGAACAGTTTATGTGGGCGATGAATCGCATCTTAAACGCTCGAGTTTTGTGTTTGAAAAGTTTCACCTTGTGCGTGAGACCGATCTGGATGCAGATTTTGAAGTGAAGATTCGCTACCGCTCTCCACCTGCACCTGGAAAGTTGGTTGACTTTGAAAACTCTGAGCCCGCCGTAGTTTTTGCTGAGCCACAACGCTCAATCACGCCCGGTCAGATTGCGGTGCTGTACCGCGGTGATGAGGTCTTGGGTGGTGGATTTATTGAGCGGATTGCCTGTCCATGAGCTTTTTTCATTCGGCAAAGGCTATACAAGAGTGGTCAGCGCGGCTCGACGAAAAGCGACTTCGAAAATATTTTCCAGATTTGGACTCCCGCATCGATGAGCTGGCAAAGCTACAGAATCATTCCTACGGCAACAAAAACATCGCTGCTGTAGCGCTCGTTCACCGCAGTGCTCTGGTTTACTGGCCCCAGGATAAATCCCAAATTTTCAGCAACGAGCGGCTTGAGTTCTTGGGCGACTCCTATCTGAATTTCTTCGTGGGTTGTCGGGCCATGTCGGAGTTTCCGGAGATGTCCGAAGGCCATCTTTCTAAACTGCGCGCTGCACTTGTGGGTACCGAAAATCTCGCAGAGAAATCGAGAAAATTAAATCTCCAGAATTTGTTGATGTTCGGTCGCGGCGAGATTGCTAAAGGTGGTTTTCGTGACGATAAGAGGCAAAATATTTTGGCTGATGCCTTTGAAGCCATCACTGCATCACTTTTGATCGACGCGGGGGAGCAGAAGGCTTGGGATTGGCTCGAATCGATGTTTGCCGTCGATCTGCTGACAGCCCAGCAGACCCTGACAGAATTCGACGTTAAAACACGTTTTCAGCAGTGGACGCAGTCCATCTGTGGCAAGGCCCCGGTTTACAAGCTGGTGAAGACCATTTCGACGCCGCAAGACACTCAGTTTGTGGTGGCTGGTTATCTCGGCCAGACAGAAATTGCGCGTGCAAGTGCCGCCAACAAGAGAGATGCAAGCAAGGCCGTCGCTGCTCGCATGCAAAAGCTCGCAGACAGCGGTCAGCTCACAGAAGAACAGGTGCGTCTCTATTTCTCCGCGGCGCCGGAAAACTCAGAAGGTTAGATTCATGCAAGAAAAGAAATGTGGATACGTAGCATTGTTGGGACGTCCAAATGCAGGAAAGAGCACTCTCATGAACGCCTGCCTTGGAACCAAGCTGGCCGTTGTGAGCGCAAAGCCCCAGACAACCCGCAATCGTATTCTTGGGATTTGTCCTGTAGATGATGCGCAGATTTTGTTTCTGGATACGCCTGGAATCCACAAAACAAACGGCATGCCAAAGCTCAACGTGAAGATGACCTCCACGGCCTGGTCGGTTGTCGCCGACGCCAACCTCGTTTGTTACCTGGTTGATGCGGTTGAAGGCTGGACCGAAGAAGACTCTGTTTTTTTCAGGAAATTGCTTGCTCTCGCCGTTTCGCCCGTGGTCGTTATTGCGACGAAGGTAGACAAGACTAAAGCAGAATTGGTTGAGGTCAGTGTGAATGCTATGGCGGAGCAGGTTGCTCTTTGCCGCGATGAGGTCAGCAAGCAGCTTGCTTCTGAGTCGGAGGTTAGTTCTCAGGTGCGTGCACCGAGTCTAATGTCTGCCGTTCCACTTCTGATTTCTGCAAAGCGTCCTCAAGAGGTTCAGAATTTCAGACAATTTCTTGCGTCGCATATGCCTGTTGGACCCTGGCTTTTTGATGCCGACGACATTACCGATCGTCCACAGCAGTTTGTCTGTGGTGAGCTCATCCGCGAACAGCTCTTCAGGCAGTTGGGTCAGGAGCTCCCTTACTCGGCAGCTGTTAAAGTTGAACGCTTCGAGAATCGGGGCCGATTGGCAGTGATCCAGGCCAGCGTGATCGTGCACAAAGACAGCCATAAGGCAATGGTGATCGGTGCGCGTGGAGCGCGGATTAAGGCCATTGGCCAGGCTGCGCGCATGTCACTCGAGAAGCATCTGGAACGACAGGTTCATCTTGAATTATTTGTCAAGGTTCAAGCGAATTGGATAGATTCTGACAGTCTTCTGGCGGAATACGCTGGACTTGATAAAATGGAAGAATGATACGGCTTGAGTTTGCCTGCGCTCTGTGTCAGTCTCACGGGCAGAGAAAGAGTCCCTGGGGCCTAGTTTCCCCGTTCTCCCGTTCTCAGTTTGGTTACTGATTTGCGCTTTCAAGCCGCTCTCAGTTGAATTTCGCGATTCGTTTTATTTTTTCTAATGCCCCACTGATTTTTACCCAGCGTGCGTGCTGGAGTTGTGGCAAGCATCCTTGTATCTCTCGGAGTTTTTCATCAGTGATATTTCAACCGATCGTTTTTATGGAAGACAGCCCGTCGTCGGGTTCGGTGTCCCGTGGAAGAAAAGCGTCCACCCGCAAGACTTCGAGCGACGAGGCCGCAGCGAAGCCAACTTCAAAACGACGTACTCGTCAGGAGACTGCGGAAGAAGCTATTTCTGCGCATCCCGAAATAGCCGCACCTGTTGAGTCTCAGCCGCGTGCTCAATCCAACTCCGAAACAACTCTCACACAACTGGAGTCTCAAGCTATGAATCAGACCCATGATGAATCGCAGTGGCAGCCACAGATGCATCAGGACTTTCAGGGGAATGAAGGCAACTATTCTCCCGATGGTTTCGTGCAGGATGGCGAAGGCTACTACGAAGAAGACGGGTATGCGGGACAAGAGGCTGCGGGCCAGTTCGGACACAACCAAATCGTTTTGACTTTGAGTTATTCGCTCATGAACCAGGTGCGTCAAACCGCACGCATGGAAGGTGTGCTACCTGAAGACATCTTGATTGAGCTTATTGCTGAAGGTGTCGCACGTCGCGTTTTTGAAGACGCACAGAGGCCCGCTCCCAGCCATCTCATGACCCGCACCGGGTACGTTGCACCGGATGCCAATGGTAATGTGCACCAGCCACAATTGAGCCACCACGGGATGCAGGGCAACAACCGTGGCAATCATAATGGCCACAACAACCGGCGCTTTAATCAAAACAACCGGGGCGGCAATCACTTTCAAGGTCGCAATCGCCAGAACAACCACTTCAAGAACAAGCAACGCAACGGCAAATGAGTCGTCACAGGCACCCATTAAAGCGCATTGCGGTGACCGGCGGCATTGGGTCGGGAAAATCGACCCTCGTGCGTGCGTTATCCCAGCTTGGATATGCAGTCTTTGATGCTGATAGGCTTGCCGGTGAGGTTGTTTTGCAGCCTGCCATCAAGCAAAAAATCGAGACTGTGCTGGGTGCCGAAGCCTACACTGTGGGTGACAAAGGCGAAGTGGTCTACCAGCGCTCTTGGGTACGCGACCAAGTTTTTTCTGACGAGCAAAAACGAAAAAGCCTTGAAGCGATCATACATCCTGCCCTGTTCGCAAACTTTGATGAGACGTGCGGAAGACTCGAGCTGCTCGCGGGCGGTGTTTGGGTTTTTTATGAGGCTGCTCTCATTTTCGAGGCCGCGCGTGAATCCCACTTCGATGCTGTTGTCTCTGTCTTGACTCCCGAGCACGAGCGGCGCATGCGCCTCAAAGCTTCCCGGGGACTCTCCGATGAGGTGATATCGGCAATCTTTGCCGCTCAAGTGAGCGATCATGTACGCCGGTCCCGCTCGCATTTCGTCTTTGAAAATATCGGTTCAGAATCGGAAGTTCCCAGTCGTGCACTGGAGTTGCTCGAAGACCTGAGGCAGTTTTTTCATCCGAAAAGTCATTGACATAGTTACACGGCCCCATTGGCGTTAACCTGTATACAGCTTCATTGCCGGTTGGGGTGCATGGATGTTTCAGGTTTCGTGTGCGGCGTGTAATGCGTCATTTGAATACAATATCGACGACTACATTCATCTCTGTCCTTACTGTTCCACAGGATTTATTCTTGATCTTGAGGAAGGTGCAAAGGACATCATCGGTGATCATTTCATCGTACCCAACAGGCTAGATCGTGAGCAGGTTGAGGGGATTTTTCAAGAATGGATCACGCAACGCTACCATCGCCCAGAGCGTGTCAAGAGCGAATTTAAAATCCTCGGCTCGTACGGTATCAGTTTGCCTTTTTGGGTTATTTCCGTTGAGGCGCATACCTTTTGGAGCGGTCATAGCCAAAAGGCCAACCAGTACAGCGGTCAGTCAGCTGAATACGGCTCCAAGTTTTTAAAGGAAGATGGCCGCTTCAGCCGCAGATATCGTTGGTCTATTCTCGCACGCCGTTCGCCCAAGGAGCATTGGGGACTCGAGCGACTTCACACGCCGAAAGAATCAGTCATGGTCGACTGGGATGGTTTCCCGCTCGACGAAACTTTGGGTGTGGTGAAAGGCGGAAATGCCGGAACGGCCTATGACGCACGCCAGAATTTTAAATTCGATCATGCAAACGGTCTGACCATCGCAGGTGTTCAGGTCAAAGAAAGCTCGGCCATTGCACGCGCGAAGGATCAAATCCAGGAATATCATCGGCGCATTGCAAAAACCAAGGTGGGCACGCTGTACGAGCATCGCACCGAAATTGAAATCGTCGGAATTCATCTCGTGCATCTGCCCTTCTGGGTTGTGCGCTATTCATTCGCACCCAGAAGTCCATTTCGTTTCATGACAACAGCGCGTGAGCGTAGGCTTTTGATACAAGGCCATACCCTTGCCGTTCTTGATGCAGAGTTGCCGCTTTCAAATACGGACAAGGTGATGACGAATCTCGTGGTCTGTGGCTCTCTTGCGGTTGTTAGTCTGGCTCTCTCACTCTTCCTCCATCCGCTTTTCTTTTTGATGGTCATAGCCTTTTCGGCAGTCTGTATTCTTTCGGCTTGGAAGATCTTCTCGAAAGAAAAACCTGACTCTGACATTGGCCGCGGTGCTGAACTTCAGGAACCAGCCCTCTAGGAGCCACATGAAGATTCTTTATGAACTCAGGGCCGTGCGTTCATTTTTTCCCGCGCTGTGTGCACTGGGAGTGCTGAGCGTTGGTCTTTCCTGTGGAAAATCCTCAGACGAAGGCTCTCAAGCCTCTGCGACACCCACGCCCATACCTACGGTCACAGAGCAGCCAGAGTCGGCTCCGGTTGCATTTTGGTTGACCCGTGACGCCGGTGCTGGTCCGATTGCTGTGCGCTTCGATTCTGCAGGTCGACAGAGTTTGCAGATTGACCTGGTGAATTCAGGCGTAGATTACGGACCGATCACTGCTTTGCATTTTCTCGATGCTGCAACACTTCTTTACTTCGTAAATGGGGGTTCCGGAAAAGAGATGCTCGGAACCATCGATATCAAAACAGGGATCGTGAAAAATAGAGCATGGGGCTCTGAGAGCAGTATTCGAGACAAATTTAAAGATAAATCTGTGGGCACTCTGTTGAGTGGCTTCCAGAGTGGTGTGTTACATGCCCAGATTCAGACCGGGATTAGGACTATTCGCTACAATCAGGAAGGTGGTTTGAGCGCACAGGATTATACTCTCCCTGATGGTTGTCTCACCGGTTCGCTCAGTGGCATTTTTCTTGTTCAGGGCGGCGGAAAAAATCGGATCATTGCCTTGACGTTCGGTACTCAGGCGCAGTTGCTGGCGATTATGGAAGAGGGTGGCACAAAAACATGTACGCCATTCGATTACGGCAGTGGTGAGACCACAGCCGACCATAAACCTGTGAATCTTGTGCAAATGCCTGATGGCAAAGTTTATGTTCTCTACCAGCACAATGTCGCCGACGAGAGCAAGCGTTCACCCAAGATCGTCAGGTATGATTTCGACGGCTCCAAGCTGAGCAATCCAAAAACAATCTTTTCGAGCAAGGATGTACTCAGTGCGACACCTTTGGGAATGATTGCACGTACCAACAAAAAATTGCTTGTTGCGAATCCTTTGGAAAATTCACTGCTCGAGATAGCCATCAAAGGCGATTCGGGATCTCAGACTGACTTCTACCAAAAGACCTCATACGCAAATGGACTGACTGCATTGGTTGCTGAACCACCCTGAACTCAGGGCTGGTTCTCTGCTCCTGTTGTGAGTACGCCAAGGCAGTTGGCCACACGCCGTTCCATTGGTTCATTGAGGGGGCGGCCGTTGATGCGTCGGCCGTTCAGAATCATTCCAGAACTTCCTCCGCCATCGAGGTTAAGAGCCCACTCAGCTCCGAGGCGTTTGAAGACGCGCGTGGTGTCCGACAACGTGAGCCCTGTAAGCGAACCCTGACGCCCTTCGACCATCACCCACCACATTGTTTTTCTGTCGGCACTTAAGCCAACCGCTGTGCGCGGATGCGGGACTTTACAAAAGTCACCGCATGATGTGTCGTAGGCTGAAGTCCACTCGAAATTTTGGTCGAGAAGAATCTGCCATCCGCCCACCACTGTGTTCCAGTCTGCGCGCCAAGGTGTCACTTTGTTATAGTCTTCAATGATGCACTCGTTTTTGTCGGTGCAGGCGAGAAATGACCATTCTTTCGTGTCCACCGATTTCGGCCACGCCTCTCCGAGGCCTGCTGCAAGGCCAATGGGCTGAAGCATTCCGTCGAAGAAGTCGCCATTGATTGCTGCAACTGCGCCGGTCTTTTTGCTGAACTCAGATGGCGTCAAACCCTTTTCGCTTGATGTTGAGCCACGAAGTTTGACACTTGGGTGAGTCAGGTCGATTTTAAGAACATGGACGCGTTTGTTACTGAAGGTGTTGTCGAGCGAATAAGTGAGACCTTCGCTTCCATCCAGTCCAGGTCCGGGATAGGTGGCTGAGTTCCAGCTTGCGCAAGCGATGGATGAGGGCATTGCGACGACTAGTATCCAGAAGAGGGCGCGTGCGTTCATCTTGCTTATCAGCATAGGCGTACTCCACAGACAAAAGGTGACTTTGACATGGTTGCGCAAATTAAAGCACAGGTGCCCAGCTCCCTCAACGGAGTCCGATTTGACGTGGCAGCGTCCGCTCTTTTTGACGGCTTATCGAGAAAGAAAATAAAATCTGTTATCGACCGAGGTGGTGCTTACCTGAATAAACGTCGCGTTAGTCTGGCGAAAAAGGAAGTCCGTGCAGGCGATATCATCGAGCTTTTCTGGGACGAATCTCGCTCTTTGTCCGAGCGCTCGGTCAAGAAAATTCCTATCCAGATTATCGCCAATCAGGAAGACTTTGTCGTTATCAATAAGCCGGCTGGTATTCCCTCGCAGGCGACTCTGACCACCAGTGACGAAACAGTGCTCCATGCATTGAAGGTTCAATATGCAGAACTGTTCGCTGAGTTCGAGCTGCTGCTCGTGCATCGACTCGACAAAGACACTTCCGGGGTAATGCTGATCGCAAAGTCCAAGACGGCTCAGCAGCGGCTCGAGAAACTCTTTCTCGAAAGGAAAATGAAAAAAGTTTACCAGGCGCTGTGTTTCGGTATTCCAAAATCGAAGCAAGGTGTGCTTGACTGGCCCATTCGCAAAGATCCTTCACGCCCGAATACCTATTTTGCTGTTGTAGGTGGCACAGCTCGGAGTCCCCGCAGTAGCCAGGATGCGAAGAGCGCCCGAACCCTTTTTCAGGTTCTGAAAACATTTCCCAAGAGCCGTGCCAGTTTCGTTGAATGTTATCCGGAGACCGGGCGCACACATCAAATCCGTGTACATTTGCAGGCTTTAGGTGTGCCCCTTCTCGGCGACAAAACATATGCCACAAATGTTATAGGCCACCCCCTTGCGCAGGCCGCCACGCGCCATATGCTGCATGCCGTCAGTTTGTCGTGGACTGAAAAGGACGGACAGACGTTTGTTTTCGAGGCGCCATTCCCGGAAGATTTTGGCGCATGTTTACATCTTCTCGAACAAGAAGGGGCAACTCATGACCTATAAGTTGATCAACGTTCCCACACAGGGGCAGAAAATCACCGCAGACAGCAAAGGACAGCTCATAGTTCCTGCTGAGCCCATCATTCCCTTCATCCGCGGCGACGGCACTGGCCCAGACATTTGGGCTGCAAGCCAGATGGTTTTTGATGCTGCGGTAGCCAAGGCCTATGGTGGCAAGCGCAAAGTTCACTGGATGGAAGTTCCTGCTGGTGAGGCTTCATTTCAACAATACAATGACTGGCTGCCCCAGGAGACAGTCGACGCTCTGCGCGATTTTCGCGTGTCTATCAAGGGTCCACTGACCACTCCTGTGGGTGGAGGCATCCGCAGTTTGAATGTGACTCTGCGCCAGACTCTCGATTTGTATCAATGCGTGCGCCCGGTAAAGTGGTATCCGAATGTGCCCGCTCCCGTGCGTGAGCCAAACAAAGTCAATATGGTTATTTTCCGCGAGAACACGGAAGATATCTACGCCGGAATCGAGTTTAAATCAGGCACTCCCGAGGCGCTCAAGCTGAGAGAATTTTTGAAGACAGCCTTCAACAAAACGGTGCGTGAGGATTCTGGCTTGGGCATCAAGCCCGTGAGTGAATTTGGCTCAAAGCGTCTGGTGCGCGCTGCTATCCAGTACGCGATTGAGAATAAGCGCAAGAGTGTGACGCTTGTGCACAAAGGCAACATCATGAAATTTACTGAAGGTGCTTTCCGTGACTGGGGTTATGCCGTCGCAAAGGAAGAGTTCCGGGATTTCTGTGTCACCTGGGAAGAGTGCCAGGGCCAGGTTCCTGCTGGAAAGATCCTCATCAAAGACGCAATTGCAGACAACATGTTCCAGCAGGCTCTTTTGCGTCCCGATGAGTACGATGTTTTGGCAACCACGAATCTCAATGGCGATTACCTTTCCGATGCGCTTGCTGCACAGGTGGGTGGTCTTGGAATCGCACCTGGCGCCAACATTGGCGACGGGTATGCAGTGTTCGAGGCAACCCATGGAACCGCTCCAAAGTATGCTGGCCAAGACAAGGTGAACCCCGGAAGTGTGATTCTCAGCGGCGTTATGATGTTTGAATATCTGGGTTGGAAAGAGGTCTGCACACTGATCGAGAGAGCCTTTGAAGCAACTCTGCAAGACAAAGTCGTGACCTACGATTTTGCGCGTCAGCTTGCAGGAGCAAAAGAAGTGAAGTGCAGCGAGTTTGCCAAGGCGATTTGCGCTCACATGTAATCTTCTTGCGCAAATAAGATCAGGCCCCGTTTATCAGCAAGATAGACGGGGCCTGATGCTTTTTTATATACAAATGCTTAGGAATACTGTGGCTTGCCGTCGAGTGTGTAGAGCTTAATGACGCTCGACCACTTGCATTGGCTGCCGACGTTCTGAATGACCTGCAAGATGCTGGCTTCTGTCTCGGCGTTGAGTGGGCGATTGCTCTCAAAAACGTAACGCGCACACAGCCAGTGGACATCCAAAATTCTCTTTTCGAGTTCGCTTCCTTTGAGCTTTGTTCCGCGGCTGGCGACGTGTTCGAGTTTCAACGCTCCAACCTGCTTAGGAAGCTGAGCCGCGAAAGGTGCCTCAACGAAGATATCGATGCCAGCGAGAAGACGATTGTCTGTGCTTGAGCTCATGGTCTCGTTCCTTTTGTGTTTCAATTCATTTTCGCGATGATGGCGTCAGCAAACTGCATTGTGCTTGCGGAACCCTTCAAATCACGGGTCAGATTTTTACCTTCTCCCAGCACAGCATGTAGCGCCTTTTCAATGCGCGACGCTTTGTCGAGCTCACCCATGTGCTGCAACATCATCACCGACGAAAGCAGCAGGGCAGTCGGGTTGGCGAGTCCCTTTCCTGCAATATCCGGTGCGGAGCCGTGAACCGCTTCGAAGACCGCACCCGTTGAGCCGATATTTGCTCCCGGTGCAACACCTAGTCCACCAACAAGTCCGGCGCACAGATCCGAGACGATATCTCCATACAGGTTGGGCAGAACCAGGACGTCGAATTCCTCAGGACGCGTGACCAGCTGCATACACAGGTTGTCGACGATGATGCTGTCGAAGACGATGTCGGGAAACTCTTTTGCAACGTGTTCGTGTGCTTTGAGGAAAAGTCCGTCAGTGAGCTTGTGAATGTTGGCTTTGTGAACACAGGTCACGCGTTTTCTTTTGAGCTTTCGGGCCATTTCAAACGCGTACTTTGCAACTCGTTCGCTGCCTTCCCATGTGATCACCTTCAGGCACTGTGCCACATTGGGCGCAACCATGTGCTCGACCCCAGCGTAGGTGTCTTCCGTGTTTTCGCGCACGATGATCATGTCAATGTTGTCAAAGCGTGTCTTGTAGCCCGGCAGGCTCTTTGCTGGACGTACGTTGGCATACAAGTCCAGGCGCTTTCTCAGAGTCACGTTGGCGCTTTGGTGGCCACCGCCCGTAGGTGTAGTGGTTGGCCCCTTGAGAGAAATTCTATTCTTGGCAATTGACTCAATGGTGGCATCGGGCATTACACCTTTGCCAGCAAGAGCACTGGCTTCGCCGCCCTCGTGAGTTTCCCACTCGATTTCTGCACCGCAGGCCGCAAGAATTTTCGTCACTGCTGCGCTGATTTCCGGTCCAATCCCGTCACCAGGAATCAGGGTGACCTTTTGTTTTTGACCCATTTTGTCTGCTCCTTCCAAAGCAAAAGTGTTCCGGACTAAATCATTTCAGACTGCGCTTTGGCAAGCGCATCCCATTCTCCTTCGCCCCATTGGTAGCCAAGGCACGCAATGAGTTCCATGTAGAGACTGAAATCTTCAATATCTTGGCTGTTTTCTTCCCCCTCGGACGGTTCAACAACCTTCAGAAAGGCGTTCATGCCGTCCTCTGTCAGCAGCGCAGCCAGCAGCAGAGGAAGATGACCCAAGGTGCTTCTCCCAAAGATTTTGCGCTCTTCCGAACGGATATCGTCCAAGGCCTGATGTCCTCTTTCCACTACGTCCGCGAACGACGCGTGCGGCTTTTTCAGAAGGCAGAGCTCGGGTGTTTCAAGACTATGGTAGAAATCGCAGATAAGGGGGCGGGCATTGAATATCCCGCAATGTCCCCCGAGCGGACCTGTTTCGGGTGTGGATACAAACAGGGGGCAGGGCAGCTTTTCGTTGAGGAATATATGCTGTTGCTCATCTGTGAGAGGAAGTGATCCCCTGCGCCGAGCATGCTCAAGGTATCGGCTCGCATAGGGTATGCACTTTGCCCGCAGTTCCTCCAGGCTTTGGCCCTCGGCCAGCAATCGAGCCAAAACGATGAAGGCTTCACCGGCGGTCGCCGGGATAACCGGAAAATGACAACATGCGCCGCACCCTTTGGTGCATGTGATGCGTGGAGCCTCTGGATGTGCGGCATGCCTCGCAGACAGTGCATCACGATCCGCCACCCAGCGTTCATAGACTGAGTCAACGACTGGTAGTAAGCACTCTAATGCCTTTACAAAATTCATCGATGCTGCCCCGATTAAGGATCCACTCATGCGTTGGAACTATACCTCCCAGTTTGCTGTAGAAGTCCAGTTTGAGGACATCGATGGGGGAGGTGTCGTTCACCACCCCAACTATCTCAAATATTTGGAACGTGCACGATGTCAGGCTATGCGTGAAATTGGCGTTCCCTTTGAGCAGTGTCTGAAAGATGGCGTTGCCTTTGTCGTTGCGGAATTGAACTCGAAATATCTCCGCCCCCTCCAGTTTGGCCAGAGAGTCTTTGTTTTGACGCGCCTCGTTGCGCTGCGAAAAAGCAGCCTCAAGGTTTTCCAGAAAATCATCTCTGAGCCACCAACAAAAGAGCTTCTCGACGGTCACCAGGATTTCTTTTCCACTGCGGGTCGGGCGTGTTTCTTCGCACAATTACGTCTTGTGGCCGTGAATCTTAACGATGCTCGTCCTATCAACCTACCCGACAATCTGCGCAGCGCTGCGGGCTGTCCTGCTGCCGATTTGCTTGCTGAGCAGACTCAGCTCACAGATGTGCGTCTGCTTCCATTTTCTCAGGAAAATGGCTGATCGCAGCGGAGGGTTTGCATGAACAACAGAGCTCGGGTCATCGGTCTGGCGACAGGTTTGATTTTTGCACTCGCGCTGTTCGTGGTGGGAACTTGGCTTGAAACGAAAATTTTTGAAGGCCTAACCCACATTTTGAAGAATCAGACATTTCTGTCAGTGATTCTGTTTTTCAGCATCGTGAACCTCAATGCAGTTTTGGCATTTGTGCTCATTTTTTTGAGCTTCAGGAATGCAGTCAAACTCGTGGTGGAAAGACAGCGAGCCGTTTTTGGAAGTTCACTACGCACCCGTTTGGTCACTTTGTTTTTGTTTTTTTCGCTCGTACCAACTCTAATTCTCCTTTATATCTCGACAAAATTTGTGAACGTTCGTTTTGAAACCTGGATGCCGCCCAGTGTTGCCGAAACAGCAGAGCAAAGTTTGAAGACTGAAGCTATCTATCGGGAAAAGATGCTCGAGCTTCTCAACAAGCAAGTTCAATTTTCGAGTAGTCCGAGCGAATTTGATTTTGTTGTTCCCGTTAATCGCGCAGCACGCGACAAATCTCTGATCAAACAGGAACACGTCGCCCTTAAAGATCAACTTCATAATGTTCTCGATGTTCAAGCTGCAAAAGTTTCAAACGAAGCTGCTGCCTTGAAGTTGAATGCTGAGCGTTATGTTGTTGCGGCTCGGCAAGGAGATTTTTTTGTTGGTCACCTTTCTCCACCGTCATTCCAAACCCAATGGGGGCTGCTCTCGCGCGAACTTTCCGAGGCCCATCCGGGGGTCGAATTGGTGCGTCTGAGTTACTATATTCTCCTGGGCGCACTCACGGTGCTTCTTATTTTTTCTGCTCTTTGGTTGGGTGTGACCATTGCACGTGAGCTGACTGGCCCCCTGCAAACCCTGGCGCATGCGACCAACTCTGTGGCCCAGGGCAACTACGATGTAAACATTGATGATGTTGTTTCTGATGATGAATTGGGTCAACTTGCGCGTAGTTTCAGATCAATGGTCGGCGACTTGCGCGATGCTCAGTCGCGCGCTCGTGCATCAGCTGCAGAACTCGAGCACCAAGCAGCTCAGCTTTCCGAAAAAACAGAATACTATGCTTCAGTTCTCAAAGAGGTGCAGGCGGCGGTGTTTTCCGTCGATAGTGAGCTCAAACTTGAGTCGTGCAATCCTGCCGCGGAGCGATTGTTTTCACTTGATGAAGACAGCGCGCGAGGCCTAACACTCGCTCAGGCTTTACCCTCGGAATTTTATGGTCAGTGGCTCAAGCCATTGCTTTCACCGCTCCTCGAAAAAGGGGAGCTACGGGTTGAGGGCGAATATTCTGGTCGTCTTGGGCTCTCTGATTTTCAACTTGTGGTGGCGGCGATTGCCTTGACAAAGCCCAAAGGTGAAAGGGCTATCCTCGTCATAGTGGAAGACGTTACGCACATCTTCAGGGCCCAGCGCTCTGCAGCCTGGCGCGAGGTGGCACGCAAAGTTGCCCACGAGATCAAAAATCCTCTCACTCCTATCAAGCTTGGAGCACAAAGACTTGAACGCCGCCTTTTGGGGCGCGTCGAGGGCGCAGACCATGAGGCTTTAAAGGAGAGTCTTGGTGTGATTGTTCAATCATCAGACACCATCAAAAGGCTTGTCGATGAATTTGTTTCCGTGGCTCGAATGCCCGGCGCACGCATGCAGCATGCCAATATTTTCGACACACTGAAATTTGCTGCAGCCTCTTTCTCAGAGAATCCGGAGCAGGTTGCGATTGTCATTGAGTACTGGAGCCGAGAATCAAATGCATATTTGACTCTGAATCCGGGTTTAGAGGATGAGTCCTATAAATTTAAGTTCGATCCAGAACAGCTGGGACGGGCTCTCATCAACCTCCTCGCCAACGCCATCGCTGCATCTGCAGGTCTTCCGGATGCCCGAAAGGTTGTTATTCGGGCTGGCTCGCCCACACTGCTGTCCGGAAACTTGGAAATCTCTGTGCTCGACTGGGGCCAAGGTGTGCCTGAGGCAGTGCGCGATAGGCTTTTCGAGCCTTATTTCAGCACCAAGCGCACTGGAACTGGTCTCGGACTCGTGATCGTGCAGCAAATCGTCCACGAACATGGCGGAATGTTGAGAGTGGCTGCCAACACGCCTCGTGGTAGTGTCTTTACGATGATCTTGTCGACCTGATCAATTTGGAGTGTCAATGAACAGCTCTGTGAGCGATCTGGTGAGTTCCAGCACCGGAAAGATTCTCATCATCGATGACGAACGCGACATCTGTAAAGCTATGTCCGATATCCTCCGTGATGAAGGTCACCGTGTCAGTATTGCACATGATGCGGCCACGGGTCTGAGGCTTCTCGCCAAAGAGATTCCGGAAGTGTGTCTGCTTGACGTCTGGCTTCCCGATCAAGATGGGCTCGCTGTTCTTGAGAAAATTAGGAGTTTGGGAAGTGATGTTTGCGTGGTCATGATTTCTGGTCATGCCAACATCGAGACAGCTGTGAAGGCAACCAGGCTCGGGGCTGTAGATTTTCTCGAGAAGCCATTGAGTCTTGAGAAGCTTGTGATGAGCGTCGAGAACGCACTGCGGTTGCGTCAATTGCGCGCTGAAAATGCCCACCTGCGTATGCGGATGGAGAAGCGCTACAAGCTCATCGGTGAATCGAAGGCAATGCTCCAGGTGCGCGACACTATAGATGTTGTTGCTTCAAAGAATTCAACGGTGCTCATCACAGGAGAAAATGGCACAGGCAAGGAAAATGTCGCACGCCTCATTCATGAAAAAAGCTTGCGTAGTCGCAAACCATTTATTGCTATTAACTGTGCCGCAATTCCTGAGGAGCTCATTGAGTCTGAACTTTTCGGATTTGAGAAGGGCTCATTTACGGGCGCCATGCAGAGCAAACGTGGCAAGTTTGAACAGGCGCACACGGGCACTTTGTTTCTCGACGAGATTGGTGACATGTCTCTCAAGGTGCAGAGCAAAGTGCTCCGCGTTTTGCAGGAGCAAAGGTTTGAGCGGATCGGCAGTGATGAAACTGTCGAGGTTGATGTACGTGTTATAGCTGCCACCAATAAAAATCTTGAAGAGGCTATAAAGAAGGGTGAGTTTCGCGAAGACCTTTTCTACCGACTGAACGTTATCCCGATTCTTCTCCCTCCTCTGCGGGAGCGTGGAGACGACATACTCTCTATCGCCAATCACTATCTCGGTGCGTTCAGTGCCGAAGAGGGCGTGACGTCAAAGACCTTTTCTTCGGGCGCACAGCGTGCTCTCATGGCCTATCACTGGCCCGGGAATATCCGTGAATTGAAGAATATCATGGAGCGCCTGAGTATTCTGGTGCGCGAAGATGTTATCGATGAAACGCACCTTCCTGCTGAGATTTGCATGACCAAGCGCTCGCCTGAGAATGAGAGCAGTGCACCATTTCAGTTCGAAAGGATCCGCGATGCTCGAGCAGAGTTCGAGAGATTATTCATTTTGCAGAAGCTCAAACAAAACGAATTTAATGTTTCCAGAACAGCTGAGAATATTGGGCTTGAGCGTAGTCATTTGTACAGGAAGCTGAAGGCTTATGGTATTGATCCCGAGCCTGATAGGCGTGGTGATGTGGCAGAGGAGTTCTAGTGAAGGCGATTCTCCGTTCGTTGTTACTATTGGTTGTTGCCTTTGTTTTTCTCTCTGTGATGCAGAAGCTTGGACTCTTGCGTTGGTCTGACATTGTTGCTGCATTTATTGCTCATCCCAAAACGATCCTGGGAGTGTGCCTGGTACAGGCATTCTGTGCTGTCGTTATGATGGTCCGCTATTGGAAGCTTCTGAATTTGTTTGGTGTGAGTACGCCTCTATCACAGGCTTCATCTGCAACTTTTGTTTCAACCGCGTTAGGCCAGTGGTTTCCCGGATCAATGGCTGTGGTTGAGGTTTTGAGGATCGGCCTGATGTTCGGCAACGATCCTCAACGCTCACTGAATTCTAGCGGAAGTGGTGCGGGGCTTAAAGCCAAGTTGGCTATCGTTTCGCTTGTCGACCGTCTGGTCGGGTTTCTCGGAATTCTGCTCATGGGCTTTGTTTTCGCCGGCTATTTGCTTGTCCAAGTTGTCGCCACAGATAGCAGCGAGATCAGCGGTGTCCTTTTTTTAATGACGACTTCGGGATTAGGCGCAGCTACGCTCTTTGCTCTTCCGTTGTTCGTGCGCTGGAAGCCTGTTCGTCTGCTTTGCCGCCGTTTTTCAGAGAAACAATACGGGTCTGGTACCCGGGTGCGTGCTGTTTTCGCTGCGATTGCGCGTCAACTTGAACCTTTGCGCCATGACATCGAGGCCGGTACGCGTCATCCCTCCCGCTTGGCTTGGCCCATTGTACTCAGCTTTGTGAACCTACTGGCCGCCAGTGCAGCACTCTATCTCGCTGCACGTGCCCTCTCGGTACATCTCGATTTCTTTCAGATCGTTTGTGTATTTCCGATTATCTCGGTTGCCTCGTTGCTGCCGTTGGGTTTTGCCGGAATAGGTGGTTACCAGCTCATCATGGCAACAGTTTTCGGGATTTTCTCGGTTTCTCCTGCGGTGGTTGCCTCAGCCGGGGTGCTTCAAAGTGCCCTGGGTCTGTTTGTGAACACCCTTTTGGGTTTGATGTTCCTGAAGGTCAGCTCCTCTCAGATTCGGTCGATTTTCCGCCGTCAATCAGCACCTTCGGCGAGTTGATATTTGCCGCTTGAAGTCAGGGGGGTGCTGGGCTATGTGTCCCTCGCGAGGAGAGCTGGGCTACAGCGCCGTGGGCTTTTTGGGTCCATGAGTGAGGAAAGTCCGGACTTCGTAGAGCGGAGTGCTGGTTAACGACCAGGCGGGGCAACCCGACGGAAAGTGCAACAGAAAATACAAAGCCTAAGGTGCAAACCCGGCAATGGTGAAATCGTGAGGTAAGAGCTCACGGGTGTCCGTGGCGACACGGCGCTTGGCAAACCCCACTCGAAGCAAAACCAAATAGGGGCGGAGGATTGGCTCGATCCGCTGAACGCCCGGGTTGGTTGCAAAGACTCCTCCGGTAACGGTGGGAGCAAGAGAAATTGTAGTCGTCGACAGAATCCGGCTTACAGGTTCTCCTCGCTTTTTGATTTTGGAGATTTTTTTTAGTTCACCCTCGAGAGGTGCCTCATGTTCCACAGAACCCAAGTCTTTCAATCATCGCAGCCTGAAGTTACGTACTTTACCTCTGAAAGTGTGTCTGAAGGACATCCTGACAAGGTTGCGGATCAGGTTTCTGATGCCATCCTCGACGAACTCCTTAAGTATGACCCACATGCTCGTGTTGCATGTGAAACTCTCGTTAAAACTGGACTCGTGGTTATTGCAGGCGAAATCACAACCAGCGACGAGTGCAAAATGAAAGCGCGCAAGTACGCTGACATCGCTCGCGAGACCATCAAGGAAATTGGTTACGACGATCCCGACAATGGCTTCGATTACCGCAGCTGCGGTGTGATGGTTGCGGTTGATGCCCAGTCACACGATATCGCCGTCGGTGTGAATGAAGGCGAAGGTCTGCACAAAGAGATGGGTGCTGGCGACCAGGGTATGATGTTTGGCTACGCGATCAATGAGACTCCAGAGCTCATGCCAGCAACTCTTCAGTATGCTCAGAACATCCTGCGCAAGCTGGCTGACAAGCGTAAGGTTGAGAAGGTTCCCTTCCTGCGCCCGGATGCAAAATCCCAGGTCACTGTTGAGTATCATAATGGCGTTATCAAACGTGTTGACACTGTTGTTGTTAGCACGATGCATACTCCTGACGTTTCGCTCGAAAAGCTTCACACTTTCGTTGTTGAAGAGGTCATCAAGAAGACCATTCCTGCACATTTGCTCGACAGCAAAACCCGCTACTTCATTAACCCCACAGGTCGTTTCGTGACTGGTGGACCTCAGGGTGACTGCGGTCTCACTGGCCGCAAGATCATCGTTGATACCTATGGCGGCCATGGCGCTCACGGCGGTGGTGCATTCTCCGGCAAGGACCCGAGCAAGGTCGACCGTTCGGCAGCTTACCTCGGACGCTACATTGCCAAGAATATCGTTGCAGCTGGTTTGGCCGATCGTGCGCTGGTGCAAATTGCCTACGCAATTGGCGTTGCAGAGCCCGTCAGTGTCAATGTTCAGACGTTTGGCACAGAGAAGGTTTCCCGCACCCGTATCGAGACTGCTGTACGCGAAACTTTCCGCATGAAACCCGCAGATATTATCGCGCAGTTCGACCTCAAGCACCCATCGCGCAACGGTTTCAGTTACCGTGAAACCGCAGCATACGGCCACTTCGGTCGTTCTCAGTTCCCCTGGGAGAAGCTCGACAAGGTTGAGGCACTCAAGCAATATCTTTGATCTCTGCTAAAGGAGAACAAAGATATGGCCTCTCGCTCGATTGCAAGCTTCGTGATTGTTGGTTGTTGTTTGGCGATTTCTCACCTGAGTCCTGTGCGCATTTTTCAGAGCGAGGCGTTTGCTGCGCCTGCGACTCCCGCGCTTCAGGGCACCACTGGCAACACGGCCGCGCCGGCATCTAGTCCCGCGGCCAGCCCCGCTCCTCTCGTGTTCGAACCGACCGTCAAGTCTCTTGATGCGATCTGGGCTGCTCGCCACGAAGTTCATCCACAGATCGTCGATTTTCTGAAGAAGAAACATACCCTTCAGGATAATTACGAGGTTCTCTGGAGAATGTCGCGAATGGCTTATTACGGCGGATTTTTTGCTCTGCCAAAAGACGCCACGAGTGAAGACAAACAGGCGATCTTTCTGGTGGGAAGCGAGGCCGGAGACAAGGCCCGCAAGCTCGACCCTTCTCGTGTTGAGGGGCACTACTGGTATGCCGTGACCCTCGGTGGATGGGGCATTGCAAAGGGAATTCTGAAGGCTTTGAATTCTGCTGGGCCCATGAAGGACGCCTTGAGTGAGGCCATCAAAATCGACCCTAAATATCATTATGCGGGCCCGTACCGCATTCGTGGTCGGCTCTATAACAAAATCCCAGGCATGATTTCCTTTGGCGACAATCAAAAGGCCGCTGAAGACTTGCGCAAAGCAATTTCCCTCGCGCCTGAGAGCAAGCTGAATCATGTCTACATGGCCGAGGTTCAGGCCAAGATTCAATCCAAGGCGGAGGCACTCAAGACTCTTGAGTATGCAAGATCCTTGCCCGATGTGGTTGGAGTTGCCGAAGAGGCAGCGTATCGTAGAGATATTTCTGAGTTGGAGAACAAGTTTCGTTAAGAACTCAAGTGAGGATTTCAATGTCGAAAAGTAAGGTTTTGATAGGCGCAGCGTTTGTCCTGGGTGGTTTGCTGGGACTTGTTCCCCTGTTCACACTCGACAAAGATCGTCTTGCGGGACGTGCTTCGTTCGCCTCCCAAGGTGGAAATGAGGCTGTTGCATCACCTGTCTCCGGTGACTCCGGGATTCTTGGTTCCTTTGGTGGAACACAAGTACAGATCAGCACACTGAACGGCAGTGAAGGGCAGAAACTCTATGAAGCCGAGATGCAAGTCTACACAGCGGCTGAGCAGATCCTCATGCAGCGTTATGTGATGGACTACTTTGAAAAGATGAAGGTCGAGCGCAAGCTCGCATCTGCAGAAGAGGCTCAGGCGGCGTACTTTGCAGAAAAAGTTAAAATCTCTGACGCCGAAGTGAAGAGCTTTCTCGAGGAGAACAAAGACAATCCTGCGCTTCAACGAATCCCTGAAGACCAACGCGCACCTCAAGTGAAAAACTATCTTGAGGGTCGTGCGCGCGAAGGCGTGTTCCGTGAGCTCGTAGATGAAGCAAAAGCAACCGGTGCCATTCGTGTTGCTGTGCGCAAACCGAAGGAGCCGAAGCTCGACGTTGATGATGGGGGCAACTATTTCGTCGGACCTAAGGATGCCAAGGTCACGATTGTAGAATTTGCGGACTTCCAGTGTCCATTCTGTGCCCGCATGGTGCCTACGCTGAATCGCATTATTGAAAAATATAAAGGCAAGGTGCGTTGGGTGTACCGTGACTTCCCTCTCCGTGAGATCCATCCCGAAGCCCTGCCAGCGGCAGTTGCAGCAAATTGTGCTGGCGCACAGGGAAAATATTTCGAAATGCATCACGCGCTGTTTGAAAACTATCAAACGCTTGGCGCCCCGCTTTATAAGGACCTGGCAGGTAAAATTGGTCTCGATTCTGCCAAGTTTGAGGAATGCATGAAAGATCCGAAGATGGAGAACGAGGTATTGAAGGATGCTCAGGAAGGGCAAAACCTCGGAATCAACGGAACGCCGGCTTACTTTGTGAATGGTCGAAAGCTGGGTGGCGCGGTCAATGAAGCCGAGTTCTCGCGTTTGATCGAGGAAGAACTGGCCAAAAATTAATCCGGCAACGACGGAGTAAGTGTCTGCATGTTTGGTGTGGGTGGTGGAGAAATTCTGGTCATTGCGCTTGTTGCGTTGATTCTTTTTGGCACAGATGATTTGCCAAAGAACATGCGCAAGTTCATGAAGGCCTGGAATGACTTTCGCGGTGCCACCAACGATCTCCAGCGCAGTTGGTTGGACGTTCGTGACCAGGTCACCCGGGATATTCTTACGGAGCAGCGTCCGCCTCAGCCCCCGGCAGCCGACCAAAATGCTTCGCTCCCGGGTGAATCAGCCGATGCGCAACTTCAAAGCACATCAGAGCACACATCCTCGGCCCCTGTAGAAGGCGCCGAGGCGTCTGTTCCTCAGGTAGAGTCGCTCACCGAAAATACGATCTTTGATTCCTCTGCTCAGGAAGAGAATTCACCCCCGCTAGTACGTCCTGCTCAGGGGGCGTTGGCCAGAGGCCAGCTGAACGAAGTTCCGACGAAGGAAGCCGTGGCCGCTACCTCAGCGCAGGATCCTGATAAATCCACTTAATATTGTAGTAGTTGCGCAACACTCTTTGCACATAGGTTTTTGTCTCGGCAAACGGGATGAACTCGATGAAAAAAGGCACATCGGCGATCTTCTGCCGGCGCGCAATCCATTTGTCGACGGCGGCTTCTCCGGCGTTGTATGCAGCGATGGCATGGGCGAGATTGTTCTGATAGCGCACAAGTAAGTCTCGCAAATAGCACGCACCTGCAAGCGTGTTCGTTGCCGGATCAGTGAGGTCTATCTTCTGTCCGTTTTGGAACTCGGGCATTTGCTTTAATATTCTCTGAGCAGTTGTGGGCATAAGTTGCATAAGACCAACCGCACCCACAGGGCTTTTCACTGAGGCTTGAAACAGGCTCTCTTGGCGGGCGACAGAATAAAGAACATCGATATCCACGGAGCATCGGTTTGCCGCAGCCTGAAATTCATTGATGAAAGGGCGCGGATAAAAAATGAAATATAGAAATGGAAGATAGTCTGTATCCCAGCCGATTGAATCGCGTAGGCGACCTACGAACAAAATCGAATTGGGATAGTCCCCAAGCGCATGGGAGAGCCAGGCAATTTGGTGAGCTCGTGGTAGGACCTCGGTATAGAGTGTGTTGAGCCGTGTGAATGAGTTTCTCAGACTCGTAGTTTCGGCTCTTAAAAGATGCGGAAGAAGTTCGTCACTCTTGCGCAGTTTGGCCAAAAAATCATCCTGGCTCAGGTCGGGCTCAGCAGCTCGAAGTGTTGCTAGGATCAACAACGCACTTTCCAGTGAGAGATCGAACTGCTGCTGAGAGAGCGCGAGCTCTTTGGCAACATCAGATTTCGGATTTTCTCCTGTTCGTGGTGTGACCGAAGTTAGAATCCGTAGCGGCTTGTCTTTTGGAATCAGCATCCAGGCGTCGTGCACATCACGCCAGCTATTGACGAAGGCGCGCTTGGCGTCGGTCGAGGCTCGACCTGATTCCCGGGCGAGAATTTGCCCTGAGAAAATGTCATAGATGCTCAGAGGATCGGTGCGTCCCGAAGATAGGAAAGAGTTCTCACTGACTGCAACATCATTTCGAGCCTTTGATGTTCGTCCCATCCAGTAGAACGCCATAGCTCGAGTGAAATTGTCAGTGGTAGAAGAGATAACCTTCTCGAATTCCTTCTGTGAGTTGGAGAAATCGCCCTCAAGGAAATGCATCAGGCCTTTTCGTGTACCCAACCAGTCTGGAAACTCATCGAGCTCATGGCTGTGGGATTGTTTTTCAAGTGCATTTAGAAAGGCGAGATTCTCGGAAGGATTCAACATTTCGAATCCAACACGACCTATCAAGATTTTCGCAGCATCAACGTAATGCTCCCAGGATTGCAATACAGTTGCCTCGTTGAGCGCGAGTCTTGCAGAATGAAAGGCCTGAGGATTTTCGTTTTGTTCCCACTGGAGTCGCGCGAGCCACAGACGAGCATCGAGTTTGAAAGAATCAAATTGCTCCTTGTCGAACCCGAAATGCTCGGGCCGGCAACTATGTTGTTCAAGCGAGGACATCAATTGAGCTTGCCATTGGGCAAAAGTTTTTCGGTCTTGCTGAATGCGAAAAACCTGTGCTGAAACATATTGTGCGAAAATGTAATCAGCTGGGCAGGCCGCCTTATTTTTGGTGTTGGCTGTCGGTTTGGGAGGTTTTTGTCCAAGTACTTTTCTTGCCAGGGGGGCTGCGATATCCCACTGTCTGTTGTCAACAAGTGCTCTGAGTTTCAGTACCTTGTCCAGAGAAGTTTCTTTGGAGGATTGCGAATCCTCCACAATGATCTCTTTTTTACGTGGAAGTGATTGATTCCAGATACCTCTGAGCCATGTGGGAACGTTGAGGCCTTCGCGTCGGAAATGGGCCTCCGCGAGCAACCGGGTGCGATATCCATTGACCCCGAGCAAGTTTGGCTCTTCGCGTGCAAGCACTTCCCAGCCCGAAGATTTACAAGCTACTGAGCACTGCAAATTCTGAAAAGAGTTGAATTCTCCTCGTGGGTCGCGCGCAGCGGGTTCGGCTCCAGGGCTCGGTTCTTCGAGATTGAGAGTGAGCACATCAGCTAGAGCGATCTTCCGCAGCGCAGAGACGTACATTTCGGTGGATAGATTCGGCGTTGAGAGCACGACCTTGCCCAGTTCTCTAGCTTGCGTTGGCCGCTGCTCACGGATCTCCCGCTGCGAAAGCAGAAGAGCGCGCAGTGAAACAAGAGTCTGTTTGTGGGTGTCTGAAAGCTCGCGTCCCAAGAGTGCACTGATGCGGCGGCCATGATCTGATTTTTCGAAATCCTCAGTCGTAGTCAGTGAATCTGGGAGTCGTTGAATCAGTTGTTCGGAAAGTTTGGTTTCGGGTGAGCTTTGGCTTCTGCTTGCAGCGGGTGTTCCATCCTTGTCGGAGTCACCGGAGGTGCTGCTGACGCACGAAGCAAGCACGAGTGCCAGCGCAAAAAGTGGCGCTGGCACTTGAGTACGGGCTGCAGCTGTGGAGAAAGTGCAACCTGCCATTTGTTAGGCTTTTGCTGCGCCCGCTTTGGAAAGAATTGTGTCCACAAAACTTTCAACCTTGCCAACAAACGGTTTGTGCAAGAAGGCGATATCGCGTTTTGTTTCTACAAACTTAACATCAGAGCCATTTGATTGAAGGGTCAGCTTAAATTCACTTTTGCCACCTTTGTCGATACGTACCAACATGGTGTCTTGCTCCCAAGAAATGTCTGCAAAAGAAGGTACGCCTGCCGCTTGGAGCTCGCGTTGGAGAGTTGCTTTGGCATCGCCTGTGTTTGTATTTCTGAAAGTCCAGCACATTCCCATGATTTGGCCCTTTATCTGATATCTGCAAAGATAGCAGTTCAACTCAATTCAGGCAAAAATCAGAATCCTAGAAGTTTGAGTTTTTCGAGCGCTTCGACCAGCTCGGGAGTCAATTGATCCTCGGTTGGTGATTGCACAACAAGCCGAGCGTAGAGGTCTCCTCGGTCTTGCCCACCCTCTTTCACAAAACCAAGCCCCTTAAGCCTGATCTTCACGCCACTCTTCATCCCAGCCTTCAGATGTGTTCGTTTGGGGCCTTGTGGCGTGTTGATGTTGATTGGCCCGCCGAGGGAAAGCGTTGTGAATGGAATTTGCGCTTCGCATTCCACATCGGCACCGGTTCGGTGGAAGTCGGGGTGTTCGCTCATTTTGACTTTGAGGTAGAGGTCGCCTCTTTGTCCGTTCGGCTTCGTCGCACCCTGGCCCTTGAGGCGTAATAGTTTGCCATCTTCCACGCCTGCTGGAATTTTAATGCGTGCGTTTACACTTTCGCCCGTGGTCAGACGAAAAACCACTTGGCGCTCGCCTCCGTTGTAGACGTCCATGAAGCCAACGTCGAGTTCCCGTTCGACATCATAAGAGCTGTCATCCGCAAACGGGCTGTCGTAGCCAGGCGGCGAACGAAATCCGCCTCCACTGGGTCGATAGTTGCGCTGGCCGCGGAATGCACCGCCACGCCCTTGTGCACCACCCATTCCGCCCATTCCACCCACGCCTCCGAACATAGTTTCGAAGTCGACGTTTCCGAAACCCATCTCGCGAAAAATGCTGCTGAAGTCGGCACCTCTGAAAACGTCCTCGCGGAAGCCTCCCCCCTGCTGGAAGGCGGAATCCCCATACATGTCGTATTGACGTTTTTTGTCTTTGTCGGAAAGCACAGCGTAAGCTTCCGAGATTTGTTTGAATTTTTCCTCGGCCTGCTTGTTGCCGGGGTTGCGGTCGGGGTGGAACTTCATCGCAAGCTTACGATAAGCTTTTTTGATTTCGTCTTCGGACGCAGTTTTGTTTACGCCAAGCAAATCGTAGTAATTCATAACGGTCTCCCCGGGCATACTGCCACGCCCTGGAGAATCTAATCAGGATTCTCACAATGGCAATTGCATGGGGGGAGTGGGCTTCAGGATTTTTTGATGAGGCCTTCTACGTAAGCAAATTCGTGCTCGGGGACCTGCTCGAGAAGCTCATCATCCTCGAAGCCAAAGAATTCAAACCAATTGATACCCACCAGCTCGGGAACCTCGGTTGTGCGCTCTTCGCCATCTTCGGTTTCGTAATATTCAAGGGCCTTGATGATGAGTCCGGAGCCTTTCATTTCAAAATAATGGTAGCCATCTCCGTTGGTATACTGACCATCGCGTGAATCACCGGTCCAGTATTCACGACAATGCCAGATTTCATCGGGACGACGCACCGGACGAGGTTTTGCGGCCTGGGAATGCTCCAAGGTCAGGGGCTGTGCACTTTTGAAATTCATTCCGTTTATCCTCAAGAACATCTCGGTCGTACCTCGCTTATTCAAATTTTCCAAGCAGCACTTCTTCTACTGTGACGTTCGGTTTGGGCAGTGCTTTTAGGCGATTTTCCAGTTGTCCCAACTTGTGGACGATTGAATGCAACTGACGCTCGCGCTCGGGCGCACTGACCCGGTGTGCACCTGTCTGTTGGCTGAGCAGAAGCTGTCCGCGGCGGCGGACGTCCGACAGAATTGGGAGGAAAGAGCGAGCATGGCGCGAGCAGAGCGGAGGTTGAAGTGCCGCCTCAACATCAGAGACAACAACCACCGCAATCTGTTCGAATCTTTTGAGTCTGCTGCCTCGGCCGGCGCGAGTAAAACTTAACAATGGGCGCAGCGCATTTCTCTTCTGTCGGTTGAGGTGAACCTTCACAGAGGTCTGACAGAGAAATCCAACAAGATAGGCCAAGCACGTGGCCATAATGCCTACCATGATCATCCAGACCATGCTGATTGATGACACAGAACCCATCCGCAAGACCTCCTGTCTGCGCAATGAGGTTCGGTTTTCGGATGACAAACCTGAGCGAGGTCAGTCGGATTTCCAACAGTCTCGGGATTCTTAGGAAATCCGGCTCAGTTCAAAGGGGTAGTTCTCCGTTTCGCACAGATGCTTCGCAATAAGTTTGACTTCGGTATCACGGTTCGCTTTGATGCTGTAAACATTCTGATTAATACGGGCTTTTGCATTTCGTACAACCAGTTGCGCCAGCGAAAGTTCGGTGGAGTTCTTTTCCGGGCCGCCACATTTTTCAAGCATTGAGTTTGTGCGACAGAGCACCGCCGCGATCATAAAGGTATCAATGGCGATGTCGGCAAGTCGGCAAAGTTGCATCTGTTCGTCGATGAGTCTCTGACCGTACTGACGAATGAGCTTGCTTGCTGTGTTGGCGAGGGCCTTCGAAGCGTCTGCGAGGCGAGAAACCTCTTTTTCAAGGGCCGGATGGAAGCCTTCAAGTTTTTCGCTCACCACAGCATGTTTAACCTGCTGGAAAGCGAACTCAGAGATTACGCCGATTTTGCCAATGGCATCGTTCAACGAATCGAGGTTTCTGATGTTCTGGAGACTTTGGAGCTCTTTTCCAATTCTCTTGAATTCGCTCGCCGGTTCCTTGAGGCCTGTCATGGCAACGAACATGCGCAGAATTTCGTTTGTTCCCTCAAAGATAATGCCAATACGTCCATCACGCAGGCGACGCTCCAGACCGTAGTCCTTCATATAACCATTGCCACCGTGAATCTGCATGCCGAGGTTAAGCACGCGCCAGCAAGCCTCGGTTCCATAGATTTTACAGATGGCGGCTTCAATCGAATAGTCCACATCACCCGCATCGACCAATGCTGTTGTGAAATAGGTCATCGACTCTACGGCGTAGGCGTGACACGCCATTTCAGTGAGCATGTCCTGAATGACACCGAATTCGGAAATGGAACTCTGGAAAGCTTTACGGTTTTTTGCATATGTCACCGATTGATTGAGCACAGCTTTTATAGTTCCCAGAGCTCCCCCCGAAAGACCAAGTCGTCCTTGGTTGAGAATGCCCATCGCGATCTTGAAGCCATCTCCGGGTTTGCCTAGAACGTTCGATGCAGGAACCTTGACGTCCTTGAAGTAGACTTCAACCGTGCTCGAAGCCTTGATGCCCAACTTGTGTTCTTCAGGGCCATGGCTCACGCCGCCCATGTCTCGTGTCACCATAATGGCTGTAATCTTGTCCTCACCGTCCACATTTTCTTTCGCAAAAACGGTGAAGAAGTCTGCAAAGCCACCATTGGTGATCCAGAGTTTTGAACCATTTAGGATGTAGTGATCACCTTGTCGTACAATCCTTGCCTTGATTCCAGCTGCATCCGAACCAGCCGTGGGTTCAGTGAGCGCGAAGGCAGCGATCATCTCACCTGTAGCCAACTTTGGCATGTACTTCTTTTTCTGTTCTTCCGTTCCAAAAAGGTAGAGACCCTTGAGGCCGATTGACTGGTGCGCACCCACGGTCAGAGTGACGCAGCTTTCATGTTTGTTCATCAACTCCAGCGTGCGGGTGTACAGAGTTTGCGTGAATTCCGATCCGCCGTAGATTTCCGGAATAATCAAACCAAATAGACCCATCTCTTTCAGGCCGTTGAGGACGTGCTCCGGAATTTTCTTTTCGTCATCGAGTTTCATCGGATCGACATGTTCTTTGAGCCAATCACCAATCGATTGTGAAACCAGTCGGAATTCTTCTTCGCGGGGTGTGTTGAAGAAAGGATAATGATGAAGGAGTGACTCCGGAATCGAGCCATTGAAAACATTCTTCATGAAACTGGTTTTTGTACCACCCATAGGTGAAGTTCCCCCTGATTTTTTTTCGCAAAGATTCTCTGCGATTCTATCACTGTTCCCTGGCCACTGAGCAAATCATATTGAGGGTGCTGTGGCTCTATTGACGTGCCAAACCTTTGTGGATGGTGCGAGGCTTTGCTCCGTTCACGGTGTTACACTGCTGAGGTAATTGAAGGAGGCCAAAACCAATGACTATGTTTAAATTGAGCGATGAACATCAGGCGATCTTTGAACTGGCGCGCGATTTTGCGAACAAAGAAGTCTGGCCAAAAGCGCGTGAACTCGATGAGACTGCACGTTTTCCAAACGAACTTTTCGCAAAGGCTCACCAACTTGGGTTATTAAATGCATTTGTTCCTGAATCAGTGGGTGGACTCGGTCTGGGTGTGTTTGCACACTCTTTGATCGGAGAAGCTCTTGCAATGGGCAGCGCAGGATTCTGCACGGCTGCGTTAGCGAATGAGCTCGCTTCAGTGCCCGTGATTTTGGGCGGCAATGAAGCAATCTACAAAGAGTTCCTCGCCCCGATGGTCGATGAGCCCATCATGGCAGCCTACTGTGTGACTGAACCCGGCGCAGGTTCGGATGTCGCCTCGATCAAAACCACTGCAAAGAGAGTGGGCGACAAATTTATTCTGAATGGATCCAAAATGTGGATCACCAATGCAGGTCACGCAAAATGGTTTTTCGTTTTGGCAAAGACTGATCCTGCTGCAGGACACAAGGGAATGACCGGCTTCGTTGTTCCTGCGAACAGCCCCGGCATCATTCTCGGCAAAAAAGAAGACAACATGGGCCAACGCTGCTCAGACACACGTGGCTTGACGTTCGAGAATGTTGAAGTGCCTGCGCGTTACATGCTCGGTAAGGAAGGTGATGGCTTCCGACTGGCCATGGGGGCATTCGACCGCACACGTCCGGTGGTTGCCAGCGGCGCGGTTGGATTGGCAGAGCGCGCAATGTTGTGTGCCATCGAGTATGCCAAGCAGCGTACAACTTTCGGCAAGCCGATTGCGGAACACCAAGCCGTGGCGTTCATGATTGCAGAGATGGCACGGGACATCGAAGCGAGCCGTTTGCTCGTTTGGAAAGCTGCGAGCGAAATCGACGCTGGACAAAGAAACACCTTTACGGCTTCGATCGCCAAGCTATTTGCCTCGGATGCCTGCATGCGCATTACGACCGATGCAGTCCAGGTTTTTGGTGGTTATGGCTACAGCCGCGAGTACCCTGTCGAGATGCTGATGCGTGACGCAAAGATTTTCCAGATTTACGAGGGTACCTCTCAGATCCAGCGATTGATCATTGCTCGCCATTTACTTGAGCAATGATCATGGAGTAGAGGCGGCAAGGTAGAGAGTTTTCTGGCTGCTTGGGAGAGCTGAAATGGCTGTAGCGCAAAAACCTATCAAACTTGGTTTGGTGGTTTGTCGGTTCAATGAATTAATCACACGTCGTCTTGCGGAAGGGGCCCAGGCACTCCTCAAACGTCGGGGCATCAAACTCGAACAAATCGTTGAGGTTGAGGTGCCCGGAGCCTATGAGGCGCCGCTCGCAGCCCAGTGGCTTGCCGAAACCCACAAGGTTGATGGTGTCGTCGTTCTTGGAGCGGTCATTCGCGGTTCAACCGATCACTATCAGTATGTGTGCTCCGCTGCTTCGAGCGGGCTCATGAATGTGCAGCTGGCGCGCGGCATCCCCGTTGGCTTCGGTATTTTGACCTGCGACACAATGGAGCAGGCTCTTGACCGTGCTGGGGGCAAAGTGGGCAACAAAGGCGCGGAAACCGCGGAAACTGTTTTAGAAATGATCGAAATGAAAAAGGGCTTGAACCGGGCAGGGGGACACGAATGATATCCCCTCTGTCGCGTGCGGCAATGGCCTTGAAGCCAACCCAATTGCGTGAAGCGCGCCGTTTGGCGGTTCAGCTTGTTTATCAGCTTGAAGCGTCTCAACAAACTTATTTGAGCGACGCGACCTTCGGTGCCTTCCTGGTACAGAACGAGGTTTCATCGGATATCTCTGATTTTATTAAGATAATATCTGAGTATGTGATTCGGGAGCAGCAGCAGATCGACGCCTTGATCGAAAAGTCCGCTCTGAACTGGAAGCTGTCGCGTATTGCCAGGGTCGACCTCGCTATCCTCCGAATTTGCACTGCTGAATTGCTGACGCGCACAGAAGTTCCCAAAGATGTTATAATTTTCGAGGGTGTTGAGCTGGGCAAACAGTTTGGCTCCACAGCTTCGGGAGGCTTCATCAACGGAGTTCTCGACGCTTTGGCGCGATCGGTTGCCTCGCAGAACAAAACTCCGTGAATCGCTGAAAAAGAACATCGAGGGGTCGGGGAGCTGTGCAGCGGGAACTTTATCTGTTCAAGACTGAACAACGACTGAACATGTTTCTGAGCGAAATGGCGCGCAACGGTGAGTTGCCCGACTCCGTTCTGGGGCTAGGCTTTTTTGCGACCCAACCCGCAGTAACAACCCAAGCGGGTGGTGTGACACTCTCGGTCTCCCCTGTATTTCTGAAGGATACGTTGCTAAAAGCTATTGCTCGCGAAGCCATGTTACCTTTTTCGGCAGATCCGATTTTTCTCGGAGCCACCGATTTTAGCGAAGAGCGCGGAAGGTCCAGGCTTTTGAGGCGCCGCTCTGATGTTCTGGATGTGCGTTCTATCCGTCGTTGGATTCTCTCGGGCGTTCATCCCTTTTTCATCAATCCCCAACAATCCTCGGGACCTGCGCCTTGGTGCCTGCGCGAAATCTCTGAATGCCAGGGAATATCCGATGCCGTGGCTGTCATGCTTCGTGAGATGTTTCGCCGGGTATTGAACCTGAGAGCCTCAACGGTGGTGCTCGCCCCAGACACCGAAATGCTCGAGACTTATTTCTCGGCACTTGCGCGATGGCGCTTGTCGCAGGGAAATTTTGTGCGTCTTCGGGACTATTTGCGTCTCCGGCCCTCGGATCGTATTGAGTTGATATTGAAGGAAATTCTTGTGTGGCTCGTGGAAGAGAGCTTGAACGATCGCGTGACAATGCTCTGCAGAACAGCCATTGAACACGACCAGTTGGTTTTAGCGTCTCGCTATATTCTAAGAAACACAGCGATTTCTCAGCCGATACAATTTAGGCTTTAGTTTTTATAAAATCGTTCAAGCCGTCAGAATCCCTGCCGAAGATGCAATAAGGAGGTAGGGAGCGCTCTTCGATTTGCAGTAAAGTCTGCGGATATTCTGCCGAAGGTCATGCGCTTCGTGTTTTTAAAGAAAGGAGGTGAACTGTGCGCGGCATCCAACTCGTTAGTGTCTCGCCCTCAGGCGCCACCGCTGAGAGCGATGACATCGTGAAAGATCTAGAGAACTGGTTCGAGGACCATCAGCAAATGTGCCGCTTGATGTCTGTGGCACCAGCCTCTGATGCAGGTGAAGTAGAGTCGAACCTCGACAGGCTTAAAGCCTCGGTCGACTCGGGTCACCGTTTGTTTTCAATGCTTAAGAATTCGTACCAAAAGGGTCGTACTCCAACGGCTCAGGTGCATCGTGCATCATGCAGCATTCCGTTGTCGGGCATGAACCGCTTCGACGAGAACCGATGTCACACGTCTGCTTCTGCGGGGGCAAATCAAGTGGCATCGAATGTGCGCTCTGCTCCTGCACCTGCAAGTGTGGGTTTTAGCTCTATGCAAGCCATTCAGCCAGCAGCCGCCTCGGAGCAACCTCGTGTTCAGCCGAGCCGGACGTACCTGAAAAAATCAGGCAGTTGATTGGAAAATTGCGTAGAAAATTGACTGTCTCGAACCAAGTTTGCATTTGCTCCGCAATTGAATCATCCAGCGAAGGATTTCTCAGTTGCGGAGCTTGTTTTGATTCGTTTGTTTTCAACTCTTCTGGCGCTCGTCGTTCTTTCTCTAGCCTTGTATCGTGTGTTTCGCCACAGCATCGCTCCCCAGCTCTCTGCCGGTTCAGAGTTCTCTAAAACTCAGCAGAACCCATCATTCATCCAGCAACAAAAAGCGGGCTGGAAATCAAAACACATATTCACATTGCCATTGACACACATGGACGGATTGTTACCCGCGTTACGGCGTGGTGACATCGTTGTCCTGGTCCAGCGGCTCACCACGGGCGAAAACTGTGCCTTTGGAAGTTTTACTTTTCTTGAATCTAGGTCCACGCATTTTGTTTTCAAGGCTATGGCTTCGCGGCGCGCTTCGCAGCTTGAAAATTGGGCACGCCACTCAAGGTCTCAAATGAAGTGGCAGATTGTAAAACCTACTCCGGATTTGAATTCCCGTCCGTTTATTCAAAAATGTGATCGATGGCTGCCGTTGGAGGGTATGCCCTCTGAGGTTAGAATGGTTTCCACAAGGAATGAGCTTTTTCTCAGTTCCAAAGAGTTCATCCGCGTGCAGCCTGTTCCAGGTACCAGCTCAGTTTTAGTCAATCCTGATCTTATCCGGGGAGGCTGGCGTATAAAATCAACCACGGGCGGATGGCAGCGCTTGTTTGTTCAGAGCGCCCAAAACGGTCTCAAACAACACCTGACTGTGCATTTCCCCAGCCCAAGCTCCCGCATCCCTTCCCTTAGAACTCGCACCACACAGCGGCAACTGAGCAAGCCAATCGCACTGCCTGGCTGGGATTGAGTCGTCGACGGGCGTTTGTTACGCTTGCCCGCGATATACGCCAGCCATTTTCAAAGGGAGCTTCCATGACCACATCTCTTGTCCATTTCTCTGAACTCCAAAAGGGTGTGGGTGTGCTTGAAATCAGTCGTCCTGAGGCACTTAACGCGCTTAACACTGAAGTTCTGCGCCAGCTCTCCGAGCATGTGCACATGCTGACGCGCAATCCATCATTGAGCGTCGTTATTCTCAAGAGCAGCGGTGACAAGGCCTTTGTCGCTGGCGCTGACATTAAAGAAATGCTCGATTTCTCACCTGCACAGGCTTTCGAATTTTCGAGATTTGGCCAAGCCGTTTTCAATTCCCTCAATCAGCTTCCACAGGTTGTTATTGCCCAAGTGCAAGGCTTCGCGTTGGGCGGGGGGCTGGAATTGGCGCTCGCTGCCGATTTCATTATCGCATCGCAAAAGGCTAAATTCGGCCTTCCCGAGGTTGGTCTCGGACTCATTCCCGGGTTTGGCGGAACACAACGTCTGGTCAAAAGACTCGGTCTTGCAAGAGCACTTGAGTGGACAGCCTCAGCTGAGAAATACAACGCTCAAGCGGCCTATGAACTCGGCCTTGTGAATCGTGTTGTCGAACCTGAGCAACTTGCAAATACAGTTGAATCACTTGCCGCCACAATTGCTGCCCAGGGGCCGCAGGCTGTTCGTGCTGCCAAACGTGCAGCATGTGCTGCTGACTCTGCGGCAGGAGACTTAGGCTTTGAATTCGAAGGACAACTGTTTGCCGCATGTTTTTCTGGGGTTGAATCCAAAGAAGGACTTTCCGCATTTGTAGAAAAGCGTAAGCCCGATTTCCGCGCGGCAGTTCGTTGAGGATTGTTGGAATGATTCCTCTGTTTGGTTTAGTGGGCATGAAGAGCGAAAAAATTACAGTTGAACTGCGACGCAAGGGTGGTGAGCTGCTGAGAACTTTGAGTTTGCGCAAGGGTACCAACCTCTGGGTAGCTCTTAGACGTTTCGGAATCCCCGTGGGCTCATCCTGTTCTGGCGTTGGGGTCTGCGGAAAATGCGCCGTTCAGATCGCGCCCGAGTTCGAAGCTCAATTGAGTCCACGCACTGATTTGGAAACACAAACGTTGTCCCGGCAGGGCATCGATCCTGCACAAAGGCTTGCTTGCCTGTGCCGTGTTCAGGGCGACGTCGTGGTGAGTGCTGATTATTGGTGAGAGATTTCTCTATTACGAGGATTTACGTCCCAGTGCGTTTTCAATCGCATTCTGGGTGTTCTGGGAAGGGCGTGGCAGGGTTGAGATGAGCTTCTTGAACTCATGATAGACCTGGCTTTCGGTCGGTGAAAGCTGCCGTCTGCGCAAATCCCTGTGCAACATCAAGTGCAATACTTCCAATCCACGTTTCACGACGTAGAGCACATTCGGTTGGTGGGTTTTGTGGGCATTCAGATACTCACGCGTGTAAGCACCGACCAGCCACTGTCCAACATCCAGAATCGCAACTCTGTAGTCGTTTGCTTCCTCTTGAAACTGGGATTGGAACGCATTGCCGATCAGAGAGGAGATGGTCTCGAAGTCTCTGTCGCTCTGGAAGACCAGCGGCTCATCCTGCTTAGGCTGTCCAAAAAGTTTCAGCGCGAGCGAAATGCGTTCGCTCGAATTCCGATAAATTTCCTTAATTGTCTTCTTTTTGTCAGCCGCTGATGTCATTCGAACCTCTCATTTTCATCAGACAGCTATCTGAGTTGTATCCTCAGCGGAGGATTCAGTTGAATCGGCCTCGCGCTGGGAATTCAATTCTGTGGGCGTGAGATAAGAAACGCGCCCTTCAATTCTTGCACCATCCTCAACAACCAATCTTTTTGCTGTGAGATCTCCATAGACGCGTGCCGTCGGGCTGAGTCTGAGAAGGTCAGTGGCTCTGAGATTGCCATCGATACGACCATTGAGAAGAACCACGACGCCGTTGAGGTCGCCGGTGATGACCGCCGATTCTTCGACCGTCAGAATTCCATCGCAAATGACCGAGCCTTCGACGTGACCGCCCACGCGAGATTCTCCCTGAAGGAACATTTTTCCTTGGAAGCTGCAACCATCAGCAAGCATAGAAATACCACGTGCGCGAGACTTTGTCGTGGTGGTTTCCGCTTGTCGAGTAATTGTGTTCTCAGATGTTTGTTTCTTTGAAAACACGACGAACTCCTGCAAAATGAATTCTGTTCCGTCGACAGACCTCAGTTTGAGTCTACTGCTCCTGAGCTCGAGGGGAGGTGAAAGAAGTGTCTCAAGACAATCCGGTGACACCCAACATGAATACGCGAAATTTCCCAGGTGATTGGCTAGGCCGCTCGCTCACTCTCGCACCCGTGACACTCCTCAGGCTGCGTCACATCGAGAAGATGCATGGGGCAGCAAAGCGAGCTTCAAGGACGTGCGGTTGTCAGAAGGAATCGAGATTTCCATCGCCGGCCGAACGCGCCATTGTCTGGGGAGTTGTTCAACCTGTCGGTCCTGTGAGGCAGGTTCTTTTGTCTACTCCCTGTCGCCTGTTACCCTTTGCTTGGCTGGTTCTTTGCCCAAACGGTGGTATATTCTCGTGGGCTGAGATGATCGAAGTCTCCCTTGAGGATGAACGGTTCTTTCTTGAGGACGAAAGTGTCCTCGAAGAGCCGCGAACTCTTGAGCAGTGGGAAAAACTCGCTGGCACCGACCTCAAATTGAGGATCTGTCAGAGTGCTGACGCCTCGCGCGCGACTGCGCTTGTGCGTGCCCGTCACGCACTTGTGAGTGAGCTTCTTCAGCGCAACCCTCAATATTCGCATGTGAATGTTTCAATTCCTGCGACTTCTGAGCACGCTCCGCCTGGAGCTGAGGCACTGCGCAGCCAATTGGTTGAATTTGAGGTTGAGGCTTTGCGTGAGCGCTACATCCCAGAATGGCGGCAGAGCGGTGACATGGCGTACCGGCGTTTTACCACCTACACTGTAACGCGAAAGGACATCTGAGCGTTCCGTCAGGAAGTACTCGGGTGAGAGTGTTTGTCCATGAGTCTAAATCTGCGTCGTAAAAGCACAGCGCGCCAACAGATGTTTGTGCGTCTCTGTACAGGGGTTGCCTGCATTAGTGCTGGTTTTATGGTTCAGGCGTTTGAAAACGACCCCAAAACTACCAACGAGAAAGCCTCCGCTGTTAGCGATACGCCGAATCAGTCAGAAGAAGATGGTGTTGATCCCAATTCGCAAAATGCCTCCCAAAAAATCGGTGGCAGCTTTCAGAAGCAAGGCTACAAAGATCCGCGCGAGGAATTGACCAACGAGCGGCATGCATTCAAAACGCCGTTTGGCCAAATCGTTTGGAAGGATATCGATAAACGCCTGAGCTATCGAGATAAGTTTACTTTCGTCAATTACAAAGGGCTGACATTGAAGCTCACAATTCAGCCCGAATTGCAGTTGGCTCTTGAAAAGACCCTCGCAGCCCAAAGAAACATCGCCGGTGCGGTTGTGATTCTGGAGTCGCGTACAGGCCGCATTCTGGCGATGGCTGAATCAAAGGCAAATATACATAGTCCTCTCGTGAATGAGGACTCGATCCTCACCTCCGCTCGTGCTCCGGCGGCCAGTTTAATGAAGATCGTCACAGCAACTGCGAGCATCGAGAAGATTAATCTCGATCCCGATCAAGAAATTCCTTACCAGGGTGGATGTGGAACCCTGCGCAACCGCAATTGGTTGCGGGATGCCCAATCCGATCGGCAACGGATGACGTTTTCTCATGCGTTCGGAATCAGCTGCAACACTGTCTTTGCTCGACTGGCACTGTATGAAACCGGGTTAGCCTCGTTGCGTCAGTATGCAGAGAAATATCTTTTCAACCGCCCCATTCCAAGTGACATGCGTATCGAGACAAGTGCAGCTTTGATGCCCGCTCTTGAAATGGCAACAGCGCTTGAGGTTGGTGAGGCGGGAGCAGGTTTCGGTTCTAGTAAAATTTCACCTGTTCATGCCGCCATGCTGTCGGCCGCTGCCGGAAACGCAGGAGTCATGATGGCACCCTACTTGGTAGATGCGGCATACGACTCTTCTGGCAAGCAAATCTACACAGGTTCACCGCTCGAGATTTCTCGTATTTTCACAAAACGCACCGCTGATAAAATGCAAAGATTGATGCAAGAGACTGTTCTTTCCGGCACCAGCCGGCGATATTTCCGTCGCAAGGGGACAGCCGGGGACAGGTTCGAGATTGGCGGCAAAACAGGAACCCTTTCGGACGCTGAAGAGCGCGGTACGCTCTACACTTGGTTTAGTGGAATTGCACCTTTGGAATCACCGCAGAACGTCGCGATTGGGACGCTTGTTGCGAGTCCGAAAAATTGGGTTGTCCGCGCGAGTTCTCTTGCTCAAATTAGCTTGGCTCAGTATTTGAAGATTGAGCGTCAAGACCGTGTTAAATTTTATAAAGTTACGCAATAAATCAGACGGCTTTCGCGGCGTCTTCTGGAGAATGCATGGCCGGTCTCTCGTTCATTGATATCGTTTTTCCGCAGTTCAGCGGAAATTACTGGCAAGGTGGAGTGTCGTTGTTCCGCTCCGGCAGTGTCGGTAAGTTGTCGTTCTATGGCGAGCTGGTGAGTGCCCGTGTCCGTGCTGGAATTGGTGAAAATTACGATGTTCGTTTGAAGCTGCATTCCCAGGGCAAAGGGGTGCAGTGGATGGAATGCACCTGTCAGGCAAACCGCCGTAAGGGCGAGAAGTGTTCCCACATCGCCGCGCTGTGTCTCGTTCTAGACCAAGAAAATGCTCAGATTCTTGAGAGGTTCGGCTTGTCAGGGCACGGCGCAGACAAGCACCTCTTCAAAAAAGAATCGACTTTTGAAAATGTTCTTCTCGGTGACTCTCAGGGTTCAGCTGCGGATGCTGCCGGAGCCGCTTCCAAAGCCGGTGCAGATGCATCGCGTGGTCTGGGAATCATATTGACCGAAGGTAAAGCCAAGATTGTCGACTCCGTTTGGAATGAAGATGAATTTGCCCTTCAGCTAACGGTTGACTATGGTCCAAAGAAGATGCTGACCTACTCGCTCGGAATCGATGATGCCCTCAGAATTTTGAACTCTTCTGAAGTCAAAGGGCAAATCCCCAAAAAAACTCTTGCAATCATCAACAACACTCTTATTGCCGAACGTTTTTTTGAATGCAGAAAACATGGTACTTCGGCTATTCAGATTGTTCGTTTGGTCGTTGTCCGTGACTCCATCGGCCGGATCAGAAAAACCATTGAGCTGGATTCGGCGCCTCTGCGCAGTATTGGCCGACTTGGAGTTTATGTTCCGAAGTCAGGAATCATTTCGTACCAGGACAAGATGAATCCTGCACAGGTCGCTCGCTGGGATGAGTACCCGCGCGTTGCGATGCTCGACAGCGATACCGCTGCTCTACTCATCGAAACAAATTTTGAAAGATTGCGCGAAACTGCGCAGGTCAAAGTGGCCCCGGAGCTTGCTAAGGTCAAAGTCTTCTCGAAGTTCACCATCCCGGAACTCAAACTGAAGTCGACCCAGGATGGCGGCTTTTTTGTGGAGCCTACTTTCCGCGGAATGTTGGGTGAAGCTCCAGAAAAGAAGGAGGCGGAATCTGAAGCCTCCGTCCAGTTGTCTGTTGATCTGCCCACCGATCCGATGTTCCCAGCAGGTTTTTCACACTCGAACCTGCTTGTTTCAATTCTCAAAGCGCGTGCAGAGGGGCGTAAGTTCCTCAGCACCAAGCAGGGTTGGTTGCGTCTTCCAGAGGAACTCGACTGGCTTGCTCAACGGGTTCAAGCCGATGGGAAAATCAAGCTCAGCACTCTTGAGCTCATTAAATTCCGAGAGCAGTTCGCATCGGAGAGTGAGATCGTAGGAACGGGAGACGTCATTGCCCGTCTGCGTTCTGGTTTGTTGGGAATGAAGGATCTTGATTTGCCAAGTCTGCGTTCTACCCATCTGACGCTGAGACCTTATCAGCAGGATGGGTTCAAGTGGCTCTGGTGGCTTTATTCCAATGGCCTTGGCGGACTCTTGGCGGATGAAATGGGCTTGGGAAAAACCCACCAGACTATGGCTTTGTTGGCAGCAGTTGCTGAGCGAGAGCCGCGCAAGATAAGTCTTGTGGTCTGTCCGACCAGTGTTATCGATCACTGGCTCGATAAATTGAAGCAATTCGTACCGAGCGTGCGTGTTCTTTGTTATCACGGCACGCAGCGCAAGCAGGAGTCGCTCAAGCGACCTTCACAGCATGTTATTCTTGTTACTAGTTACGGAATTTTGCTGCGTGATTATGAGTTCCTGATGCGTTGCCCAACCGAATTGGTTATCCTCGATGAAGCTCACTTGGTGAAGAATCAGTCGACGCGAACCTATCGGGCAGCTGTGCGTTTGGGTAGCCGGATGCGCCTCTGCTTGACGGGTACTCCACTGGAAAACGATTTGCTCGAGCTCAAAAATCTTTTCGACTATATCGCCCCGAACTATCTCGGAACGGACTCAGAGTTCAAGAAGAAATACATGTCCGATCGCCGCTCGAGTGCGCTTGCGGATCTTGAGCTGCAAAGGCTCATTCATCCCTTCAAATTGCGCAGGAACAAACGTGATGTATTGACTGACCTACCTGATAAAGTCGAGGACATCCGCCACTGCAATCTCAACAAACGCCAAGTGGAACTCTACAATGAAGCCCTCGCATTGAAGGGGCGTGAACTTGTCGAGGCCCTCGAGAGTGACCAGGCACCCATTCCTTATGTGCACATCTTTTCGGTTATCTCCTTTCTCAAACAGATCTGTAACGATCCGGCGCTTCTCGATCCGCGATATGAAGGAGTGGGTAGCGGTAAGCTCGAACTTTTTGAGGAAATTTTGAGCGAGGCTCTGGCGAGCGATCAAAAGGTCGTGGTGTTTTCTCAGTATGCCAAAATGATCAACCGCCTCAGCGAGAGGTTGACCCAGCGGGGGGTTAGGCACGTATCTCTCACGGGTCAAAGCACCCAGCGCGGACAGCTGGTCAAACAGTTTCAGGAAGACAATGAGATCAAGGTGTTTCTCGGTTCCCTCCTGGCGGGTGGAACAGGTATCGACCTGACGGCAGCGAGCGTGGTGATTCACTATGACCGATGGTGGAATGCGGCCAAGGAAAATCAGGCGACCGACCGTATTCACCGCATCGGTCAACAAAAGAACGTCCAGGTCTACAAACTGGTGACAAAAGGTACCCTGGAAGAGCGCATCGACGAGATCATCAACCGTAAAAAGCTGATATTCGAGCGCTTTGTTGAGGAAGATGCTGAAATCTTCAAGAATCTTTCGCGCGAAGATCTGCTTAAACTTCTTGCACCTGCGAATGAGGGCGATGCCATCGACAGCAGTGAGGAGGCAGAGCCCCCATCGGTGGATGCACTCGTCCACGAAGGCGTAATTGAGTCGCATCAAATCTAAGTTTTGGCCCACCTGATCTCTTGCTGAATGGCCGGCTCGGGGTTAAAACCAGCCGTCTTTGAAAAATTCAGAGTTCCGAGAGGTCATCACAATGAGCGTCAATCCCTGGCATCCGTGGCATTCTGTTGCTGTCGGTAAGAAGGCTCCATCTATTGTTCACGCTATCATCGAAATCCCCCGCGGATCCAAAAGCAAGTACGAAATCGACAAAGATTCCGGCATGCTTCTTATGGATCGCGTGATGTCGAGTTCGGTGGTTTATCCGACCAACTATGGCTTTATTCCGCAAACTTATTGCGATGACGGTGACGCTCTCGATATTCTCGTGCTTGGCCAGGATCCAGCAGTGCCGCTGTGCATCATGAACGCACGCGTTGTGGGCTGCCTCAAAGTGATCGACGGCGGCGAAGAAGATGACAAGGTTATCGCGGTGCACGCCGATGATCCCCAATACAAGCACATCACCGAACTGTCCGAAGTCAATCCACACGTCATCAGAGAAATTGAACAGTTTTTCCGCTCCTACAAGGCGCTTGAGAAGAAAGTGGTGGAAGTGGGAGCCTGGTTGCCACGCGCTGAGGCCGAGAAAGTGGTTGAGAAAGCGTGTGAGTTTTACAAGTCCAACTTGAACAAGTTGGTTGGTAAATAAAAAGGGGAAAATTGTGGTTTCTCAGAACCTGAAACGTACGCCTCTCAATGCGGAGCACCGTCGTCTTGGTGCGCGTATGGTCGACTTCGGTGGTTGGGACATGCCTGTCCAGTACTCGGGAGTCATCGACGAACACAAAGTCGTACGCTCTTCCGTTGGTCTGTTCGATGTGAGCCACATGGGAGAGTTGATGGTTTCGGGTCGTGGAGCCAATGAGTTCCTCCAGCGTATGACCACCAACGACATCACCAAGATTGCTATTGGCCAGGCGCAGTACTCTGCACTGTGTAAGGAAGATGGTGGTGTCATCGACGACATCATCGTTTATCGCCGTGGCATCGACAGCTTTCTTGTCTGTGTGAATGCATCCAACACAGAGAAAGACGAACAATGGTTGCGAGAACACCTTCCTGCATCAGGTGTGGTTCTCGAGAATCAATCCGACGCCTATGCGCAGATTGCGGTTCAAGGCCCGAAGGCGCGCGAACTTGTGCAGCAGGTCGTTGACATCAATATCTCGAATCTCAAGTATTACTGGTTTTCCGAGGGTAAGGTGCTCGGTCAACCATCGATCATTGCGCGCACAGGTTACACTGGTGAACTTGGTTTCGAACTCTATGTGCCTGCAGAAGCTTCGCCGCGTATTTGGTCTGCGCTGGTTGAGTCGGCCACGAAATTCGGTGGAAAGCCTTGCGGTCTTGGAGCGCGCGATACCCTTCGACTCGAGATGGGATATCTTCTCTACGGCAACGACATGGATGAGAGTATCAATGCACTCGAATGCGGCCTGGGCTGGGTGACCAAATTGGCCAAAGGCGAATTCATGGGCTCCAAGGCTCTGGCACTGCAAAAAGAGCGCGGTGTTTCGAAGCAGATGGTCGGCATTCAGATGCTCGACAAAGCCATCGCACGTCATGGCTACAAGATTTTCTCGCATGCCGAGGGCGGGCGTGAGCTTGGATGGGTAACGAGTGGTACGGTCGCTCCGTCCTTGAATCTCAATGTCGGTATGGCTTATTTGCCTCCGGAATTTGCCGGCATCGGTCAAGACATCTTTGTTGAAATCCGGGGTGAACGCAAACTGGCCCGGGTTTGCAAGAAACCTTTTTACAACAACGGAACAGCACAACTCTAAAAATCAGGAGCCTGTCTCATGAGCAATTATCCAAACAATCTTCAGTACACAAAAGAGCATGAGTGGATCCTCATCGAGGGCAACACCGGAACTGTTGGAATCACCGCTTTTGCGATTGAGCAGCTTGGTGATGTAGTGCATTTGGATCTTCCAAAAGCTGGCAGCAAATTCAAAGCAGGCGAATCGTTTGGAACGATTGAATCCACCAAGACAGTTTCTGACCTGTACATGCCGGTTGCAGGAATCATCACGGAAGTGAACACAGCCCTAACCTCGGCTCCAGAAGAGATCGCCAACGATCCACACAGCAAGAACTGGCTCGTGAAGATGACGCTCGAAGGAGCGCCCGCGAATCTGATGACGGCCGAGCAATACACCAAGTACATCGCAGACGCTGCGAATCACTGAGAGTAGACAGGGGCGTCGATGACGCCCCTTCTGATTTCTATCAACTACAGACGAGAGTGCGATCATGACCGTTCAACATCGTTTTCTCCCGACCACTTCAACAGACCGAGCAGAGCTCCTCAAAGCCTGTGGTGTAAATTCTGTTGAGGAGCTGCTTAAGGGAATTCCCGACAACGTTCGTTTTAAGGGTGAGCTTCCCAGCGGGCCTGCGCAGTCCGAATTGGAAATTCGCCGCAGAATCAGAACCCTCATGAAAGATGGTCGCTACGCAAAAAATGCGTTGAGCTTTATTGGAGCGGGAATATACGACCACATGTGTCCTGCCGCTGTGAACCAACTGACATTGCGTGGTGAGTTCCTGACTTCTTACACGCCTTATCAGCCGGAAATGTCACAGGGTACGCTGCAGGCTCTGTTTGAATTCCAAACCATGGTTGCAGAGCTCTTCGGGATGGAAGTGTCCAATGCATCGCACTACGATGGTTCGACATCGCTGGCCGAGGCCGCGCTTATGGCCATGCGCATCAATAAAAACAAAAACCGTCTCCTCGTCTCGTCATCAGTGCACCCAGAATACATTCAGGTTCTGAGAACATACCTCGCCAATCTAGGTGTCGAACTGGCTTTTGTTCCGCTTGAGGGTGGTGTCACATCACTCAATGCCCTCAAGAGTTTGCTGAGCGACGACGTGATGGGCGTGATTGTCCAGAGTCCAAACTTTTATGGCTGTGTTGAGGATCTTGAGCCTTTGGCTGCAGCAGCCAAGGCAAAGGATGCACTCTTTATCGTCAGTACGCCCGAAACACTCAGCCTCGCAGTGCTGCCTTCACCTGGCGATTGCGGTGCCGATATCGCCACCGGAGAGGGCCAGAGCTTTGGTGTTCCACAAAGTTTCGGTGGGCCTTTTGTCGGACTGTTCACATCAAAAATGGAGTATGTTCGGCAAATGCCAGGTCGTTTGTGCGGCGAGACCGTTGATGCTCAGGGCCGTCGCTCCTACACCCTCACGCTCTCTACACGCGAGCAGCATATTCGCCGCGACAAGGCGACTTCAAACATCTGCACGAACCAGAATCTGATCGCCCTTTGGGCAACGATCTGGCTAACCATGATGGGCAAGGAAGGTTTCCATGAGCTCGCTGTTCAGAATCTTTCCAAGGCTGAATATGCCAAGGATATTTTGCTTAAAACCGGAAAGGCTAAGTTGCGCTATCCAACGCAAAGCACGTTCAACGAATTCGTGCTCGAGCTGAGAGGTTCTGCAAGCGACTTTGCTCAAAAAGCTGCTGCCCAAGGTGTTGCGCCAGGCGTTGCTCTCAGTCGCTTCGATGCAAACGACACAACCGGTTTGCTTGTGTGCGTTACTGAGAAGAAATCACGCGACGACATTGATCACCTCGCACAACTTCTGCGCGATTTGGCCTGAGGAGATTCATCATGGATTTTTTGAAGAAAAGTACAGGTCATGCCGTGGTTCTTGAGGAACCACCGAGCTTCGAAACCTCACGTCCGGGTGCTTTGGCTGCTGACCTTCCGGCACTCGATGTTCCACGCGTTGAGCCAAAGTCAGTGTTTAAAAAAGTGCGCGCACGCAAGGCGCGCTTGCCCGAGCTGAGCGAGCCCGAGGTTGTTCGACACTTCACACGTATGTCGACCTGGAACTATGCCATCGATCTTGGCATCTACCCTCTCGGCTCCTGCACGATGAAATATAACCCACGCCTCAATGAGGAGATCGCACGTAGCGGTGAACTTTCAGAAGCGCATCCATACGATCCCATTGAGTGGTCACAAGGGCATCTGCGTGTCATGTGGGAGCTCACTGAAGACCTTAAAGGCGTAACCGGCATGCCGGGCGTTTCGCTTCAACCCGCTGCAGGCGCACACGGTGAGCTGACGGGGCTTATGCTTGTCTCTGCCTACCACAAATCAAAAGGCCGTCAGCGCAAAACAATTTTGACAGCGGACACTGCGCATGGAACCAACCCTGCTTCTGCGGCGTTGGCCGGTTTTCAAATTGTGCAGATTGCAACAGGTGAAGATGGAGTTATCCATCCAGAAGCGTTGGCTGCCGTGCTCAATGACGATGTCGCTGCGCTCATGACGACCAACCCAAACACGCTCGGGATCTTCGAGAAGAACATCCAGACGATTGCAAACATGCTGCATGAAAAAGACGCCTTGTTGTATATCGACGGCGCGAACTTGAATGCGGTTTTGGGATTGAGCCGTCCGGGCGACTTTGGAGCCGACGTCATTCAATTCAACCTGCACAAAACTTTCTCAACACCTCATGGTGGCGGTGGACCAGGCTCGGGTCCTATCGCTGTTTCCGAGAAGCTCGTTCCATTTTTGCCTGTACCACGTTTGGAAAAGCAGGGTGAAGAGATCGTTCTCGTTGACACTGCACCGCAGTCGATCGGTCGTGTGAAGGCATTTTTTGGAAACTACGGCATGTTCATTCGCGCGTGGTGCTATATCCGAGCATTGGGCGGGGAAGGTCTGCGTGCCGTTTCCGAGAATGCGATCATCAACGCCAACTACATGCGCTCGCAGCTCAAAGATGTTTTGTACATGCCCATCAATGCACCTACGCTTCATGAAGTGGTGTTCAATGATCGTAATCAACGCGATCTAAACCTCGACACCACCAAAATGGCCAAGCGTCTTATCGACTACGGAATGCATCCGATGACCGTGCACTTCCCTTTGTGTGTGAAGAGCGCCATCATGATCGAGCCCACCGAAACTGAGAGCCGCTCTGAAATGGATCGCTTCGTCAATGCGCTCAAAGAGATCATCCGCACCCCTCATGTTGAGCAAGCACCTACAAGGGTATTCCGAGAGCGTGTTGATGAAACTAAGGCAGCGCGCGAGCTCCGCTTGACCTACAAATTCAAAGATTGAGCCTGAACAGGATCGGTTGTTGAAAACAGAAAGGCCCCGCAAACGTGGGGCCTTTTTTATGCTCATTTAACTATTGCGGCAGTGTTTCGCAGCTGGAATTCTCCGAGCACAATAGAGCTCGTGAGATGCAAGCCTTCATCCCAGTTTGACCTGGCCCGCTACCCATTTTTCTAGGTGTGGATATGGAAGTGCTCCACTTTGGCGAGCCTTCTCCTTCTCGTTTTCAAAGACAATCAGGGTGGGGATGCTGCGGATTCCAAATCGACTTCCGGCATCTTGATGTGCCTCGGTGTCGCACTTCAAGAAAAGCGCATTGCCTCTTTGGGCGGTCGCATATTGTTTGAAGGTGGGGGCAAATCCAACGCACGGGCCACACCATGGAGCCCAAAAATCTACGATGACCGGAATGGGCGAGTTAAGAATAGCTTTTGCCAGAACTGCGCCGCTGACTTCATGAACTGGATCTTTGTGATTCAAAGGGTGTGAGCATTTTCCACATTTGGCTTTCCCCTGTTCAACGTTGTCAGGCACACGATTGAGTGCACCACAGGATGTGCATGGGACCAGTACGGATTCAGACATTGTCTCTCTCTCCAATGAAACGCTTTCAACCAATGAATTCTTTACCGTTCATATATTTTCTCAGGGCCTGCGGAATGCGGATGCGTCCGTCAGCTGTCTGGTGATTTTCCATGAGTGGAATGAGAACACGCGGGGTCGCAACTTCGGTGTTGTTGAGTGTGTATACGAACTGATTTTTACCAGTCGCATCTTTTGATCTGATCTTTAGGCGTCGCGCCTGGTAGTCATAAAAGCTTGAACAGCTGTGGGTCTCACCGTAGGCGTTGCGGCCCGGCATCCACGTTTCAATGTCATGCTTTTTCACTTGTCCTTGTCCGAGGTCACCCGTGCAGACCTTCACAACCCGGTAAGGCAGTTCAAGCATCTTGAGTAGGTCTTCTGCGTTTGTCAGAAGTTCCATGTGCAGGCGATCTGATTCCTCTTTATCGGGCTTGCACAAGACAACCTGCTCGATCTTTTGGAACTGATGAACCCTATAGAGCCCCTTGGTGTCTTTTCCGTGTGCTCCTGCTTCACGGCGGAAGCAGCTTGAGTGGGCGCAAATTTTAACTGGAAGCTGAGCAGCGTCGATGATTTCACCCGCGTGATAGCTTGCGAGGCTAACCTCGGCAGTACCCACCAGCCACATATCGTCTTTCTCTACAAAGTAGGCTTGATCTGCTCCTCCTGGGAGGTAGCCCGTGCCTTGCATGGCTGAAGAGCGCACGAGAACAGGAACGCTCATAAGAGTGTACCCCCGTTGAGTCAGCAAATCGACCGCAAGGTTGTGTACCGCACGTTCAAGTTCAGCACCCGCACCAACAAGAAAATAGCTACGCGAGCCCGCGACGTTTGCTCCTCGGTTGAAATCAATGAGACCAAGTTTTTGCCCAAGCTCGATGTGATCAAGTGGCTTGAAGTTGAAAACGGGGGGTGTTCCCTCTTTGCGCCACTCTACGTTGTCTGCATCGGTGGCTCCTACTGGAGTATCGGCGCTGGGAGGGTTTGGAACTGTGTTTTGAATCGCATCAAATTCCGCCTCAATTTCACGCAATTTAGCCTCTGCCTGAGTGAGCTGCTGGCCCACTTCGCGCATTGCGCTCAGAAGTGACTCGCGTTCGGCAGGGTTTTTCGCCTTTTTGACGTTGTCCGAACCCTCATTGCGCTGCCGGCGTAGATTTTCGGTTTCTTCCAAGGCGGCCAGGCGGGCATCGAAGACAGAGGCGAATTTCTCGGAATCAAAGGGAATTCGCTTCAGCTGTGCGGCATGGCTGATGACCGAAAGATTGTCGCGGACATATTTTGGATCGAGCATGCGAGTGATTCCTTCGCGGTTTCGTTGGTGTTCCAGAGCACATATTGTTTATCCGCGACCCTGTCCTTGGCAAGCGCAGGATTCAATTTTTCCCGCAGGAAACGGTTGACCGATGGGGCATCATGCTTACACTGTGCGGGCTTCAGGATATGGGTCTGCGCAGGAGGATTACTGATGTTTTTTACTGTCTCGTCAAATCAAGTTTTCTTTGCTTCAGAGGCGCCTGCGGGGGGTGAGCAGGATTCTGCAACGAGCGAGACTTCTGCTCAAGAAAGTGGCAGAGATTCTGGCGCAAAAGCATCGTCCGATACTGCCGAAGGCAACGATACGGTCGCCAAGCTCAACGAACAGATCGCCGAGTTAACTTCAAAATATAACGAAACAAACGATCGGATGTATCGTAATGCCGCTGAGTTCGAGAATTCTCGGAAGCGTTGGGAAAAAGAAAAGGCTGACCTGAAATCCTACTGTATTTCTGAATTTGCGCGCGACCTTCTGCCTGTCATTGATTCATTCGACAAGGCAATGACGGCTATTGAGCAGTTGACCCTGAACGTGGAGACTGAAGAGGGCAAACAAGTTGCGTCGATTGTCGAGGGTGTTCAGCTCGTCTCCAAGGTGTTGACGGACACTCTCAAGAAGCACGGTGTTGAAAAGCTTCCCGGTAAGGGCGAGGCCTTCAATCCGAACTTCCACAATGCCATTGCAAAGACAGTAGACGCGACCCTCCAGCAGGAAATGGTCGTCGATGAATTTGTATCTGGATATCGCATCGGTGAACGGATCTTGCGCACGGCGATGGTGCGCGTGGCGAGCCCCGACTGAAATCCTGCGTGGGCTATGGCCGCGCAGCATCGTCAATGCATGTGTGGCCGTAGCCATGGTCCTTTTTTGCGCTACCACCGCTCTTGCATCCAGTGAGCGAGTGAAGCAAGCAGAGCACGAATTTCAGCTTCGTAATTTTGATTCCGCGTTCGAGAAATTTAAAGAGGTTCAAGCCGATCCTCTCGCAGTTCCTGGTGACCTCGCCCTTACGCGATGTCGACTGGGTATCATCTACAGTATTCGCGATGATCAAAAACAAGCCCGGCGGCACTTGGAACTCTCTTTAGCTTCAGATGCTTTGCCGGCCAGTGTTTCACCATTGTGTTTTTATGCTCTTGTGCAAATTTATGTGATCGATAAATCTTACGTCGAAGCTCGCGATCTCATCAAAAAATATCCAGATCCTGCTTTCCCCGCAATGTACAAGGCTCGCGTCCATGCTTTGGGCACGGAAATCGGCAAACAGTTGAAAGAGGTTCCCTTCGAGATCAATCAGCTCGAACGTTTGGCGCGGGTGATGGATATTGGTGGAATCGACAAAGTCGATCTCCGGATTTTGGGTGATTGGGTGATTACGCGTGATGATGTGAAAAAACGTCTGGGCGAATCTCTGAAAACCAAATCAGAAATTGTGCCAGCGAGCCAGGCAAATGCTGCGTCAGTGCAGCCCACGAACCAAGCGGTATCGCCCTCTACCGAGGCGGTTTTAGGCGAGAAACCAGTGAGGATGAACTCTGCGGCAGCAGTTGAATCCGTAACGCAGCCTGTGTCGGAGAACCGCCAAGATGTTCTCGCACTTTTTAAGAGCCTCCGCTCAGGTCAATTTCAATATGTTGCGGCTGACGTGCGGGATGGCAGCGCACCTCAATTGCTTCGACTAAATCCCGAAATACCTCTAGAGCTAATACGCGAGCGTGCAGAGCAGTTACTGAAGGATGACCCAAGGCAAATTCGGATAGGTGTGTTACTCCCGCTGGGCAGCGGAGTGTTCACGCGTCTGCAGCTCAAGGCGCTGAAGGGGATCTCAGCATTTATGAGTTCTCGTGCTTCGAAGGATGTTGACTATCGTGCCTTCGTGAGAGCCGTGGGCAATGATGCTGGAGCAGCAGAGGAAGCGGCTCAGGAGCTCATTCTGAAGGATAAAGTACACATTATCGTGGGCCCGTTTCATGGTGCGCAAGTCATTGGTGCTGCCACTGCGGCAGCTTTTTACGGAGTTCCACTTTTCACACTCGGGCCTGTCACTGGAGCACAAGAGTACGACCCCGCGTTTATCTTGCGGATGGGAACACTGGCCACCTCTCAGGCACGCGCGCAAGCGGCTTATTTAAAGCAAAAGAACCGCAAGGTGGTTTCAATCATGTCACCGTCGGATGGATACGGTGTCGAGATGACAAAGTCATTTGAAGCTGTGTGCAAAGAGGAAGGAATTCAGATCGCTCGGGTGGAGTACATCGATGAGTCCACGGAACTTTTTCAAGAGCCCGTTCGTGCACTGCTTGGACCTCAGGATGGAAAATTTCGTGGTCCTGAGTATGCAAAGCTTGTTGCCGATGCGCGCAAGAAAGCTGCTGCAGAAAAGCGTAAATTCGATCCGTCGCAAATTAAGGCTCCCGCCTTTGTGCCCTTCTCAGCACTCTTTGTGCCAGATTCACTCGACCGTGTCCGTTTGATAGCCAATACATTCGCTTTCTTTGAGGCACGCAGCGTTCGTTTCTTGGGTGATCGCACCTGGCAGGAAGCAGGAGGGCGCGCATCCGTAGCAGATCAATTTCTCAATGGAGCACGAGTTCCTGTTCAACGTTCAGGAGCGTTTCTGAGCTACCTCAGACGTGAGCTTGCCGCTGGCGAAAACGTTCTCGACTTTGAGAGACAGGCGTTCGATAGTCTGCTGCTAACACGTACCGCGCAGTACAAAGCCGGTGGCAACAACCCTGCCAAACTTGTTGGTTCACTCAGAGCACCAGACTTCTCTGCCGATGGAGCTGGTCGCTATGGTTCCGTTGATTCCAGCGGGGAACCAATGATGGAATTTGAGATGGCACAGTACTACAACGGAAGTGTTTTGAGCCCCAACGCCTCGCCTGAGAGTCTTCCAGGCGAGATGCTAGACGGTGATTGATAGAGCACTTCTTGTGGAAGTTCGATTCCCTCTGGAATCAGCCCTCTCCAGGATTTCCACGATTGCACGGTCTTCAGCCGCGCTGTCGCAATTTTTCCCTCGGCACCAGAGCGCGCAATTTCTGGTGTGAGTGGATTAAGATCTTCTCCCGCTGCTCTTGGGAGAATCGTCAAGCTTTGCCGATCGAGAATGGTGCCCGTGGTGGTGTCGAATTCAGATAACGAAAAGAGCTCGTTGTAGGATTTAAAGACTCTGTGCGGGCGTTGGCCAATTTCACTAACACAAGATGCACTGGCATTTCTTTTTACAGTCAGGCCGACAAGTGAAATCTGTTCGGAAATCACTGCGCTGGCGAGTGCCACCTCATCGGTTTTTCCAACCGCTGGAATCTTGATATTCCGCCCACCTTTTCCTGATTTTCCACCCTTCACAGTTAACTCGATTTGTTGGCTCCGATCAGCAAGCTGGAATATTCTCACTTCTCCTGCGTTCTGGCCGTCTCCACCAATTTCCCCTTCGACAAGGCGTGCGTTGGGATTTTCATCATCTACAGATGGCGGGTTGGATATGGGAATTTTAATGGTCTGCTTTAGTATGATCTGACCCGCGATTAACGGTTCTGAGAGGTCGACTTGGATCGTCTGGGACGTGTCACAGATGTCTCTTGCTATGTCTTCAGCTGAACGCCTCTGTGCGAGCCTTCTGATTTTTTCCTTCATCTGATCGTGGACAAAGCTGCTGTGCCAATCATATCGAGCTTCACGCGATTCTGTTATCCATGTGAATGCAGCGCCAACTGTCGCACGCCTCGTTGCGCGATCAGCAATGCTGACGCAGCGTCCAAGTGGATCGGTGCACTGGGCATCTATGCCTGCATGCCCATCTTTACCCTCGCTGTTGATTGTTGGAAGTTCCGATCCGGATAGAAAGATAATCACATCACCTGAAGCACGTCCCTCTCCCTGTGTCTCAACGAACAGATTTTTCATTGAGTGGCCTAGTAGGATGAGCTTATGTCCATGTGTACGGATGCGCAGTGGTTTCTCCTGCGCAAAGGAGCTGAAACTCAGCAGCATGTCATGATGAAGATCAACTTCATTTTCTGAGCTCTTGTACATCCCCACGCGCGATATCTGATCAAAGCCTTCGGGTGTTTGTATCCATGCTGCGAAGTTTCTCACGTTACGACTCTCAATGAGAGCTATCTCGTGCGTTGTGTCCAAATCATTCTCGATAGGGATTTCTGCCCCATGGTTGCTTCCATTTGATGGCATATGTTCTGCCGGACGATCATCTGTCCAGGGCTCTGTTTCGCTGATGGGCGGTGAAAGTGGTGTTGGCACCATCCCCCGGTCAGAAGGCTCGGATGCATTTTTTTCTTCAAAAACGTGATCGCAGCTCCACAACGAAAGGGCACACGCAGCAATCAAGAAGGACGCTCTCTTATCCATGCAGAAACCTCCAGTCATCGGCATAGCGATGACAGAAGTTCACATCCTTCAACAGATAATGACGTTGGGTCTAAAAATAACCGATCAGTTAGACGGATTTTCAATCATAACCGAGCACAGTGCGCCGCATCTCACCCCAGCGCAAAGCATCTTTGATGCCCTCATCGATTGATTTGCCTGCATTCCATCCAAGAAGTTTGGCTGCCTTTTCACAACTCGCGTAAGAACCTGCATTGTCGCCCGGACGAGCAGGCGCTTCGCCTTTGTTCAGGGTCTTGCCAAAAACACGTTCAAAGGCTGCCAAGAGTTCTTTAACCGTTACCCCTTGGCCAGTTCCCAGGTTTATGACTTCATAGAAATTATTCTGTGTTCTTCCTTGGAAGATAGCTTCAAATTTTTCGACCGCGGCTACATGCGCCTGAGCGAGATCCCAGACATGAATATAATCTCGCAAACCGCTGCCATCTCGCGTGGGCCAGTCAACTCCGGTGACCTCGAACTTTGCGAGTTTTCCGCGAGCACAGTCGACGAGTTTGCCAACAACATGTGATGGCTCGCGCACGTGTATACCGCTCCGGAGAGTGGGGTCTGCTCCAATGGGATTGAAGTAACGCAGCGCGATTCCCTTGAGTCCGTAGGCACTCGCAAAATCTTGGAGCACCATTTCCATCATAAACTTCGTACGAGCATAGGGACTTTGAGGTGAAAGGGGTGAGCTCTCGGTGACTTTGAAGTTATCGACCACCGAGTAAATCGAGGCCGAGGAGCTGAAAACGACTCCCTCGATTCCGCGTTCCACAAGTATTTTAAAGAATTCCGTCGATTTAGAGACGTTCTCCCGATAGTACTCATAGGGTTTTTCCATCGACTCGGGCACAACAATCAGTGCCGCGCAGTGGACAACGAGTTTGATATCCGGATGTTCATCAAACAGCCGCTCAAGCACCCCTGAGTCAGCAATGTCGCCCTTGTAGAAGATCCGTCCGCGCGTGAAGACTTCTTGTCCAGTTACGAGGGAATCGAGAATCACAGGCGTATGTCCGGAATCGAGCAGCGCTGAACAGACGGTGCTCCCAATATAGCCCGCTCCACCAGTGACCAAGACTTTCACGCTTCACTCCTGTGTCTTCCTATGTTACGCGACCGATGTGGCAGTGCATGACAGACCACAAAGGATATTCAAATGTTCCAAGACTACCTGTTTTATGGCACCGATGTCGAGACTCGATATGCTTTCAGAATGCTGCATTTGACCTCTCTTGTGCGACAGGCCCAGGCCATGCATGGCCTGAAAGGTGCAGAGGCTGAGCTGCTCGGCCGTGGGCTTCTCTCTGGCGTATTATTAGCCTCAATTCTTGAAGATGAGGAGCGCATAAATCTTCGTTTTCACTCAGGCGATGATTGCACAATGGGCGTGGAAACAACCCGACATGCTGTGACGCGCGGGTATCTTGAAACGAACGGCGAGTCAGCCCTCATTCGTCAGCTGAAGGAAAATCAAGAACCCATTCTTCCATGGGTTGTGCGCTCGTTGCGCTCTCGTTCTGGCACAAGCCAACTCTTTGAAGGTATTTCCGGAACTGAAACCGATTCCCTAGAAGTTGCCGTAAATGCTCATCTCGAGAACAGCTATCAAATGAAAACTCAGGTGCGCATCGATTGCTGGCATAATCCCAAAGACGGTCAGCTTTACGCAGCGGGAGTCATTTATCTTGAATTGCCAAACCTAAAGCCTGAGGTCTCTCAGCAGCTTTGGAGTCACGTTGAAAAATTGCCGCGCTTCCGCGACCTGTTTGGCGAGACAGGCCACGATCCTGACCAAGTTTCGGCGAAGCTAATTCCTCACCAGGTGCGTGCGATCAACAGCATCAATCCGAGCTGGGGATGCACCTGTTCAAGCTCCTCGATTGAAACGATGTTGAAGAAATTGGGGCACGCTGAGTTGTTCGATATGGTCGATGAGGCGAAGCCCGCTGAGATTCGTTGTCATTATTGCAACAAGAATTTTTACGTTGAGGTTTCTCGTTTGAAGGAGCTCGCCGAAGAGCTTATTACAGGTGAAAACGCTTCTTCTTCCAAAATTCTCAATTAACAGAAAACCCGGGTGACCCCGGGTTCAGAAAATCAACTCTTGATTTGAACGGAGCCACTGAAGGCTCCTTCTTTTTTTCAGTAGCGGTACATGTCGGGCTTGTAAGGACCATCGACTGGAATGTTAAGGTACTCCGCCTGCTTCGAGGTCAGCTTGGTGAGGCTCACGCCGAGTTTAGCAAGGTGGAGACGCGCGACTTCTTCATCGAGTTTTTTCGGAAGCGTGTACACGCCCACAGGGTAGCTCTTTGAGTTTGTCCAGAGTTCAATCTGAGCGAGAACTTGGTTTGTGAAGCTTGTGCTCATCACGAACGATGGATGTCCATTCGCACAACCAAGGTTCACCAAGCGCCCTTCAGCGAGAAGAATAATTTCGTTTCCACTAGGGAACTTATATTTGTCCACCTGCGGCTTGACGTTGATGTGTTGAATACCTGGGTACGACTTCAAACCAGCAACTTCGATTTCGACGTCGAAGTGGCCAATATTGCAGACGATAGCCTGGTCTTTCATCTTAGCCATGTGTTCAGCCTTGATGACATCGCAGCAGCCCGTTGCTGTTACGAAGATATGGCCCTCAGGGAGTGCCTCTTCGAGTGTCCGGACTTCATAGCCTTCCATCACAGCTTGCAGTGCGTTGATTGGGTCGATCTCGGTCACGATGACGCGCGCTCCCATTCCGCGCATCGAGCGGGCAGAACCTTTGCCTACGTCACCGAAGCCAGCAACAACAACGGTTTTACCTGCCACCATGACGTCTGTGGCACGCTTGATACCGTCCACCAGAGATTCGCGGCAGCCATAGAGGTTGTCGAACTTGCTCTTGGTCACTGCATCGTTCACGTTGATGGCTGGAACCTTGAGTTCTCCGCGTTTGAGCATCATGTGCAGGTGGTGCACGCCTGTGGTTGTCTCTTCCGAAATGCCCCGGATTTCAGGCAGCATTGCAGGGAATTTCTTGTGGACGTAGGAGGTGAGGTCTCCGCCGTCGTCGAGAATCATGTTCGGGCCCTTGCCGCCTGGGAATTTGAGAGATTGTTCAACGCACCACCAGTATTCTTCCTCAGTTTCGCCCTTCCAAGCGAAAACAGGGATTCCTGCTTTAGCGATGGCAGCGGCAGCTGTGTCCTGGGTCGAGAAGATGTTGCAGCTCGACCAGCGAACTTCTGCGCCGAGATCAATAAGAGTTTCAATGAGAACCGCAGTTTGAACCGTCATGTGCAGACAGCCGGCGATTCGAGCGCCTTTGAGAGGCTTGGTCTTGCCGTATTTTTCTCTCAAGATCATCAGGCCGGGCATGTCTTTTTCGGCAATTTCGATTTCACGACGGCCCTGAGTGGCAAGGGCTATATCTTTTACTTTGTAGTCCACGGCGCGCTCCTTGATGATTGAACGAAAACGATTCAAAGCGACGCGAAACTAACCGAAAGCACAGTTTAGCTCAAGCCAATGCTTGAGCTTTTGCCGACAAATTGGCGGACTTATTCCCACTCGATGGTTGCGGGTGGCTTGGAGGTGATGTCGTAAACGACTCGACTTATCCCACTAACTTCATTTGTGATTCGCCGAGAAACGGTAGCTAGGAATTCCATTGGAAGTTTTGACCAATCGGCGGTCATTCCATCCCTTGATCCAACGCAACGCAGGGCGACGACAGAGTCGTAACTTCGCCCATCTCCTTTGACACCAACCGATTTGACAGGAAGCAAGACGGCGAACGCCTGCCACACAGAATCATAAAGCCCATCGCGATTGAGTTGATCGATCAGAATGGCATCGACTTCACGCAAGAGAGTCAATCGCTCGGGAGTGATGTCTCCCAACACACGCAGAGCCAGGCCTGGACCAGGGAATGGGTGGCGGCGGATAAAGTCCTCTGGGATTCCCAACTCTCGACCGAGCGCGCGCACTTCATCTTTGAAAAGATGGCGCAGCGGCTCAACGAGACTCATGTTCATCTTCTCCGGCAAACCACCCACATTATGATGGCTTTTTATGACCTGTGTATGGGCCGAGGAGTGAGACGATTCTATGACATCACTTGCGATAGTTCCCTGCACGAGTGCCTTGCAGCGGGTAAATTTCTTACTCTCCGCCTCAAAAACATCGATGAATGTTTTGCCAATAATCTTTCGTTTTGCCTCGGGGTCAGTGATGCCTTGAAGTCGATGCAGAAAGACCTCTGCTGAGTTCACAGCGTGGACGTTCAGGTGGAGTTTTTCTTTATAGAGGTTGAGAGTTGTGTTGAATTCATTTTTGCGCAGTAGTCCCGTGTCGACAAAAACGCAATGAAGACGCTTTCCAATGCGCTCAGAAACCAGGGTTGCCGCGACGGTTGAATCGACTCCACCACTCAGCGCGCAGATGACATCACAATCCTCGTCAAGCGATGCGATTTGTTTGTCAAGCAATTCGATTGCTTGTGTTTTGTATGAGAACTGTTTTTGTTCCACTTCACTTTCACAGATTTTGAAAACGAAATGACGGATGAGATTTTGACCGTTTGCAGTGTGTACAACCTCGGGATGAAATTGAAGTCCAATCAATTTCTTTGCAGTGTGTGCGATCACCGCGTTGAGGTTATCGGAGCTCGTCGCAACGCACTCAAAGCCTTCGGGAAGATTGTCAACGTGGTCACCATGACTCATCCAAACCTGTTCTTGCAAATATTCATGAGGAAGCAGTTCCCAGCTACTCTTGAGAAGTTTTAATCTTGCTGAACCGTATTCGGCTTGATTTCCTCTTGTAACGTTGCCACCCAGCAAATGTGCCATCAGTTGCATTCCGTAACAGATTCCCAGAACAGGAATGCGTCCATCGAGAAGACTTTTGTCGAGTGTCGGGGCGTTGGTCTCGTAGACGCTGTGCGGACCTCCCGAAAGAATGATTCCACGGATTTCCGAGTGGGTGAGGGTTTTCGTGTTGTAGACGTTTTGCGGGAGTATGACCTGAACCTTAACGCCCGTTTCACGCACGACCCGGTGAAGAACTTCCGTGTATTGGGAGCCGAAATCAACGATCAGAATCATTGCAGTTCTCCAAGAGAAAGGGTGAAACAGATGGCTAAGGATACAGACCCTAGAAAGGCCAAGCTTCAAAAAGGACGGGTTGAATAGTTTGGAGCTTCCTCTGTGATTTGCACATTGTGCACATGGCTCTCGCGAAGCCCTGCTCCCGTGATCTCAACAAATCGCGACTTCGATCTCAGCTCATCAATGGATGCAGCGCCGACATATCCCATCCCCGCCCGCAGCCCGCCCGTGAGTTGGTGAACGACATCAGCAAGTGGGCCCTTATAGGGAACTTGTCCCTCGATTCCCTCTGGAACAAGTTTTTTATCAGTAATTGTTCCTTGAAAATAGCGATCTTTGGAGCCCAATTTCATCGCGCCGATTGAACCCATGCCACGGTACTTTTTGAAGACCTTGCCTTGATAGAGAGTTCTGTCGCCCGGTGCCTCGTCGGTTCCAGCAAAGAGGCTTCCAACCATAACGGCATGAGCCCCTGCAGCAATGGCCTTACAAACATCTCCGCTGTAGCGCAGACCACCGTCTGCAATGATTTTAATCTGTGTTCCTTGTAGTGCGGCTGCAACATTCATAACGGCAGAGACTTGTGGCACGCCCACTCCAGCCACAACTCGTGTGGTGCATATGGATCCAGGTCCAATTCCCACCTTAACAGCGTCTACACCCGCTGCCGCAAGCGCCAGCGCGGCCTCACCAGTGGCAATGTTACCCGCAATGAGGGTTACAGCCGAACCGCATCTCTGCTTTATCGCGCGAACAGCATCAATAACGCCCCTGCTGTGGCCGTGGGCGGTATCAACAACAATCAAATCCACTCCAGCTGCAATCAAGGCTGGAACGCGCTCTTCGATTTCGAATGCGCTCACACCAACAGCTGCACCAACCCTCAGGCGGCCGCGTGAATCTTTGGTTGCAGAGGGATATTCGCGACGGTTGCGTAGGTCCCGCAGAGTCATAAGGCCTTGCAGCTCTCCCTGTTCGTCTACGAGTGGCAGCTTCTCGATCCGGTGCTGGTGCATCAGGCGCGTCGCTTCTGTTGCGAGCATTTCGGTGACCTGTTCAACACGATGCGGGACCCGCATGACAACGAGACGATTAAGCGGCGTCATAAGTTCGCTTACGGTCTGTTGGTCACTCCGAGCACTTCTGAGGTCACGAGAAGTCAATAGTCCCATAAGACGCGAGCCACTCAGGATTGGTAGGCCAGAGATCTGCTTTTCAACCATCAACCGTTTGGCGTCCATAACGGTGCAGTTTTCAGGAAGAGAATGTGGTTCGCTGACGATCCCTGCTTCGCTTCTCTTGACGGCACTCACGTGTGCGGCCTGATCTGCAGGGGGCATATTCTTGTGAACGATCCCAATGCCGCCAAGGCGTGCGAGTTGAGCGGCGAGCATTGATTCCGTCACGGTGTCCATTGCCGCAGACAAAAGAGGAAGTGAAAGTTCAAATCCTGGTGCGAGCTGTGTTGTAAGTTTTACCTCAGAGGGGAGAATCTCAGAGGCGTCAGGAATCAATAAAACATCGTCGAAAGTCAGGCCGCGCATTTTTATCTTGGATGAAAAATCGATATCCACGAAGTCCTCCAGAGCGCAAAAAAGGAATGGTATAAGGAACTTCAATACCCCCGATTAACTCAAATAGGGAAAATATTCAATTGAAAATGGCGAAAAACATTGCACTTCTTGAGCTGTGAAAAAAATTGGAAACTGGTCTTGACACCTCCACCTCACATGGCTAAACACGGCCCTCACGCAGAAATGCGGTGTTCTTTGAAAAGAGAAGAGAGAAGTCACAGAGTGCGGGAAGAGCCGTGCGAAGCGACAAAGGGATTCGGGCAGCGATGCTTGGAGATTTTTGTAACGGACGCGCGGTTTTACCAAGCAAACG
>JBILKQ010000041.1:0-20820 GCA_044376655.1 Silvanigrellaceae bacterium
AAAATCTTACTAACGTGTAAGATTCATCGTCTCTTTAGATTGCTTTTGCTTAAAATAACGTCACTCATAACAGTTCGCCGCCTGCAACTGCCTTGCGGCTGCAAAGCACTCATGGCATCTGAGAAACAATGAATTGAATTCCAGAAAAAGTGCGAAGGGGTTGATTGGTGTTGGAGTGTCACAGCAGGCCATGGGCCGACTCTCTCCGTCCGTCGCTTGCGACACTGCAATCAACGTTGGTCGGACACGCCCGGCGCCTTTGGGACAATGATCTCAGGGCATGGAAGGCCGGCCGCCGCGCACACCTGGTTTTTTGGGGCTCGCCTGGCTGCGGCAAAACCACGCTCGCGCTGCTGCTCGCTGAATCCCAACCGCACGTCCCCTTCCGTCAGCTCTCAGCCGTGCGGGACGGAATGAGTGAAATCAAAAAAGCGATCGACTCCCTCCAAGGCGGCGGCCTTCTGTTCATCGACGAAATTCACCGCCTGACGCGACCACAGCAGGATGTTCTGCTGCCTCCCCTTGAATCGGGCTCAGCGTGGCTGCTCGCCGCGACCACTGAAAATCCCGCAGGTCTGCTGAGCCCGGCTTTGCTGAGCCGCATCCGCACAGTGCGGGTGCATGCTCCAAAATCCGAGGAGTTGGAAAGCCTCTTTTCCCGAGCTCTAAAAGCATATCTGGAGACGCCAGAAGAGCACACCAGCCTGAGTGCCGACAAACTTGAACGGCTGACCTCAGAGTGGATCCCATGCATTGCGAAGCGTTGTGATGGTGATGTGCGTCTTGGACTGAATCTACTTGAGAGTTTGGTCAACGCTCACGACGCCGAGGCAGAGAAAGATCTGGTTGCGGGCCAGCTGCGCGCCTGGACGGCAAAGTCACACTATGATTATGCAAGTGCGATGATCAAAAGCATGCGCGGCTCCGACCCCGATGCAGCTCTTTTTTATGCGCACGCTGCTTTGGCATCTGGTGAAGATCCGCTTTTCCTGCTCCGTCGCTGTATCATTTTCGCTAGTGAAGACGTGGGTAACGCCGACCCCACAGCACTTCGCGTTGCAGTAGACTGTTATGCTGCATTCGAAAAAGTAGGGTTACCAGAAGGTCGCTATGCCTTAGCACAGGCTGTCTGCTATCTGTCTTCCACTGTAAAAAGCAACCGATTGCTTATGGCACTTGAATCTGTTGACCGCTGGTGGAATGAAAAATCTCACATAAGTTCGCACGTCGCACCGCCCGCGCACTTGGTGCTGAAAGGGCACGAAAAATACCGATACCCTCACAATTATCCAGGCAGCTTTGTACGCGAGCAGTATCTGCCGGAACAAGTCGAATCACTCAGACAGCAAATGGGTGCGGCTTACACTCCTTCAGATGAAGGCATGGAGATGCGTCTGAAAGAGCGACTCAAGGCGTTGTGGAGCAAGTAAACACCTTAACTTGCATCATCTTACCTCAAAAAAACTTTCATTTAACACCTATGCTTTGACATTTTTTCATTTTCGCATTTTGATCAAAAAGGAACGTCCCAAAACATTAACGACATTGCTTCATGAGGAGCCCATGAAATTGATCGCAAAGTTGTTGTTGCTGGCTCTAGTTGTTGCTGTTCCCTGCGCGCGTCCTGCACAAGCTTTCAACGCCTCTAAACTGAGCGACACTTTGCCCCTTGAAGACGGAACGAATCTTCAGCTCACCTGGCTCACACCCAAGAAAAGCGCTAGCCCACCGCGTGCGCTGGTTATCCTGCAGCACGGGATGATGCGCCATGCCAGCAACATGATGGCTCTCGCCCGCACTCTGACACAACGGAATCTTGAGGTTCTGCTACCTGACCTTACCGACGAACACTTTTTTAACCCGCAGTTCCCTGAAGTTTTTGCGCGCGCTATCGCCAAAAAGACAGCCAATCCGCAGGGTGAGCCACTGCCTGAAAAGCTCGTGCTTGCTGGCTTTTCAGCCGGTGCTCGCTTCTTGAGCAGGGTTGCAGGACTGCTTCAGTCCGAGCATCTGAAGCTGCGCGGCGTCCTGCTACTCGACCCAGTTGTCGGTGAGAATCCAGAGCAGCAACTCGGCCAACGTCTTGACGTTCCCTATTTCACCATCCTAGCCAAACCAAGCCGCTGCAATGCTGAAGGCAGCATCTTCCCCCTCCTAAAATCCGGCCGGTTTACAACTCAAGGTTTCCGCCTCAAGTCAGCAAGCCATTGCGATTTCGAGGGCAAGACTTCTGATGCAATGTGCTATTTGTATTGCGGGCTTTCGCACCGTCACAATGCCCAGGCCATTGAACTTTTCTCCACGGAGTGGATCTCCAGCCTCATAGAGAGTGATGCCCCAAGTGCTGATTATCTCCCCGGAGGTGAAGTTTTTGAGGCCTGGAACAAACGCGGCGTGTTCGATTCCATCTTCAATTAAGCCTCGGCTCTAAAATCGACCAACCCTTTTCACAGCCCATCTTCCGGATAGCGGTGGAACGGCCCTGCATAAAGTTTCTCCCTCAATACAGTATTGTTCACTCTCTTCGAGGTTGCACTTTGTACAAGTGACTGTTCGAACGGCCTCGCCGTTGCGTTCAATAGGCCGACAGAACACATCTGTTCGAAAACTTCATGCCAACGTCTGTGTCGACCATCCGAGGCAACAATACGTTTGCCTGCAAAGTTCTCCTCAGAAAATCGCCAATGCTCGATGATTTTAATGATGTCGTTCACATGAATAAGGTTGATGAATGACTCCCCATTCTTCACCAGGCCACGCCTCAACCAATCTGCCGGATCGCGGCCGGCTCCATAAATTCCTGCCAGACATAAAATCAATGCAGAGCGCTGCCGCAGCTGCTCTTCAGCAATCACGCGCGGCTGTGTCAGATCGAGAGGGAAACTTTCATCGACAAGTTCACCCGGCATTTTGTGAATAAAGCAGGAGGTGCTCCCCAGCACCATGACCTTTTTTTGTGCCAGTTTCATTTCCTCAAAAAATGTGATCGCAATGCGAACGTCGGCATGGCTTGTTGCCGCGGGGAAGGTCCAGAGAATGTGATCATAGGCCGCGACCAAGTCCCAGGTCTCGCGCCGCGAGAGGTCGAAAAGTTCGGGCGACTGGGCGTCTCCCACGGCACCACGCTGGCCGGAGCGACTGGTCAGAACAACATCCAACGTAACTGAGCGAGCCGCACTGAGCGCTTTACCAACATAGCCTCCCCCCAAAACCAACAGAGGTTTCCTAGAGCTCGATTTCTCTGGCATGATGTAACCCTCTCAATTATTTTAGCTCACACCCAGTTCAGGGAGGAACACATGGAACGTCGCGACACACTCAAAATTCTTGCAGCTAGCACGGGTGCATTGCTGATGGCTAAAAATTCTGTCGCAATGGCAGCAGAAAAGAAAGGCCAGGACACATCCAAGAAGCATCATCACCACACGGCGGCCGAGAAAGAAAAAAAAGCAGAAAAGAAGGGTGGCAAGCCGACGTTCGCTGAATTGAATCACTCTGCGGCGCATTGCAATCATGTTGCTCAGATGTGCGTTGGACACTGCTTTACGTTGATTTCAAAAGGTCAGAAAAGCATGGTCGAATGTGCGCAGTCGGCACTGGAAGTGGCAGCAATGTCGGATGCTCTCAGCCGCCTCGCTGGTCTCAGCTCTGAACTCTGCGCGGTACAGGCTAAAGCTTGTATCGCTGCATGCGAAAAGTGCATGAAATCATGTGAACCACATGTTGGTCACCACGCAGAGTGCAAAGAGTGCTTCGAAGCTTGCAAAGACTGCATGGAAACTTGCAAAGCATTCCTAGCTTAACGTCCCAAGAAGAACTCGCGCACAGAGTCGGGCATGCTGCCCACCATCGACTCAACATCGGCAGTGGATTTCACACACGGAGTGAAATTTTCACTGCCGCTTTCCGTTACAAGAATGTTGTCTTCGATACGAATTCCGATTCCGTGCCAACGCTTATCCACACCTGACATGCCTGGCTGAACGTAGATCCCAGGCTCGATGGTGAGACACATGCCTGGCTCAAGTGAACGCTCGACGTTCTTTATGCGGTAACGGCCTACGTCGTGAACGTCCATTCCAAGCCAATGTCCAAGTCCATGGGGAAAAAACTCTTTGTGCATTTTTTTTGCGAGTACTTCATCAAGAGAAGCGCGGATTACACCAAGGTCGATGAGTCCTTGTGCAAGAACACGTCCTGCGAGGTCGTTCAGATCAGTGAGTTTGATGCCCGGACGTATGGCCGCGATCGACTGCAGTTGAGCACTGAGAACGAGATCGTACAAAGCCCGCTGCTCGCAGCTGAAACGCCCCGAAACGGGAAAGGTGCGGGTTACATCGGCCGTGTAGTAGTTCCATTCACAACCAGCATCAATGAGAAGCAGCTCATCGGCATTTATGCCGCAGGTGTTGGTGTTATAGTGCAAACAGCAGGCATTAGCCCCACCCGCTACAATACTCGGATATCCCAACTGCGATGAACCGACTCCACGCATCGAAGCTTCAAGCACAGCCTGAACTTGATATTCGGTTACACCGGGGCGCGCGAAACGCATCGCAGCCTCATGCGCGGCAGAAGCAATGGCATTTGCTTTGCGCAGCGCAGCAATTTCGAATTCGTCTTTGAAGAGACGCTGCTCGTGAATGAGATCACGAACGTTGAAAATTTCCCCGCCGTTGCGGCGCAGACGACTTCCCTGCAACAACGGCCTAAGTTGCTCGAAAAATTCCTGCTCGGGGGATGAGTCCCAATAGATAGTGTCGGCATGGACCAACCACTCGGGTAACTTTTTCTCAAAATCCGAGATCGGAAAAACTTTGTCGAAACCGAGAACTTCAGCAGCCTCTTGCGTGCCCATCATTGGACCGTTCCACAGTTCGGTGAAGGCATCACGCTCACGGACAAACAAAACTGTTTGGAACTCCGGATGCTGCGGTATGAAAACGGCAAGCGCGTGCGGCTCAGGACAACCGGTCAAGTAAAGAAAATCGCTGTCCTGACGATACGTTGCGCGATCACCGGCCGGGCCACTGTTGGGTTTTGCCGCAGGTAAGACTGCGATGCCCTGCCCCAGACGACTCAAAAGATCCCTGCGCCTTTTACGCAGAGCATTGAGATTGGATTCGCTGAGTTGTGTTCTGGATTCAGGCTTCACTGTTCTACCCCCAAGAAATGCGCATTTGCGCTCCTGGGGTGGTATCAAAAAAACAGCTCCAATCAAAGCTTTTGTGCATCTGCACCAGTGCTATTGGTGGACGGTGAAGCAGACTTAGCGGGTGCCGCAGGCGCTGCCGTACCAGACTCTGCATCCTCATCGACTTCAACCGGAGGAACTGCACCCGGGGAGGTCAAGTTGGAGCCCTCGCCACCTGCAGGCGACTTACTGAAACGCTCTCCACGAGAAAGCAAGGGCTCGTCGTTTTGTGGCGCGGGCTTGCTCACACGCGGAACGTCGCGAGGCAACAGTGGACGATAATGAGTGGACTCTTGCACCTCGTAGTGAGGCGCAGAAATGTGAAGGTTGCCATTGGCATCAATACGCACATTGACACCCTCAAGTTGCTGTTCCCGCACTGAGCTAATGTTTCTACCGTTGAGATAAATCATCCGCGCTGGAAAATCGGTACTCAGTTCACCAACGTTAGGCTTGCTTCTACGCATCGGAAAAGAAGGATTAACCTCTCTTACTCCAGCGGTTTGCGCCGATGCAAACAGAGGTCGAGAAGAGCGCGCCGTGGGCAGTGGAACGCTTTTCATCCGTTGCAGCTTCTTTTCTCCGAACCCCATAAACCCGCCGCTTGAGCTACCAACGCTTTGATCGCCCGTAGAGCCCGCAGCAGGAACATCGCTTTGAGACGCAGGAGCAGCATCAAGCGCACCACCGGTCTGCCCGTCCTGAGCTAAGGCATGGCCTGAAGCCAGAGAGAAAGCGACAACAAAAAGGGAACGCAGAGCGCTGCGCATGGCCAAACCTCCCGCTGAAGGATAAACACCTGCTTTATTCTAAAACAGTTCGCTACAGCTCAGGCCTGCAACTTTTGCCGCACGAGTGAACCAATCAAAGGAGCAAAGAGAAATCCACTTTTGTGTGCTCCGGATGCAACCACAACGGGTCCTGCCAGGAAAGAAAAGTGATGCGGAACAGCTTCAACCACCAACTCTTTGTGACCAAATCCCAATCTTGTCCCCCAGCGCCAAGAGTGGTTCAGGTCGACGAGCTTGAGGCCAAAAAACTTATCTAGCGCGTCCTTCATTACAATTTGCTGCTGCTTCAACTTCTCGAAATCGGGTTCTCCGGGTTTGTTGGCATCCGGTGAGTTGGGGCACGACACCGACACCGACGAACAAAAATAACGTCCGGATGCACCACTAAAAGTAAGTTTTTCGAGCGCTGCATGACTCACCCACTCGAAAAGAGAAACACCGGTGGGAAACTGCAACCTCGGAGCCTCGAAAGACAGCGTCGCACCATACGACCATCGCCGACTTTTCCGAAATGCCTCGGGAAGCTGGTTCAACTGCCATGCTTCGAGAAGTCGCAGTGTTTCGCTGCCAGCGCAAATAACAATGGCTTGCGCGCCAGCACTATGAGCCTCAAAGTCGGTGACTTGTAAGACATCACACTCACAAAACTCGACACCGCGCGCCCGACACACATCTTCAAGCAAGCGGAGAAGAAACTCAGCATCAACCCAAGCCTCGCTACCATATTCAATGGTGTCTGTTTGTGGTCGAAGCAAGGCCTGCGCCTGAAGACCGCGCTGAGCGATTTCCTCGGGCACTTGTGCTACACGTCTCCACTGCTTTTCTGCGAGCTCCGGGCTTGAAAACATATCGCGCCCCAGGCCTTCCACATAGACAGTGTTGAGAGCAATATTCCGATACTGGGTGCTCTCTGAGCAGAGTTGCTGCAACCAACGCCGGTAGATGCGCTTTCCGGAAAGCTTGAGTTCAAAGTGAGGATCCCTGGCAAAAACTTGCGCCTTGGTTGCAAGGTTTGCGGCAGCCGCTTGAGAAGCGGAATCTCGTTGAGATGAAGCGAGGACACGAATTGCGACATGCGGGTCACGTGACAGAAACTCTGCCACACTCAAGCCTAAAATCCCTCGTCCCACAACAACAATCATGCCTGTGCTTCACCTAGTTGAGACTTGCTAGATGCAAAAAGAAAACGCTCTGGAACCGCCGCATCTGCGTTCAACCAAGTTCGTTTCAATTGTCCTTCAGAAGAAAAGGTCAAAACGCTTGGCGCTGAGAACCAATCCGGACCACTTACAAAACGGACGTTATTAATCACATCATCGAGCTGCACATGAATGTGGCCAAACACACACAGCCTGAGATTTTCGGACATTGTGTGGGCCTGACTTTTAAGAAACCCCTCAACGCAAGAGGTCAAAAAAGAACTCTCCAACCGCCGATAGGCATCCTTGGAGCGCGACAACTCGGCATAGCGAGAAAACAGAAATGAGGTCGCTACTCCAGGGATGGGGCTCATGCACAGCTGAAACAGCGACGATTTAACCAAGCTGCGAAACAGGCGGTAGGAAGGCGGACAAACCACATCGTCAGAGTGCAACAGCAGCATATTGCCAAAACCCGGATGATGAATGCGTGCGATGAAATCACCGCACGCGTCGAAACACTCCCTCACCTCGGCACATGGGCTATGCTCGAATCCGTAGTCGTGGTTGCCCTCTATAAACACAACCCTAACTCCACTCTCACGGATTCTCTTGAGCCGGTCAAAAACCCGATCCCACATCTTATGGTAAAAGCTCTGCCGCGCATTAATGAAGTCAAAGATGTCGCCCAACAAAACAAGCGTGTCACAGTCACGCAGTTCATCAAGAAAACGACAGAACAATGCAGCGCGGTTGTCATCGGGCGTTCTCATATGAACGTCGGAGACAACGACAAGGTTGTTTGTCTTTCCCAGGTCCAGCAAGCGTCCGGGCATTTACTGTTCTCTCTTCTTTGACCACACATATTGTGGTTCTGCGTTTCCAATCGGAAAAAACTCGTAGCGCTGCTCTCGCTCGGTGAAACGGCCAATCATGACACCGTTCGCTGATTCGGCGTAGAGAGTTTTATCAGGAATACGTTCAATCGGATAAAGGTCTGCTCCGCCACCACCCGAGACAAACTGATCGATTTCACACTTTGCTTGTGAGGACTTTCCGTGCAGGTGCTGCAGCCCATGATCGTGTCCACTGATATAAGCCGAAGCGCCGCTGCGACAATAAAGGTCAGGCAGTGTAAAATTTGCCAACCACTTCAAACGCCGGTACTTCCCGCCAGAAAAAATCGGGTGATGACCGGCAAGAATTTTCCAAGATGCAGTTGAGCTCTGCAATTTTTCCATCAGCCAGTCGATACTGCAAAATGCCGAAAGACCGCAACGATCGGGAAAGTTGGAATCCACAGCCCCGATTTCGAGAATCGATCCGAAACGCAGAGAATAATAACGGGCTGGCATGCTCCAGCGCCCCCCACGCTCACGCGTGTAGGCTATTTGTGCAACGGGAGAAGCACGATAATCATGGTTGCCGAGAATGGCATAGAATGGAATCTTTTCCAGACACTCACCCACGTACATTTCTTCAAAACGTGATTCCCACAGCGGATCCATCACGGACTCGACACCTGTCTGGTAGAAGTTGTCGCCAAGAAGGAACACTCCCGCAGGATCCAAACTGAGGCAAAGGCTTTCCATCTGCTGAGCAACTGCCTTTTGGGCAGCACTGCCCGTACCAGTATCGCCCACAAAAATCAGACGAACTTCAGAAGGGTCGTTCATACGCCCCATCATTTCATGAGTAATACTTAGACGAGGAATCTGCTGCCAGGCTTGCCAAATGAACGTGGTGGCAACAATCACAAAGACAATCCACCACATCCGCGGATTTCGAATCCATCGCCGTTTCGCCATTCTACACCTTTTTTTTGAGATTTGAGACACCACTCAGTTTCAGGAGTGCTTCCATCGAATCTGATTCGAACTCGTCGTAATCAAGAAAACGGTTGACCTTTTCGATACCACAATTCACGCACTGGTAGTGGATCATGAATCCTTTTTTCTTGTTTGTGCTGTAAGACAAAGGCCGAAGCGGTGCGTTGCAGCCTGCGTTGCGATCGCCCGGATTCACATCGACGTGCAAGCTCCACAGGCAGCGGGGGCAGTGATCACGACAAGTCGACTGAGCCAGCGGGACCTTGTGTCCGCACTGCTGGCAAACGAATGATTCATTAATGCGTGTAAACTTGGGAAGCTCTTGGCTCATGCGCAATCAGCCACCGGATGCAGAGCGCGCGCGCACCTGACCGAAGCCTTCGAGAACCTGCATGGGTGTGAGCGTTGGATTTTTTTCGAGCCAATCAATGAAAGCTAAAATCGTGTTGCGATCGACCTCGCCTGCCACGCGGTGGCGAACCGTGCCCGCAGGATCAATGAAAAACGTTTCGGGAGACCCGTACACACCAAAGTCGAGCGAAATTTTGCCGTCACGGTCAGCCACAACAGGGAAACTCAAACCAAATTCCTGCTGATAACGAAGAATATCGTTGATTTCATCTTGCAGATTAACACTCACGAACAACGGTTCGGGAGCTGGCTTCGAGGCGTTCTCTCGCCAAAACCTTTCGAGTTCAGGAGCCTCAACACGACACACAACGCAAGTGGTGCTCCAGAAGTTGACGACGATCCATCGGCCCTCTCCGAGCACATCCTTCAGATTGAAGCTTCCGCCCTGTGCTGTTTGAGCTGCGAGTGCAGGCACCGGACGGCCGACAAGCTGACTTGGAACGTAATTTGCATCACGATTCAGAGCGTAGACCATGAGGCCGGTGAAGAGCGCAAGAACAACCAGACCAATGAAAAAACCTTTGTAGGATCTGACTTTTTTCGACACGTTCACCGCCTCACAGATTCAGGAGCATCAACCTCGTATGGGTCAAACTCAGTAGGTCTTTTTCTTCTCATGTTTGAGAATATCATCAACCAGCCGCGCTTCACGCATTTTCGAGTGGTCTTCTTTGGTGTCGTAGACCTCACTGTGCTTCACCATCAGAAGATTTGCCTGAATGGTGCTGTCTGCCTTGAGGTCGTCAGAGCTCAGACGACCCTCAACAACAACTCCCTGGCCTTCCTTGAAAAGGTCAGGTGGTACACCTTTATAGACCACAGAAAAGTCATGGCCCTTGAGGTCGCTCATGCGAAATTTCAGTATTTTGTTATTGCCGTCCCAATCTTTGGTTCCTGCCAAAACAAGACCCGAAACGCGGAATGTTCGGTCCACAAACTTTTGTGGAGCCGCATACACTTCAGCAGGCGTGAAGAAGGTCACTGTACTCTCAGGCTGAAACGCCTTGTACACAATCGACCCCAGTGCCAGAAAAATAATTGATGTTGCGATAACTTGCGCGCGTGTGAGTTTCATGGACCCGACACCTCCCAAAGATCAGCTCTTATCGTCAGAAAACCCTTCGTCATTGAGCGCTTGACGCGCCCTGCGGTAGCGCGCCACCGAATTGATTGCCAAACCTAGCAGAGCAACGGCAACCAAAGCATAGGCTCCAACCACAAAATAAACCCACGAGACATTACCGAATTCCGAGGTATTCATGCCTGACTTCTCCCTTCGCGGGCCGCTTCTAGAGTTTCCTCAGTGGCAACAGCGGACCTGCGAATTTTAAAGATCACAAACGACAACAGCAACATGGCAAGCGTGTTAACAAGCAGAACCATGCCGATATCCGGAGAAGCACTTCCACCCTTCCTCACGAAGGTCTGAGGCTGGTGCAAAGAACGCCAGATATTCACACTGAAGTATACAATCGGCACATTCAGCGCAGCCAATATAGCAACAATCTGGCCTGCATTCCGGCGAGCCTGGATGTCGGGGGTGAAACTCCTTAGGACATGATAAGCACAGCAAATCAGGAACATAACCAGAGTGGTGGTAAGGCGAGGATCCCAATCCCACCAAACTCCCCATGTCGGACGTCCCCAAATACTGCCCGTGGCTAACGCGAGGGCACCAAAGACTGTACCCAAATCAATAGCCGCGTGGGTGTTCTGATCCATCTGCTCAAACGCCGACTTGCGCACAAAACCGATAATCGCGAACACGGCCGCAGCAAGAATCCACACGAACGCACACCATGCAACGGGAACATGAACAAACATGATGCGAAAGACATCACCCTGTTCTTTATCGGCCCCAATCCAGAAAAGCCCCAAATACCAGCCGACCAACTGCACCACGACAGCTGGATACAAAAACTTGGACCAGAATGAGAATGTTTTATCCCGGTGCATTTGTGCCATTTAAACTCTCCCAGAAAACAAAACTCGAACTCTTTTTTACTCTTGAAAAAGGACATCACTCAAAAGCACACCGACGGCCAGAAATAACACAGGTACTCCCAACATGACTGTCCACCATGACTCATCTGATGTCCCTGCAAGCATCACGATGCCTGGGTCGGACATGGTCGCCAAACTCACCGCCGCGAGCAGAATGCTCATCTGCAAAGGATAGAACAACAGAGGCATGAGAATGTCACGTGCCGTGCTGCGCGCCGTCACACAAGCCAGCAGAGCACCAATAGTGCCAGTCCCGAGGTTGAACAGCAGGAGCAGCGGCAGAAGAGTTGTACTTAAGGAAGCCAGCACATTGCCAGGTACATTGTAAAAGACGATCCACATCAACAGAAGAGGTATTTGGATTGAGAGCAGGTAAAGAACAATAAAGAAAATTTTCCCGAACAGAAGCGCTGAACGGTGCACCTGAGTTGAGAGAAAATACTCAAGAATCCCGCCTTCAGTTTCAACGGTAAACAAGCGCGCCACCGAAAGGGCCACCACAAACTCGTTTATTGCCCAGAAGGCGCCATGTCGGATCTCCGCCTTCTGAATGAGCTCCGTGCCGAATGCAAAAGGAAAAAGAATGGCAAGACAAGCTGCAAATGCGAGCGTTCCGGTCCAGGATGCCTTGCGCAGAAAAACACTGCGCACAGAATACTCAAATACCAGCCAACAATTTCTTTTCCAAAGTTGAGCTGCACTCACTGAGCCCACTCCTTAAGGTCTATTTGACGCCCGCACCAGTCCATTAACTTTTGATCGTGAGTTGCAATCAAAATACCCGAACCGGCGCCGCGGAGTGCCTCAAGCGTCGTCAGGCACAATTCAACGCCCTTGCTATCGAGTCCGTTGGTCGGCTCATCAAGAAAAAGTAATTTGGGTTTGGCTAGCATGATAAATGATAATGTAAGACGGCGTTTTTGTCCGGTGGAGAGGGTACGTGCGGTTTGTAGCGCACTTTCTGCCAAGCCGAATTCCTTGAGAGCAAACTTCACGGCATCCCGCTCAAAAACACGACCCAAGGAACGCAAATAAAATTCCAGATTGCTCATCACCGAGTGTTCAGCAAATAGAGCTGGCTGACTTGCAAGGAAACAAACATCGGTTGTCACGGCAGGGGCTTTATCAGGCCAGAGCATCGCTCCACTTAAAAAGACCTGGCCACGATAAGGTCGACTCACTCCACAGAGCGCACGCAGCAGTGTGGTTTTTCCGAGGCCGTTCGGTCCAACCACGGCAGCACTCTCTCCGCCACTGAGAGCAAGCGAAAACTTACGAATGAGCGAGCGATAGCCGACTCGCAGTTCAACAGATTCGCACTTAAGCAGCTCAGACGGAACAGCGTGTGACATCAACCTCAAACCTTTCGGAGAGCAACCACAAAAGCGTTGCCACAATTACCTGTCTTCAGCTTCGTTCAGGAGTTCCTCGGCATCGAGAATATGAAAAACTGCTCCCTGGGTTTCGAGCACACCCGCCTGTTTGAGATCAGCAATTGCACGACTCACCGTCTCGGGTGTTACATCTGCAAGCTCGGCAATATCACGCCGGTTGAGCGGAGGTTCAAAGGTCGTCTGGCCGTCATCAGCAAAAAGCGTATAAAGCTCATGGATAACCGCGGCAACACGACTTTTCGCTGGCTTGTAGAGGTCGTTTTCGATGCGCTTTTCAAGACGCGCGAGTTCGTTGCAGAAGATCTTCATGAACTGCAAAGAAACAGCCGGGCTGCGTGTGATGAGATCCATCACAGCGTTTGCGTCGATAGAAAAAACTTCACTATCCTTCAGTGCCACACTCGTGCGCGAATACTTGAATTCGCCAAAAACCTCACGAATACCGACAATGTGCCCCGGGCGTACCACTCGAGTAATGACACTCTCACCTTCAGCGCTCTCACGGACGATCTTCAGACAGCCATTCGCAACCCCATAAATAGAGCGCGGACTGTCGCCAGAAATGAAAAGATTCTGACCGCGCCGCAACCGGATGACCGAGGAACTCTCTTGAATCTTGGCGATCTCCTCTTCACTCAAAGCAGGGAAAAGGCGCCTGAGAGTAAAAGTTCCCTTTTGTTTCTTTTCCATTCACATCTCCGGAGGAAGTAGCAGACCAAGGTCTTCGTCGATGGTCTCCCGAGCCAGCTCAATACCTACACTGGGACGTTTGGGAGTTCCATTCACGATTGCACAAAAAGCAACCCAGTCTCCATCTTTTAGGCGACTGTAGCCCGCAAGTCCAATTGCATCGTGAGGTTCACTCAATGTTCCAGTTTTTGCCCGCAATCTCTCGCGGAGATGACGCGTTTGCTCCGTTTGAAAGCGTTTCCGCACAGTCCCTTCAGCTCCCGGAACAGGCAGCGCATTCAAAAAGGGAGGGAACTCGCGGGTGTTCGAATACATTTTATGCAAGACAGCAACCACATCTCGGGCAGACAGGCGATTGTCGTGAGTGAGACCCGAACCTGAATCCAACGCCAACCCGATAGGGCTCGATTTATAGGGTGCCTGGGTCTTCGCCAGAGTCTCTTTCATATAAGATTCAAGCTGCACTGCCCCTCCCTCGAGGGTCGCTCCGGAAGTCTTGGTTTCGTTGAGATCGAGCTGGATGGTCAGCATGTCTCCAATGAAATTGTTGCTGACTTTGAAAAGTCCAAGCAGCTGCCAGCCCAGAGGAAAACCCTCAACACTCGCAAGCGGCCGACCCATGTCCTTACGGGCCACTTTTTCGACACGTACTCCACGGGTAAATGTGATGCCTTCGCGCTCCATGAAAGCTTTCAGAACCGCACCGGCGTACTCATCTGGGTCGGAAACCGAGCGGTACACGCGTGCCGGGAAAGACTGCTGACCAATCGAGCCACTCGCCGTGAAGACATCTTGTGAGCCATTGCGAGTCCGGGTCACAGCAACCCGCGACATTTCGCCTGGGTTCGTTTTAACGCTGCCCTGGATACGGGTCGTTTCGAGCATGTACGGTTCAAGTGCTAGATGAGCACTCTCGCCTGCTGATGAGCCGGGGCTCACAACAACGCCCATGACACTGAAGTTCACAGCTGCCGCAGACAATGGACTGTCGTAGGCATGACGGCTACGACGTGCGGCCAGTTTGCGATCGAGGTCTGGAACAATTGCGCCGAATTTTGAGGTGTTGACTACGAGCTGCCCCTCGACCTTGCGGATTCCAGCACGGGCCACATCGGTGGTCAGGAACCACAGCTTTTCATTGGTTAGCGACGGGTCTCCAGCACCCTCGAAAACCAGATCTCCCTTCAGCACGCCATTTTTGACGGGGCCAGTCGCATAAAAGCGGGTCTCGAACGTATGTTCGCTTCCAAACCGCTCCAAAGCCGCGCCTGCGAGAATAACTTTCGAGACCGACGCTGGTGTCATGCGGCTATCTGGATTCAATTCACCGAGAACCTCGCCCGTGCGAAGATTGACGGCCATCGCCGTCACTGTTGCTCCATTTGCGGTCAATCTTTGCAATCCCGGAAATTCAGCACGACCTTTCGCAAAGGCCTCTGAGGCAGCGCAAGGCAAGATGGCGAGCATGGACAAAGAAAAATTTCTGATTAATGTGAGCCCGGGTGAGTGCATGAATATCACCTTCGTGTTTTTGTTTTCCAATTTGTTATGAAGGTACCGAAGATGGCGACAAATCCCAAGGCCCCCCTGAAAACGCCTCCGCCAGTTCCGACCACACACACCAAACTCTTCGAAACTCTCGTCGAACTCATTCGAGTCACGAGCACAAATCTTCCACCGGATGTTCGTAATTCTGTGACAACGGCCTTGGAGAAAGAAAAGTCCGGTACGGCTGGCGAATACGCAATGAAGGTCATTCAACGCAACATCGACATCGCCTGTGGCGTGAGCCAACCTTTGTGCCAAGATACAGGCAGCATTTTGTTCTTTGTGAAAACCCCAGTGGGATACGACCAAATCACCTTCTCGGAGGTGTGTGAAGCTGCTGTCGCCAAGGCCACTGAGCTCGGCTACCTGCGGCAAAATTCCGTGGACAGCATCACCGGTCAGAACTCGGGCAACAACCTTGGCCCGGGAACCCCGACAATCTATTTCGAACAGCACCGCTCCGAGGAACTCGACATTCGCCTCGCACTCAAGGGCGGCGGATGCGAAAACGTAGGAGCACAATACAGTCTGCCCGACAGCCGTCTGGGCGCAGGGCGAGATCTCGACGGCGTCCGCAAGGTTGTGCTCGATGCTGTGTATCAAGCACAAGGCAAGGGCTGCGGCCCTGGCATTCTCGGTGTTGTTATCGGTGGCGACCGCAGCACTGGGTTTTCGTATTCAAAGAAATTATTCCTGCGCACCATGGAAGACACCAACACAGATCCTCGCCTTGCTGAACTTGAGCAACGTATTCTGCAAGAGGCCAACTCCTTGGGCATTGGCCCTATGGGCTTCGGTGGCAACACCACACTCCTCGGAGTGAAGATTGCTTCCCTGAATCGCTTGCCTGCGAGCTACTTCGTCTCTGTGTCGTACATGTGCTGGGCATTCCGTCGGCAGGGCTTGAAAGCCAGCTCTGATGGCACCATCAAGGAGTGGATCTACAAATGAGAGAAATTAAACTCACGCTCCCCATCTCTGAAGAGCAGGTGCGTTCACTAAAAGTGGGCGATATGGTTCTTCTTAGCGGTGTTCTTTACACAGGCCGTGATGCCGTGCACAAACACCTCTACGAAGGCAAAAGCATTCCTGTGGATATCCGCGGCTCCGCCATTTACCATTGTGGCCCTGTGGTTGTGAAAACTGAAAATGGCGAGTGGAGCGTGCGCGCAGCTGGCCCCACCACCAGCTCGCGCGAAGAGCCTTATCAGGCTACGGTTATCGAAAAATACGGACTCCGCGCAGTGATCGGCAAGGGCGGTATGGGTGCGAAAACACTCAAAGCCTGTAAAGACTTCGGCTGTGTCTATCTTCACGCGGTTGGTGGGGCAGCCCAGGTACTTGCCGAAACAGTGAAGAAAGTCCGCGGCGTTTCGATGCTCGAAGAATTCGGCTCACCAGAAGCCATTTGGGAACTTGAGGTTGTTGATTTCCCAGCCCTCGTAACGATCGATGCGCATGGCAGTAGTCTACACGCCGACATCTCAGCGTCGAGTGAAGCTCGCTTGGCTGAAGTCATCGGCTCCAAGAAATAAAACAAAGGAACACACAATGGAAAATGTTGTCATCATTGGCTCAGGCCCAGCCGGGCTCACGGCTGGTATCTATACTTCCCGCGCTGCGCTGAATCCAATCCTGATTGCCGGTCTCCAGCCCGGAGGTCAGCTGACCACCACAAGCATCGTTGAAAACTGGCCGGGTACTCCTGAAGGTGTCGACGGCAACAAGCTTATGCAAGACATGCGTGCCCAGGCGGAGAAATATGGTACCCGCATCACACACGGAACTGTAAGCAAGATTGAGAAGATTGCAGGCGGTTTCCGTCTCGAAACCGACAACGGCAACATCGAAACCAAGACTGTCATCGTTGCAACTGGAGCAAGCGCAATCACGCTGCCTCTTCCCAACAAAGACAAACTCATGGGCTATGGCTTGTCGACCTGTGCGGTCTGCGATGGCTTCTTCTACCGCAACAAGGTTGTTGCAGTGGTGGGTGGTGGTGACAGCGCCATGGAAGAAGCACACTACCTTGCAAAGCTCGCTTCCAGCGTGACCCTAATCCATCGTCGCGACAAATTCCGCGCAAGCAAGGCAATGCAGGAAAAAGTTTTCAACAACCCGAAAATCAAGATTATCTGGAACACGGAAGTAGTCGACACCTTGTCAGACAGCAGTGGCCTGACCGGCATCGTTATGAAAAACAGCAACGGCGAGACCTCCCAGCTCAAGGTTGACGGCTTGTTCATGGCGATCGGTCACAACCCGAACACTGAATTTCTGCGTGGAGTGATTGACCTCGATCCTCAAGGCTATGTGCTCTGCAAGCCAGGCAGCACAGCCACCAGTGTGGCCGGAATCTTTGCAGCCGGTGACGTAGAAGACAACAAGTTCCGTCAGGCGATCACCTCCGCGGGACGTGGCTGCCAAGCTGCTCTTGAAGCCGAGCGCTTTATCGAAGGCCACGCCCACTAAGCCAAGCCGAGCCAAAAAGCTTTGCCAACCAAAAAGCCCCGCTTTGTGCGGGGCTTTTTGGTGTACGTTAAAGCTTAAGTGGCGGCCGAGAGACTGCGTTTAACCGCGCGGAGCGCGAGGCGGCATGCGGGAAGGGACGTGCAAGCCGTGGCAGAGCTCGTTGAGCTGAGGATCGCGAACGTCAGAGCAGAAACGATCATTGTTCTGGACGTGTGCGTAGCAGAGAAACTCAAGATCGTAATCTTGAATTTCGAAGCAAGCCACCGAAGTTTTCTGCTTTAAAGCAAAGCAGTAGTTCATCAGGTTTTCGTCACCAACCTTCTCACATGCGGTGAGATCATGGGATGCACTTTGTGTGCACAGGCGATTCCAAGCCGGGTCGGAGATTTGAGCACACAGACCAACATCACCCGCACGGTTCGAGGTACAGAACATGCGATAGTCGCTGTTCTGCACATTGGCACACATTTCGGGAGCAGAGTTGCGCTCGGCCGCTCTTGCTGGAGATCCCAAAACTACAAACTGAAGAGCAAGCGCGAGAGCTGCGTAACGAAATGAAATCCGCATGATGTGTCCCTCCGCAATCAACAGTATGCGAAATTGTGATCAAATCAAATTCGACTGTCATGTCAGGAGACTTGCCATTTCGGCGAAAACGTCATCCTGATTTTTCAGAAAGCCTCAATGGCAAGCTCAGGCGACCAGGCCAAAATCAAATACTCATGAGACACCCGACACAGCCGCACGGGAAAACCATGGTCGGTAGCGCGCACTTGCATTCGCAACTCGTGCAAATAATTTTCCTTGCCATAGACCACCAAAAAGTAACGCACGTAAGTTCGCACAGGCGAACGTGTTAAAGATTGCAGCCGTCGCTCATAAAGGGCGGCAGAGCGCCAAAGCACGCGCAACTGCGCAGGACGAATCAAGGCACGCATTTTTGAGGAGGAGAAGAGATTGCCGAGATCGGATTTCTTCTTAAGGCGAGTTGCTTTGACTTCTGCCACGCAAAGGTCAACACGCAGTCCGGAAGAGCCCCGCTCACGCACAAACAGACGATCGATTTCTCCACCAGGTACGCGCATATTTCGTTCAAAGCACGACCAGCCCTCTGCCTCCAACCAATCTTCAACACAGCGCTCAGCAAGACGCCCGACAGATGTACTCAATGCACACTCTCCTTTCAGCACAAAGCAGACTCAGGATTTCATGCTGAAAAAACTGTCAGTGAGACTCAAGTTCTGCTCATCTTGCGATCAAATTTTCAGGCATGTGAATTTTTTTTATTGTCCATATTGACCCCGAAGATCGGTGGTGTTATCCACGGGCTCCATTCTGAATCTGGGCACAAAAGTGCCTGCCTTTGCACAGCCACGGCCCCATGTGGATAGCCTGTGGATAACCGCTTTATTCAGATGCAATTGAAAAATTACACTTAACGAGAATCACAAATCTTTTTGTTGATTTTTTCTACATTCTGAAATCTGCTGCACATTGTGGATAACCCTATCACCCCCACAGGATTTGCACCCATGACGCCCAACACGCTTCTGCACCCAACCCAGCTTACTCCAGAGCTCTTCGCTGACCTTCTCAAGCAGCTGCAGGCCGACTGCAAGCGCTTCAACAGCTCATCCCACCCGCCGCGCGAGCTGATGATTCGTGATTTCTGGTTTATCGTGGAAGAAGGACAGTCGCTGCTGGATTTGTTCGTGGAGCCTGAGCCCGGACACCAAGGAGACACCCCGTTTCCTCCCCCAGATCAGGCCATTACACTCGACGAATGCCTCCCTCTGCACCATTTCCTTCTCGAAAACGGATGCCTCGATGCCTTTAATGACGAAGTTGGGGTGCGCGTCGGTTCACTGGGAATGGAGCCTCCCCTGCGCACGCCCGAACACTTTGTTTCGGCGAAGGGGCAACTTGTGACGCTCAAAACATGGACAAAGCGCCAAGGCCGCGATAGGTTTACGGGGTATCTGGATGACGTCATTGCGGACGTCACGTCCTCCTCGCTTCGGCTGAAAGACGGAACGGAAGTTTTCGAAATTCCTCTGTCAGCCGTGAAGTTTGCCCAGGCACTCCTGTCACAACCGAAGTCTGCCAAAGCAAACGCGCAGAAAGCTCCAAAAGAGTCGAAGCGCGCTCGGGGAAAAGCGTGATTTTTCAGGGGCGTCTGGGGAGTTAAACCATTTTTCGGAAAAGTGGATGACAACCGGAGAAGCCGAGGGTATAGCCCGCGGAAGAGACTCCGGAAAATCCCGGTTGCTGAGGGTAGCACATGCAAATTGATTTGAAGCGCGTCATTGAAGCTGTTGGCAAAGAGAAAAACATCGACCGTGAGCTGCTGATCGGCGCACTCAAAGATGCCATTACAACGGCTGCAAAAAAGTTTTTCGGCGATTGTGTGTTTGAAGCCAAGTTCAATGAAGAAACTGAAGAGGTTGAACTCCTCCGCTTCCGTGTCGTTGTGCCCGACGACCAGTTCCACAACGAATATCGTGAAATCAAATTCTCTGAAGCCTCTGCCATGGACGAATCACTCCAGATTGGCGACGAAATCGGTGAGGCTCTCCCAACCGATCAGCTCGGCCGCATTGCCGCACAAGCCGCAAAACAAGTCATTGTGCAGAAGATGCAGGAAGCTGAAAAAGAGAAAATCGTCCGCGACTTCAAAGACCGCAAATCACAACTCGTCACCGGTCAAGTGAAACGCTACGACAAACAAGACCTCATCATTGACCTAGGTTCATGCGAAGGCGTACTGCCCATGCGTGAGCAGATTCCTAACGAAAAATTCAAGCTCCGCGACAAAATCACTTGCTACGTGCTCGAAGTGAAGAAATCCACGCGTGGCCCGCAAGTCATTCTCAGCCGTGCACATCCAGAAATGCTCGTGCGCCTCTTTGAACAAGAAGTTTCGGAAATCGCCGAAGGCATCGTGGTCATCCAGAGCGCTGCACGTGACCCCGGCAGCCGCTCCAAGATTGCCGTGTACAGCACTGAGCAATCGGTTGACCCTGTCGGAGCCTGCGTTGGTGTTAAGGGCTCGCGCGTTCAAATGGTTGTACAAGAGCTTCGCGGTGAAAAAATCGACATCATTCCCTTCGATCGCGACCCAGCGCGCTTTGTCTGTAACGCACTCGCGCCTGCGGAAGTTTCAAAGGTGATTGTCAATGAACGCGTTCACACCATGGAAGTTGTTGTTCCTGACGATCATCTCTCGCTGGCGATTGGTCGCCGCGGTCAGAACGTTCGTCTGGCGGCGCAGCTGACCGGATGGAAGGTCGATATCCGTTCGGAATCTAAAATGCGCGAGCTCGTTCAAGAGTACAAATCTGTGCTCTC
>JBILKQ010000042.1:0-20720 GCA_044376655.1 Silvanigrellaceae bacterium
ATCCCATTCCGAACTCCGAAGTCAAGCCCGCCTGCGGCAATGGTACTGCAGTTTTAACTGTGGGAGAGTAGCTCGGTGCAGCCTTTTTATTCCGAATCCCCGAGAGAGAAATCTCTCGGGGATTTTTGTTTTTCTAGCGCAGATTTCGTTCTTCTATCTAAAGAGGAGCTTTAGCCGGAATAATGGATATTCTCGAGTGCGTCAGAGGGACGGGTACACAGAGTAAAAACTCTGTGGTTTAATACCGATAACTTCCCTTAAGAGAACACTCGAAGGATGCCACATGGTCAGGCCAGCCGGAAACTTTTGTATGTCCGTGGATTTTGGAACCACGAACACACTCGTTTTCGCAAAAGATGTCGGAGTTGTTGTAAATCAGGCCACACTCCTAGCGTTGCGTTCAGAATCAGGCAAAACACAGAATTATAAAGTGCTCAGGGTGGGTTCCTCCGTTTCGCCACTCATTGGCCGTACAGCTCCACAGATTTCCGTGGAGGCTCCCTTGGCCTCCGGTGTCATACGCGACACGGAGCTGGCAAAGCTTTTATTGCATGAGCTCATTTCCACTCATTTGCCTTGGTCGCGTCATGTTCCCATCCCTCATCATGCGCGCGGTATCTTGATTTCCTCACCGCGCGAAGTGACCGAATATGAGCGCACTGCGTTTCAAGATGCAGCACGGAGCTTGGGTTTTGCGAACGTGGGTCTCGTCGACGAGCCCTTGTCTGCCGCGTTGGGCTCTGGACTTCCACTCTTCGCTCCCCAGGGCCAGATGTTGGTCGATCTTGGCAGTGGAATCACCGAGGCAATCATTGTGAGCTCGGGGATGGTGGTGGAGTCGGGCTCTTTCCGTGAAGGGGGCAATGATCTCGACCAGGAAATCGTGAAGTATCTCGAGCAGGAGCATCAATTTAAGATCGCTTTGGGGCTTGCGAAAGATATCAAAGAACGTTTCGGTGCTGTGGGTGCTGCTGTTCGTGATGTCGAAATCTCTGTGCAGGGCAAGTGCTTGAAGACCAAACTTCCTCGCAAGAAAAGTATCACATCCAGTGAGCTTTCATTTTGCTTGAATGCCTACGTTGACCGGGTCGAACGTTTGATTCTGGACGTCATCGAAAAAGCGGATCCAGAGCTTGTCAGTGATGTCCTTGATGCAGGCGTATGGTTGTCCGGTGGTGGTGCTTTGCTTCCTGGTCTTTCTGCTGAACTTGAACGCCGGCTCAGGTTCAGTGTCAGGCAAGTTCAAGATCCTTTGGGTGCGGTCATCATTGGCAACGGCATGATCGTCGACGATCCCAAGTATGCAGAGCTGTGTCGCTTGATCAGCTGACCTTGCGATCTCGAATGCAACTTGCGGTTTTACACCCAACTTGTCAGGCTTTGTTTTCTCAGAGCTTCATACAGCAGGCTGCGTTCTGTAACGACCATCTCGCGTTCGCACATTCTGCTGCCCAGGTGGCCCCGGTGATCATCATATGGATTGCAGACCGCCAAGCGGTTGTTTTGCAGTGGGGCTGCTCCAACGTTGAGGAGGTCGCTGAACAGTTCAGTATCCACATCAGAAAAATCACAAGTCAACGAATTTCCAGGAATGTATTGCAGACCATGCGCTCGGGCTAAGGCCTTTGCCAAAATTGACTCATCAACCGCATGAAGCTCAAGTAGGACATCGGCAATCGACATTTTCCAATGCTCAGCCAGACGCGAGGCCACAACCCAGTCGATATCGTCGATGTCTGACATCGTACGTAAGGCTTGAAAAAATTCGGGGAGAAGAATGGTAATGTTGTTTGGCATTCCTCAGCTTGCTCCCGTAGGCAGCGCTTTCCGCCGTAGCTCGCGTATTCTCGCCTCCACGCGCGTTTTCGAATTGCGCCATTCCAACTCTGTTTCTATGCGCCACTTTGGAATTTTTTCAAATAAAGCAGATGCTGCTTCGAATGCCCTGAGAGCTCCAGCGAGATCGCCTTTGGCTAGTTTGAGTTCGCCAAGGTGCTCGTGAATGACGGGTTCATTCGGTTCGAGTCGCACGGCATGAGTGAGATGTTTTTCCGCTTCAGCGTACTGCTTAAGTTTGAAGTGAATCCAGCCGAGCGAATCAAGATAAAACCCGTTCTTTGGCTCCTTTTGCAAGGCGCGCTGCAAAAGCGTGAGAGCAAAGTCGAGACGGTAGTTGGCCTCTGCCAGCGTATAGCCCAGATGGTTCAGGGTCTGTACGTGGTCCGTATGTTTGCTAATGACTTTTTCGAGGGCAGCAATCGATGCACTCCGTGACACGGTGTGCTCCATGTAGGCTGCCTTCAGGTAAAGAAGGTCCACATTTTGCGGGAATTTCTGCAGTCCAAGTTCTGCAAACGATTGAGCCTTGGTGAACTGCGCCATTTTTGAGTGAGAACCTGCCAGGAATTTGAAGTCGTCCTCAGTAGGTTTTTTTAATTGACTCTCTGCAAAAGTCTTGAGGAGGGATTCAGCCTCTGGGAATTTTCCCTCCTCGATTTTGATTTGAATGATGCGTTGCTGAGCGATTTTTGTGAGTTCTGCATCGCCACTAACAAGCTGATAGTACTTCAACGCCTCTGGCAAATTCTTGAGGCGATCTTCGCACTGGGCTGCGTAAAAGTAGATTCTTCCCTTGTCGTTGGCTTTGTCGAGCAAATCCAAAAAGCGCTTTTTGGATTCTGCAAATTCCTCGAGCTGAAAGAAGACGAAGGCCAGCTGGAACGTCAGGTCTGGGTCAAGCTGTCCGTCGCCATCAGCGGTCGCTTCTAGGCGGAGGAGAAGGCGGCGTGCTTCCTGGAATTTGTTGAGACGCAGCAATTGTGTGACATAATAGCGAGCCAGAGTGTCGTTTTCCGGCTGTTTTTCGTACGCCTCGCGGAAGTATCTTTCTGCTGCCGCGTAGTTTTTTTCCTCGGCCGCAATAAAGCCCGCAAGAGTCCACGCCTCAATGTTTTCGGGTGCGACTTTGAGAAGTTTGTCTAGAAGATTTTTGGCGTCTTTGAATTGTTTTTCCTCTGACCTGAGGCGAGCTAGGCGGAGCAAAAAATAAGGCGACTGTGGCATAGCAGCGATCGCTGAAAGCAAAACATCCTTGGCTTTGGTCTTTTGACCCGTCTCAATCAGAACCGAGATATACCGTGCAGCAACCTCTTCGTTGTTGGGATGCCGCTTGTAGGTCTGCGCGAGGATTTCAATCGCCTCGTTACGCGCGCCTTTAAGCTGCGCAATGTAGGATTGAGCCAAAGCTGGATCAGGACTTTTTGGGTAGAAAAGCTGAAGTTTTCGTGAAATCTGTTCTGCCTCTGCGAGTTCACCATTTAGGGTCACGAGGCGTACGAGTTCAATACCTGAAACCAAAGTTGGGTGCGAATTGAATACGGCCCGCATGAGGCGGGTGGCTGGCTCAAGTTGCTTTTGGTTCATGTACTGTTCAGCGATGAGGAAGGCGAGATCCGCCTCAGCCTCCGAGAGCGGGCCTTTGGAGAGTTGCTCTACGACTTTGTCCCAATCCGTGCTGGTTCGTCCAAACACACCGTCTTTGCGCTGGGTTTCAAGAACTGATTTACCGCGGGTTTCAGAATTTTTGTTGGATGGCTCTCCGCTATTCGTGCGCGTTGATTGGCAAGCGGCCAACAGGATCAGTCCACCGAGGACAAAGGCTCTCTTCGTATGCTCGAGAACTGGTTTGATGCGAACAGTGCTGGGTTTCATTTTATGCGCCTTCCAGCGATGAATGAAGTTTTCGGGGCAGGCCATCGAAAGATCCGCTCGACATGAAAACTACGGTGTCACCAGGTTTGACTGAATCAAGCAGGGTCTTTAGGAGCACTTCATTGTCTGGGAAGTAAGTCGCTTTTTGCCCAATTAGACTTGCCACCTTCGGACCGTTTAGCGCCTCATCTTCCTTAAGTCGCAAATCGACGGGTACTTTTCCAAGAAAAACAACATCTGCAGCGCTGAAGCTATTGGCAAGCTGTTCTTGTAAAACGCTGCGGCGCATGGTCGCGTTACGTGGATCAAAGCAGGCTATCAACCGACCAGGTCGCTTCGCCGAATCAACGTAGGCTCGAAATGCTTCAAGAGTGGTGGCAATTGCGGTTGGATGATGAGCAAAATCGTCAAATACGGCAACGTTTTTGCATTGTCCAATTAGCTCAAAGCGGCGCTTGACACCAAGAAATGACGCTGCCGCCTCGCCCCAGGCCAACAGGTCTTTTTGACTCGGCATAGAGGTCGGGCATTCTTCACGTTTTTTTGAGACTCGGTCCTCGAGAGCCTTAAGGGCATGCATAACCGCAAACGAGGCTGTCGCGTTCATGGCGTTATGTGCACCGAAGAGGCGTGTTTTGAAGGTATGTGATTGGTTTGTAGGTGCACGGCATTGGATGGATGTACCGTCGACTTGCGTCTGGAAGTTTTCAAGGCGCCAGTGATTTCCGGTCGAGTTTGGTTGGGAAAGTCCAAACCAGATAACCTCTGCATTTGAACGTTGTACAACTTTTACGACCCTAGGATCATCACTATTGGCAACAACAATTCCGCCACGGTCGCGCGTCAAGCAAGCGAGTCTGTAAAATTCTTCCTCGATCGCCTCAATGTTCGCATAAATATCTGCGTGGTCGAATTCAATGTTATTGATGAGTGCAATGCTGGGTTCGTAGTGCAGGAACTTGGGTCCCTTGTCGAACAGCGCAGAATCATATTCATCGCCTTCGAGCACGAAGATTTGTTTGTTCCCAAGCCGGAAACCATGTTGGAAGTTGGCTGGAGCACCACCAACAAACAACGACGGATCTTTGCCAAGATGGCTGAGCATTTGGGTAATCAAGCTTGTGGTACTGGTTTTTCCATGCGTACCGCTCACAACAATGTTTGTTGTGCGATGCAAAAAGAATTTGCGAAGAGCAGAGGGGAAACTGAAGGTTGGAATGTCAGAGCGCAAAAGCGACTCCATCTCAAGATTTGGCTTCAGTTCCGCATTGCGCCTTGTGATAACGTTGGCCAGAACCACAGCATCTGGTTGAGTTTTGGGCAGAGTTTCAGCGTGATAGCCCACGGTCTGGTTCAAGCCAATATGCCGAATGACCTCGTCCATTGGTGGATAAATAGGATTGTCGCTTCCTGAAATTTCGAACCCGGCGGACTTGAATAACCCCGCCACGGCAGCCATTCCAGTGCCTCCCACGCCTGTGAAATGGAGCTTTGGGTGTGGCTTGGAAGTTTGTAGATGGGTGACGGGATAGAGATCTGCGGGGAAGCGGGTCGCGAGACCGTCACGTTCACTCTTGCGAAATGAGAGAGTTATGGTTGTTACTTTATCGTTAATGATAATGTCGCACTCTGAGTGAGCAACGAGTGGGAGACGATTTTCAGCATGGCCGAACACCGTGGCAACGACGATGGGTTTGTTCGTTTTGCGAGAGAAAATTTCCGCGATTTCGATTTCGTTTGCTGGGTTGCCATCTGCTTTGGGGCACCCGGTGAAATTCCCGAGGACGATGGCCGCACATCGTGCGATCATCCCAGAGTTCACTAAAGAGTCGAATTTGCGGACGACTCGGAACAGTTCTTCGTTGATATCCTCGAGGAACAAGATCGAACCCTCGGGCAGTTCTGTGTGTCTGAGAGTTGCAAAGCTTTCAGCGAGGCTCAGGTTGAAAGGGATACAGGGCCCTTTCAGGGTTAGGTTGGAGCTTTGAGGTAAGCTGCACCAGGTGGTTTGCACAGTTTTGTTTGGGGGCACCTCTCCGCGGATGATACGAAAAAGAATTTCCGAATCAGAGTTGTCTTTATTCAGTAGCGTGGAATCGAACGCGTGGTTCGCATGTACATAAGTCAGATTAGGATGGCGTGCAGCCAGGTAGTTTCCGAGGAATGAGTTGTCCGAAAATCCAATGAAGAGTTTGGGAGGAAGCACGGGTGGTAGCAGGTTTTCGAGGAAGCGAACAAGCTCAGTTGTTCCGAATCCACCTCGTGAGGCCCAGACAAAATCGAACTTGCGTTGTGTAAGTGCTTGCGAAAGAAGGATGGCTCTCTCGAGGGGCTTGCCCGCTGTTAGCTCGTGAACTTCGGAAACCTCTGGAGCGAGTTCGACGAGATGAAAGCCCAGATGTGTGAGTTGCGTGAGTCTCTCTGCGCGTTCGGAATCCGTGAGGCGAGTTCTCCCTGCTGGATGAACGAGTGCGCCTCGCAGTTGTGTTTCTCCCATGAGCTCGGGCCTCCCAGTGTCATCATAAATTGTGTTGCCAATATGATGAACTGAAAGTCCCGAATGTGCCAGCGGACGGAATCAGTATCGTGCGATGGATGGGTCAATTCTCTGAGCATAGCGGTCGATCCCGCCTTTGAGAGAGATGGCGTTCGGTAAGCCATTTTGGCGCATGTACAGAGCTGCATTAAGGCTGCGCACACCGTGATGGCAATAAACCAAGACGGCTTTTGCCTTTTGTCCCTGCTCGAAAACCAGTGGCATGGTCTTCTCGGTGAGAAGCACAGGCTTGTTGCCCAAGCGACAAATCTCATATTCCCAATTTTCGCGCACATCGACAACGAGCACGTTTTCATCTTTCAAAAGCATGGAAGCTGCATCTGCATCAATTTCTGCCGAAAACATATCGCTGATGCCGCTGTTCAACTCGTCCAACATGGAGCTCGCATCTTTGCCGTGTTTCTGTGCAACTTGTTCAATTGTTTCTGTTGGCTCGAATCCACAAGATGCACAGCCTCCCACATGAAATTTTGCATGCAGCATGGCTCTCGCAAATGGATAGCGGGTTTCAACTTCTTTCATTGTGGAGTTGAGGCTGAATTCAAGCATGGGTGCTCTCCATAGAAAATGACACGTTGGGAGGTCACATCCTTGTCCGTGACTCGCGGCACGCTATAATCGCCAAGCCAAGAACTCAATTCTTTTTTTCGGCAAGGAAGCGATCTCATGCAAGATGTTTCTCAGTGGCTTGCGGAACGGTTGACGAGCATGCCCGAGACTCTTTTCGCTCGGAGTCCTCATCGGCGAGTGCCGGAAAACTGCCGCAAAATAGCGGATTTTGCTTATTTTTTCGTGCCGCTGGCCAATGGCACGGGTGGGGCTGTGCTGGCGTCACCCCGGGAACCCAGACCAGGCCCGGCGGTTTTGGTGATTTTGAGCCATGCCCTGGGCTTCGACTCAACTTATCCCTACTGGCACTGGATTGAGGCGCTGAATGCAAAAGGATTGCATGTCCTGTCTGTGGACTGGGATGGACACGGAGTTACCGGCGGCTCGGCACTCGACATGCAGACCGCAACACGCTCGCTGCCTTTGCTCCTGCAGAGGCTGTATGGAGAGGCCGGGGTCGCCTCATTTTCTGCGAGGCGTCCTGGACCGATGTGTTTTTTGATGGGACATGCCGCTGGGGCAGCCTATGGTTTGCTCGCCGCCTCACGTCCGGATTGCTCGAAGATACTCTCAGGCGTCATTGCTGTGAGCCCTGCTGTGAATACGGGAAGTGATGGCATGTTCCGCCGGGAGCGTTGGACAGTTTTGAATCCAATGGCGTGGTTCAAGGATTTGCTGACTCTTGTTCCCTTTTACGGCCTGAGTGGAGTCATACCTCCTTCGGCCAAAAGACAGGCGAAGACTTTTCCGCTGCGCCTGCGCATCGGTATCGACCAAGAAGTTCAATTGGCCGACTTCGTGAACGAGACCTTTGCTTCACGCAAGGTTTTGCGCAACGTCCAGACGCCAGTCCTTTGGTTTCATGGTGCAAAAGACAGACGCATTCCTTTTGAGCGGGCGCTTCCGCTCATGACGGAAATTCCGTCCGCGTTATTTACTCACGTGGATGAGCAGAGAGGACATACACGGATGATGTATTCCTCTGAAATTCCCAACTATGCTGCAAAGTTTATCGACGTCTGTGTTTCGCTCAAACAAAATTGATGGTTCATCAATGGAGGAATTCGTGAAGGTTTCATGCGTGACAAAGAATATGGGTCTCCTTTCGTGCGCTGTTGTTTGCGTTTTTCCCTACACAGCAGCCATGGCGCAAAGCTCCAGTGGTGAATACCAGCCACCCACGGGTGAGCAGCCCACCTATGGCAAGCGCTACACCGCAGGACAGGACGACGCTTCTTATGTTCTGGAGTTGAATGCTGCTCAACTGTTGAACAAGGGCATCGGGCTGGAACTCGAAATGCGCAACTCTGAGACCATGAATCTTGGCTTGGACATTCTCTACACGAGTCAGAAAGTTTCAGTTGATAGCGGTGCCTCTGGTGAGTCGCGCAGCATCATGCTTGCTCCCAAGCTTCGTCTGTATCCCATGCAGACCCTCTCGGGCGTTTTTCTGGGAGGCAAAGTTCACCTTGGTCAGGTCACTTCGAGTGTGACTGTGGGGGGCAAGGAGTCTGAGAAATCATTCACGGTGATCGCTCCAACTGTTCATATCGGATATCGCTTTCTCGCGACTTTCGGCTTCACCTGGTCACTTTATGGTGGTGCTGGCGTGAACTTCCCTCGCGCAAAGTTTGAAAACAAGCACCTCTCGCAACAAACGCAAGCTGCTGCTGCGACTGAAATCATCGACAAGGTCAATGAGATTAACCGCGATGTGCGTCTTGACTTGGGTCTGACTGTCGGTGTCGCACTCTGAATTTAACGAGCTGCAGAGCTGACTCGTAAAAAAAAGCACACCGTATCCAGGGTGTGCTTTTTTCTTGCTTAGTCGAGCACTTGGTAGTGCTCAGTCGAGCGCGTAGCGCTGATATTCCGCAGCAACTGTTTTCTTCAAAAACTCGACCACCTCATTCACCGGGATCATCTGTGCCGGCACTCGGTTGTCGCGGAACTTGAACTCGACCTTGTTCTCGCTGAGATTGCGGGGAGAGAAGATTGCACGCAACGGAATGCCGACGAGATCAGCATCTGCAAACTGTGATCCTGGCTTTTCATCGCGATCATCCAGCAGAACTTCGATTCCTGCCTTTTTGAGCGCATTGTATGTTGCGAGCGCAGTTTCTTCAGTCGCTCCTTCCTTTTTGTTGAGCACGCAGATGTGAACATCAAAGGGTGCAACTGTGATGGGGAGAATGGGGCCGCGCTCATCATGGCTTTCTTCGATGATTGCAGGTAGGAGGCGCGTGATACCGATTCCATAGCAACCCATGACATGATTTTGCGCCACGCCGCCCTGGTCGGAGAAAGTGCAGTTCATAGATTGGGAGTATCGAGTGCCGAGGTGGAATATGTTTCCAATCTCGATCCCGCGAGTTTCTTGGAGTGCGTGCCCGCACTGCGGGCACGGATCACCTGCGCGCGCAGCGGCAATGTCGCCCATTTTTACGCGCTGTTTCTGCCAATCATTGAGTTGTGAAAGCAGGTCTCTTTCGAGGTTGAAGTTTGTCAGGTGGTAGCCTGATTTGTTGGCTCCCACGGCAAAGTTCGATCCAGAGGAGATGGTCTTGTCGAAGACAACCCAACACTTTGAGAAGTTCAAACCCAAAGGTCCTGTGGAACCAGCCACTGCTCCAGCGGCAGAGATGACCTCATCCTTTGCTGGAAAGAGGTCTTTTTGGAGGAGGCCTTTGAGCTTCTGCTCGACCACGTCCAGGTCGCCGCGCACGAAGGCAACGACAAGTTCCTGCTCTTTGGTTTGGAACATGACTGCTTTGCAGGTGGTTGAAGCATCAACCTTCAGGAATTTGGCTAGGTCCGCAATCGTCTTGATGTTGGGAGTTTCGACTTCCGCAATCGCCGAAGGTGCAGCACTTTCGGTTGTGTAGGGACTTGTTGCGATTTCCTGGTTGGCTTTGTAGTCGCAGTGCGTACAGGTGATAAGAGTATCTTCACCTGAAGGAACGAGCATCATGAATTCGTGCGAAAATTTTCCACCGAACATGCCGTTATCGGACATCACACTGACAAAGTTGCGGCAACCTGTGCGTTTGAAGAAACGCATATACGCTTCGTGTGCTTGCCAGTAGTAGTTCTGAAGATCTTCTTCGCTTGCATGAAAGCTGTATGCGTCTTTCATGGTGAATTCGCGCAGGCGAATAAGTCCGCCGCGTGGCCTCGGTTCGTCGCGGAATTTTGTTTGAACTTGGTACATCATCGCCGGAAGCTGGCGATAACTGGTGAGCTCTGTGCGCGCAAAGAACACAACGGGTTCTTCGTGTGTCATGCAAAGCACCATGGGTTTGTCGTGACGGTCATTGAGACGGAACATGTCCTTGCCAATGGCACTGTAGCGCCCACTTTCATCCCAAAGCTCTTTGGTTCCAAGGCAAGGCATTTTGACTTCTTGGCCTTCAATGCGGTTCATTTCTTCACGGCAGATAGCCTCGATTTTTGCAATGGAGCGCTGCGCAAGCGGAAGCAGCCCGTAGACGCCCGAGGCGTATTGGCGAATGAATCCGCCCCGCAACAGGAATCGATGGCTGACAAGTTCAGCATCGCGTGGGGTTTCTTTAACGGTGCGACCGACAAGCTTGGACAAAAACATGTTGGATGACTCCAGTGATAATACTGAGCGGGCTGTTAGTTTATTGGTATGGCTCGGTCAACTCGCCGAGAATTTCAAATGACGATTTGCCATAAGGGCCTGCAACATCTGTGATGCGCATGCGCCCCTGCAGCCAAACGGGCCCGAAGCTGCGTGAAGCCTTACGGCCTCCGGCCATGCGGACGTGTACCATTTGGTTGGCTGGGGGTGGTGGAGTGTGAATACAGGCAGTTGGGCTGGGGACGAGCAAAAACTCAGATACCGAGTCTATGTTGTCCTCAAGAGGAACAATGAACCCGGGGATACGAACTCTTTGTCCATCAACCTTCTTCAGCTGGGAAGAAGCTGCTCCGGTGTCGAGATCAAGCTCACGAAGGAGCGACCATTCTACTTCTACCGGTTTCGAATTTGCGCTCGCGGACAAAGAGTTTGAATCGTCCCTGTTCATGAATGAGTAAATTCCAGCGAATCCGAGCGAAAAACCGACAATGCTTAACATCGTTATGCGCAGCCACATTGGCATCCTGCATCCTCCCAAACATCAGCACCTAACTATACACCTTGCGGAAATTGTGGCCAATCGCTTCAGACCCAGCAAAATGAGTCGATTCGGCCGGTCGGGGTTGCGCACGAGTTCGGGACTGCTAAGGTGGGAGTCGAATTCAAGTTTATGCATAAAAAAGGGGCGGTCTTGGTCGAGGCGGAAATGGAGGGAGTCCTCAGTCATCTTGAGGCGCTCGCGCTCAAACATTTTTCAATCCAGACCCTGCGTCCACAGCAGAGGGAGGTCTTCAAAGGACTTCTCTCCAATGAACAACTTCTGGTCACCTTGCCCACGGGTGCGGGCAAAACGCTGATTTACGCCTTAGGAAGTCAACTCTTTCCGGATGGCATGACTGTCGTGGTGTGTCCGCTGATCGCGCTGATGCGTGACCAATATCTGCGCATGACACAAGCGGGAATTCCTGCGGTGATCATTTGCTCCGAGCAATCCGAGGACGAGCGGAAGCAAGCCTACAAAAGCCTGATGAGTGGCCAGGTCAGGTTGCTCTTTGTCAGTCCCGAGCGCCTTGCTCTGCAGAGTTTCCAGCGTTTTTTGAAACGCTTTTTGATTCGTATGGTGGTCGTCGATGAAGCTCACTGTGTGGTGTCATGGGGGCACTCATTCCGCCCTGAATACGCGCAGCTGGGCTTCATTCTGCGGAGCATGAATATCCGCAAAGTTCTGGCACTGACGGCCACTGCCTCAAAATCTAGCCGTCGACTCATCCGTGAGATGTTGTTTCCAGAGCCGACGACCGTAACTGAGATTGTCGACAGGCCGTTACGAGAAAACATCGTGGTTTCGGCAGTCCGTGTCTACTCCGAAGAGGAACGCTGGACCGTTGTGCGCGGTCTTGTCACTTCCTCTGACTCCCGCAAAACAATTCTGTATTTTCCCCGCCGCGAGCAGTGCCAGAAAGCTGCAATAGAATTAAAAAAGAGTGGCCTCAATGCTGTTGTCTATCATGCAGGATTACAGCGAGAGGTTCGGCGTTCGGTAGAGGAGTACCTGCGCCAATCGGAACGTCCGGTAGTGATTTGCGCGACCTTGGCTTTCGGAATGGGGATCGATCTCCCGGATGTGCAGCTTATTTCTGTGGTTGGATTTCCGGGAAATATAGAAGAGCTCTTTCAGATGATGGGCCGTGCCGGGCGGCAAGGTGAAAAAGCCAAAGCAGTTGTTGTTTGGTCTGGTTCTGACCCTAAGCGTAGGTCTTTTCAGTTCGACAAGATGTTGCCCGAGCCCCGAATTCTTCTCGAGCAGTTTCGAGCTTTGGCACACTTCTTTCCAGGGTCCGGGCAAGCTCGTCTTGTCTCACGCTCGGAACTGAAATTGGTGTTGCAGAGTTTCTACAAAAACGAGCGCGATCTTGAGCAGGCAGCCGAGAATATTTCCGGCATACTGCAAATGCTCGGTTGTGGTGGCGGGCAAAATTCAGTGAATAGCGATTGGCTCAAGCTTGAAATCAAGCATGTCGAATCCATCTCACTTTTGACATCGCAACTTCCCCCAGGCCCATCGCGTCGCAGGATGGTTTTGGAATGGTTGGGACAGCGTTTTAATCCAGGCAATCAAGCGAAAGGAGCGCTTTTCGCAGTTTTTGCTTTGTCTGAGATGCTTGAAGACTTGCAGTTGGCTTGGGAGAAGGTTTTTGAGGTGTTGCGTTACTATGCTGAGCGCTCAGAGCTTGGCTTTTCTGTGGTTTCGCATGAAGAAGCGCGAGCGAGTCTTCTCTTTGGAGGGTCGCTGGGCGAGCTCATGCAGCAGTTCGAGCGATATACGCGATTGCGCACCGCTTTGGGACAGAGCCTGCAGGCGCTTTCGACATTCGTTCTCGCGGATCAGTGCAGGATGCAATTCGCAAATTCTTTCTTTACAGGTCGACCGGTGGGTGCGAGCCAGACTGCTCGCCTACAATGCGGCCAGTGTGATTTATGCGAGGCACGTGCCACCAAGCGAATGCGTCATTCAAAGGCACTTAATGATGGTGCTCTGACGCTAACATTGCCAGACCACTTGTAGGAGTGGCAGAATTTTTATGCAATCACAACATATCGACAATTTTTGCTGATGCAGGACTGAGTGTGAAGAAAAAACAGACCAACACGAAGAAGACGCTTGTTAAAAAGAGTGGAAGCAGCAAAGCCGCAAAGCCAAGCGCGCCCACCAACAAGAGCGGAAGCTCTGTGACACTTCAACTGTTGACGCAGCGTGACAAGGATTTTCCTGTCGATGCCAAGGTTGAAAAAACACGGCGCAATTTTCGTCGCCTGAATGGTGATGAGGTTTTTAGACACTGCGACATCGACAACGACACAGTCCGTAAAAATGCCACCAAAGTGCCCAACTATGAGATTATCTCGCAGGCACGTGCGGTTCGAGCGATCACAGTTGGTTTGGGAGTTCAGAAACCCGGCTACAACATTTATGTAGCAGGTGTGCAGGGGACGGGCAAAACGAGTGTCATCAGAGGCTTTCTCAAAAAGACGGCTGAAACACAAAAGACCCCTTCCGATTGGATCTATGTTTATAACTTCAAGAACACTGAATCGCCACGTGCCATCGAGGTAGCTACAGGCCTCGCCAAAAAATTCAAGAAAGATATGGATGAGTTAATTGAGCAACTCACCACTGAAATTCCTGACGCATTACAGTCTGAGGAATATGAGAACAACGTCAACTCCACAGTGAATTCGAGCAATGAGAAGAAAGCTAAGCTTTTCAGTGAGCTCGAAAGAACTTCGAAGGCCATGAACTTCGGAGTCAAATCGACCCGTATGGGAATTGTCACGGTTCCGATCGTCGATGGAAAACCGTTGTCAGAAAAAGATTATGCCGAACTCAGCGACGAACAGAAAGAAAAAATCGAACTCGAGCGTAACCAGTTGGAGCCCGAGGTTCTCGATTTTGCACGTAAAGTGCGAGCTATTGAAAATGAGACCAAGCAGAAACTGGAGTCTCTGCGCTCGGAAATTGGCGATTACGTGGTTAGCGCAGCGATGCAGCCGCTTCTCAAAGAGTATGCCGACAATGCAGCGATCGTGGCGTATTTGAATGAAGCGAAGGAGCACTTGCTTGAGAATATCGAGGACTTCGCAAAAGACGAAGACGAAGAAGATGGAGAGGGCGATGAGAGCCCTGTGCCGCACCATTTGAGAAAAGGTGATTCTTATTTGCCTTATCGGGTAAACGTGTTTGTCGACAACACGGAAACGAAGGGCGCTCCAATCGTCATTGAGACGAACCCGACCTTTTACAATCTGTTCGGGAAAATTGAGAAAAACATCGAGTACGGAATCTATACGACCGACTTCAAGATGATCAAGGCCGGGGCACTTGCCCGTGCTAATGGCGGCTATCTCGTTCTAAATACCATTGATGTTCTCAGAAATCCGCAGGTTTGGGACACTCTTAAGAGGGTTCTTAAAAACCAGAAACTGTTCATCGAGGACCTGGGTGAGCAGTACAGCATTTTGCCCACGAGTGGACTGCGTCCTGAACCGATCGCGTTGAACGTGAAAATCGTTCTGATTGGATCCGACTGGGTCTACCGAATGCTTTACCAGTTTGATGAAGACTTCAATAAGATCTTCAAAATCAAGGCTGATTTTGACTTGCAGATGCCTAGAAATGAAGAAACCATCAAGGACTACATCAACTTCGTTTCAACCCGCACCCAGGTCGAGAATCTCTTGCCTTTCGAGGCATCCGCCATCGCCAGCATAGTTGAATACAGCAGCCGCATTGTCGATGACCAAGACAAACTAACAACACGCTTCAGTTTGATAAAAGATCTGACCATCGAAGCTGACTTCATGGCAAAAGAGCGCAAAGCCAAACGGATTTCCCGTGAAGATGTCGAGAAAGCGGTAGATGAGCGCTATTTCCGATCTGCTCTGGTTCAGGATCATCTCAATGAAATGGTCACGCGTGGCGATATATTGATTTCAGCCAATTCGCGTCGAGTGGGTGAGATTAATGGTCTTGCTGTGTACAACCTCGGCGATGTTTCGTTTGGGATGCCTACACGCATCACTTGCCGCACATACAAAGGTAAGCCCGGCATCGTGAACATCGAACGAGATGCCGCGCTCTCTGGAAAAATTCACAACAAAGGCATTTCGATCCTGACGAGCTGGATCAATGCTGTGTTCGGGCGCAAAGAGGCCGTCGTTCTTGCTGCCACAATCTGTTTCGAACAAAACTACAGTGGCGTTGATGGCGACTCTGCTACTCTTGCAGAGATGGTTCTCATTCTCAGCACCCTTGCTAACCTACCCATTGACCAGAGCATTGCCGTTACAGGTTCTGTCAACCAGTTCGGTGAAGTTCAGCCTGTGGGCGGGATCAATGAGAAGGTCGAAGGTTTCTACCGTGTTTGTAAAATCAAAGGTTTCAATAAACGCCAGGGCGTCATTATACCTGTCCAGAACATGAAGCATCTCATGTTGCAGCGCGAGGTTCGCGAAGCTGTTGAGCGGGGAGACTTTCATATTTGGACGGTCACCCGTGTTGAGGAAGCATTTGAGCTGCTGACCGGCTTTACAGCAGGTGAGTGGGATGAGAAAAAGCAGCGCTTCACACCTGGCAGTGCGTTTGCAGAGGTTGCCAAGGCTTTGCATCCGAAGTCCTCGCAGGAGGAGAAGAAGCTTGAGGCCCGCAAGCAAGCCAAGGAGAAGAAGGCAGCTGCGCGCACCTCAAAAACTCCCAAGAGGCGCCCCGTTAAGAGATGACCCGGTATTCGCTGAGAGAGATTTTTGAACTAAAACATATTCAATCCTGTCGTCCAAGAGCGGCTCTGGGGCGTTATTTTACGCATCAGGGGCTGCCTGGTTTTTCTGATGGCTCTGGGGCAATTTGGCCAGTCTCGCTGACGTTCGATTCGGCGACAATGGAGCTTCAAGAAGGCTGCATTTACAGGCTTCTGCTGAGCGTGCCTCAGCGAAGGCCTGTGTCAAACTGCAGCCCTGATCCTGCGCACGATTTCATAACGGTGGAGTCTTTGGTTCAAGAGGCTGGAGAAACTCCTCACCAATGGACACTTTCTTTTATTCCTGACCCTGGCCATTTCGCTCCCGCCAACGACACATACGATGGGCGCTTGGTGACGCATTATTTTAAGACTCCGACCTCGTCGCGCTTGTCCCGCTTACGCACCCGTGCGGTGGCCATTGAACGCACGAGATCTTTATTTTTGTCCCATGCATATCTCGAGCTCGATCCTCCCACCTTGGTACCATCTGGCGGCCTCGAAAGGTATTTAAATTCCTTCGTCACGCAGTATACCGATCACCGCGGTAAGCAGTGGCCACTACAGTTGCCCACAAGTCCTGAACTCGCGCTAAAAAAGATTATGTGTGAAGGCAGTGAGCGGATTTTTTCCTTAGACCACGCTTACAGAAATAACGGCGAGCTTTCGATCCATCACGATCCAGAGTTTTTGATGTTGGAATGGTATCGCCAGGGTGATGACTTTGATGGCCTCATGAAAGAAACCCAAAAGGTAGTTGAGACGGTGGCGCAGGCCGTGGCCAGTGTCCATGCTCTACCTCAGGAGCCTTGGCCTCGGTATACTGTTGAAGAACTGTTTCGCGATCTCATGCAGCTCGATTTGAAAGTGCTCGCAGATACGGAAGAGTTTCGCGAGAAAGCAGCTTTAAGAAGCATGTCCATTGTCGCGACCGACACCTGGGATGATGTATTCTGCAAGTTGTTCATGGAGTTTGTAGAGCCCTTCCTAAAATCGGAAATGGCTTGCTTTGTGACGAACTACCCGAAACGGATGGGTGCGCTAGCAGCAACAAGCAAATCTGACTCTTTCTATGTGGATCGCTTTGAGCTTTATGTTCTTGGCGCAGAGATCTGCAATGGCTATCGGGAATTGGTTGACACAAAAGACTACCACTCCCGTCTTCAAGGTTTGACTGCAGAACGGCCCGAGATTTTTCTCGATCCTCAGTTTGATTCATGCCTGACGCGTGGCATCTACCCTTGCGTTGGCAATGCGCTTGGACTTGATCGCCTCATTGCAATTTTGATGGGGGCGAACAGTATCCAGGAGATTTTGCCTTGGCCATTTGCGAGTCGATTTTTACCAAGAACAGTGGCTCTGGAATAATTGATACGAAACTCCTGCGGCTAGAGCGTTTGTCGATTGCGGCGCGGCAGGAGTCTGTACTTTTAGCGGCGAGATAGTTTTTCTGGGAGTTCGCGAACGGTTGTCGTGAGCTCATTTTCGTTGGTTGCTTCAAGCGTCGCTTCGTAGCCCGTTGAGATTTTACTTCCCAACCACTGCACAGGTGCAGTATTTATAATGTAGTGCTGCCCGACCTGATACAGCGTTTTTCCATGGCCGATAGGAAGTGAAAACAAGAACAGCCAAGCCAGGCCTGCTCCCAGAAACCAACCGACAGATTTCAACACGGTCTGCTCCTTTTTTGAATTTAACTCTTGCTTTTTCCACTTTGCCAAACTTCAATGCTCGCAGATAGAAGTAACGATGCAAATTAATTCATTCAGGATACTCTGATGACACACGGCAAAAAAACACAGTTGGTTGAATCCTTGCAGACAAATGTGACCGATTTTTTCAATAAATTCATAGCAAAACATGCAAAGCATATGAAGTGTGCCGCGGGATGTGCGAACTGCTGTCGTGTGAATCTCAGTGTTTTTCCTGTGGAAGCACAATTGATTTTATCGTGGTGGAAAGCTCTATCTGTCTCTGAGCGTCAACAGATATCGATGCGCTGGAGAGTGGATGAGTTATCAACGAGTGATTCTGAGTCTGCATTGCCCAAGTGTTTTTTTCTCTCCGAAAATAAGTGCTCCATTTATCCTGTCCGACCGGTCGTTTGTCGTACTCAGGGCTTACCTCTAAAGGTTACTGAAATCCCCCCCGCTCAGCCGCAGGAGTCAGGTCAGTTTGAGTTGAGCTTGTGTGAGTTGAATTTCGAAAAGGAAATGAGCCTTCCCTCACCTGCCGAGTGGCTCGATCTTGAACGACTCAACACACTCCTTTCATTAGCTCAACAGCATACGCCAGAAGAAGATCTCTCTCCGGAAATACTCATACTTGCTCAACGTCATCTTGGGCGTGTGCCGCTGAGCGAGCTCGGGTTACTGCTCTTGCACAATGCCGAATGAATCGTTAAACAGCTGACACATCTTCGAATGGAGTCGAACATGAGTTCAGCTGTGGCAGCGAAGCCAACACTCTTTCATCGTGCTGTTGTTGTTTCCGCGCTGGGCTATTTTGTCGATATCTATGATCTTATCTTGTTCAGTGTGGTCAGAAAAAAGAGTCTGATTGATATTGGTGTTCCTGAAGATCGTGTTCTCGAATCCGGAATCTTGCTCATCAATCTGCAAATGATCGGAATGCTTGTGGGCGGCATCATTTGGGGAGTCCTGGGTGACAAGCGCGGTCGAATTTCTGTTCTCTACGGCTCAATTCTGCTTTATTCCTCGGCGAATCTTGCCAATGCATTTGTGCAAGATGAGTTTTCGTATGGTGTTTTGCGCTTTGTTGCAGGCGTTGGCCTTGCAGGAGAGCTTGGGGCTGCAATCACATTAGTCAGCGAGGTGCTTGGTAAAGAGTTGCGCAGCGCAGCTGCCGGGGTCGTTGCAGGCTTTGGGCTTTTGGGTTCGATTGCCGCAGCTCTGATTGGGGAGGCGTTGAGTTGGCGCTTTGCTTACGCTCTTGGTGGCGTGCTCGGCCTTTTGCTCTTGCTGTTGCGGATGCGCACAGGGGAATCCGAAATCTTTGCCAAGATCGCCGCATCAAAGCCCAGTGCACGGGGAACGTTTTTTGCATTCTTTACAAATAAAGAGCGTTTTCTTCGTTATCTTTCATGCATAGGTTTGGGCGTTCCGGTTTGGCTTGTGGTTGGTGTCTTTGCTACCCTAGCACCAGATCTCGCGGAGGCGCGTGGCCTAGATTTCCCGGTCAAAGCATCCACCGCTGTGATGTTGGTTTACATTGGCCTGGCCATGGGTGACTTGGGTTCGGGAGTTCTTAGCCATGCGGTTGCATCCCGCAAAAAGGTCATTGCAACTTTCATGGTGAGCACATTTTTGCTTTCAATTGTGCATTTGACGCTGGCCGGCTCGCAGTCGCTGCTCTTTTACGGAAGCTTTCTCTTGCTTGGTATTGCGAGCGGCTATTGGGCTCTCTTCGTTCTGACAACCGCAGAAACTTTCGGAACCAATTTGCGCGCAACTGCAACCACCACTGTTCCTAATTTTGTGCGGGGGTCAGTGGTGCCCATGAATTTTATTGTCTCGTTCTTCGCAGCTGAAGGCAGGATTGTCACCGGTGCCTGGTGGGCCACAGCTGCAGCCTTTGTTTGTTCTTTTCTTGCCGTCTGGGCTTTGAAGGAAACCCATGGACGGGATCTCGATTTCAATGAAACATTGGAGAAATAATGTTGAGAAAAACACACAGCACACTTCTTTTCAGGCTGTTCTTTATTTCCTTTGCATTATCGATGGCACTTGTTGCTTGTCGCGAAAAGTCTGAGCCCAAGCGAGAGGCCGATCAACAGAATCATGGTCTTCCTGGCCTCGTTTCTCCGGACGACATCTACTGTCCTGAAGGCTACAGCTATGATGAAACATATCATCAATGCTTTGGTGGTGCCGGGGTCATTGGTCCATTCAGCACCGAGATGGTTCAGAAATGCAAAACTTTCGGAGGCGGTGAGCCCTGCGACGGATTGCACTGGGAACGTGGTTTCGCGCAGCAGCTGCGGGGCAAAGAGCTTTGTCCTTTGGATACCGAATGGAATACACAGTTGATGGTCTGTGCCGATTCTGAACATGTGTACGGACCATTTTTGAAAACCCAATATGCTGACTGCGTCAAAGCAAAGGGTGGTGAAGCCTGCGAGACAATGCGCTGGTCGAGGCTCTTTTTTGAATCCTTCGGTAAGCCGGAAAACGACGAAGGCCGCTCAGCACCTGTGGGTGACAGTCCTTTTGATTTTCGCAGTCCCTATAACTCCGAAATTTCCTCTGTCCGCTCGGCGTGGGCAACCTACTACTATATTCCAACTTTCAGAGATGCCGGTTCCTCGGGATACCCTCTGCTCGACATGGCAGGGCGGCGTCTTGGAGCATCACTACAGGCCAAAGAGTGGTGTCATGCCTCTCTCGAGGGCTCTGTTCGGGTACTCAGCCACGATGGCAGATCAACGGTCTTCAACTACATCGGCAGTCATGAGGAGCTTTTGCAGGTGGACTGCTCTCCTTGGATCTCACTCCCAGGTCTTGGTTTTTCCCGTTTCTATCGCGCAAAGGGAGCGTTTGGAGATGGAGTTGCCGGTTATATTCTTCAGCCCTACCGCACGATTGCAGTTGATCCGGGATGGCTTCCCTACGGCACACTTGTTTACATTCCGGCTGCGCGTGGAGCCCAAGTTATCCTCGCGGACGGGTCAGTTCACTTCCACGATGGTTACTTTTTCACAGCCGATACCGGTGGAGCATTGTATGGAAACCACATCGATGTCTTCATTGGTTCAGCGGACAAAAATCCATTCAAGTTTGTGGGCTCCGCAAAATCGAAGACCTTCGAGCTGTATGTAGTGCAGAATCCTAAAATCAAAGAGAGGCTGCTCAAGGCACACTCGGCCCAGTAGGAGAGGCCTGAGTCGCTCAAAGAAAGGGGCGCCCCTGCTATTGCGGAGTCGCCC
>JBILKQ010000150.1:0-6834 GCA_044376655.1 Silvanigrellaceae bacterium
CTCGACCATGTGGTGGAGTTGCTGCAGACATTGAAGGAGGGAGAATAACTATGTCGAAACAGAAAGCTGACAGCCAGATTATTAAGGCGGGTGAAAGAATTTTGGAGCGCGAGGAGCTGGTGAAGCTCGCAATGGCTATTGGTCTTGAGAAGAAAGCCATGCGTCCGTTGGCGATCGACCTCCGCAATCAAGGAGCCTTCACGGAATATTTTGTTATTCTCAGCGCAGCAAACGCGCGTCAGGTTGCCGCTGTTGCTGAAGAGATTCGTCTTTTCTTCCGCGACCACCTTGGTCTGCAGCCTGTTTCTATCGACGGCCGTGAAGCACGCACCTGGATTCTGCTCGACTATGGCTTTCTGTTTGTGCACGTTTTCCAAGAGCCAACCCGCGAGCTTTATGCACTTGAGCAGCTGTGGAGCAAGGGCCGCTACATCACTCCTTCTGAGCAAGAACTCACTGCGTTGTACAATGAAGTGAAGGCTGCTCTGCCGAAGGATTCTGGAAGCGAAGCGCTCGAAGCTGCACCGCTCTGAGTGAACTTGCATGCAGTTCGTTTTTGTCACGCCTTGGAAACTCTCATCGGGCCCTGCGAAGAGCTGGGTTGAAGAGCTTTTGTCGCGGATTGAAAGAACGACTCCAGTGCATCTGGTTGCACCTCAGAAGACATTGGATTCTGAAAAAGCCATTGAACAATTTCTGCTCAAAGAGTGTGAAAAGATCGCCCAGGAGCGCGGTCTTCTTTATTTTCTCGATGAGCGGGGGAATAACCCATCAAGTGATAAATTCGCGGGTGAGCTCCTTGCCCTGCGCGATCGCGGATTTCGTCAGATTGGTTTCGTGATGGGGGGCGCATATGGGTTGCCGGCAGGCCTGGCGCCCTTTGTTGCTGGCGGAAAATTACTTTCGCTGTCGCAGGCCACCTTTGCCCACGAACTTTCTTTGGTTGTCCTTATGGAACAGGTGTATCGTGCCGAGACCATCCGAGCCAAGCACCCTTATCACCACGGAGGCGCTTCACCGTTGGTGGCATCGCTTCAAAGTCGCGCTGCGCAGGGACGTCTGTTGTAGGAACTGCAGCTCACCTCTCGCTCCTTCCTTTGAGTTATTCTGTTTTTCTTGTCTTCAAAAATATTGTTCACCCGTCTGGACGGCTTGTTGTCGTTGCGGGGATGTCGCCTGTTTTGGAACTTGCGGACATCTGGATTGGCTCAGCAGCGTGGATTCAATCTTCCCCTACGTCGCCCGGCATCGTGGACTTCTGCTTGCAGCCAAAGATCTCCAAGATGCATCGGCCATCGCACTTTTCAATGCGGTCTACGGGCCAATTGCTTTGCAAAGGTTGGTTGCAAAGTTTTCTGCCACGGAGTTTTCATTCGTTCTTTTGGCGCGCAGTCGCGTTCAAAGATTGGCATCGCACCATTGGCACCCCAACGACTTCTGGCTTGCCTGTGTGGGGAAGGCACTGCAGGTGATTCGCTGTCGTTTACCTTCTGCGCAACCTATCCCCGTAATGGTTTGTCCTTCTGTTGTGTTCAGTAAACGCGCGAAAATTAGTTCTTCAAGGCGTCGCTTGGAGCTTTTTTATGAAAGCAAAAATCACATCGTTGCGCCGCCTGCCCAAGCCGAATCAAGACGACCTGTCCAGGTTTTGGTACTCGACGATGTGCTCACCAGTGGTGGCTCACTCAGGCAGGAGTGGACAGACCTGCAGCGCACGAGGCAAGCTGATGGCAGCGTGTGTCTTCACGCTTTGACCCTCTTTCGCACACCTGGTCTTTCAAAGGTTCCTACAGAGGATGTATCGTGAGTCTCGATTGGTTCAATTTGTTCAACAGAGCACTGGCAAGTCGCATTGAACGTGAGCCTCGCTTGGCTGATCCGCTGCAGGTCGGACGCTTTTTTGCCGGATCTGCCGATGGTGCCGACGGTGTAGTGGTTGATGGCTTCGGACCGCTGGTGGTGTTGACAGTCTACAACCCGGGTTTCGTTGGCTATTCGAGTCAGATGCTCTCTGCGCTTGAAAAAGTCATGGGACAAAATCGCTTTGTGCTGGGCAAAATCCGTAAGCCAGAGGGTGGATTTTTGTACCAAGATAGGCTTGCTATTCTTGGAAAGAGTTGGACAGCTTGGGAAGATGACTGTTCTTTTGAAGTGCGTGCTGACGACAAAAACGACTTTGGACTCTTTCCCGATGCCCGGCCAGCAAGACTCGCTTTGCGCTCTTTAGTCCGACCGCAGTCACATGTCTTGAATTTGTTCGCCTATACCTGTGGGTTCGGTGTTGTGGCGCGACGGGCGGGAGCTCAGGCGGCGACCAATGTGGATGCAAGTGCCGACATGTTAACCTGGGGCAAACGCAACGCAGCATTGAACAACGTCGACTTTGCCGTGGTGCCAGAATTAGCTCAGAAGTATCTTCAGCGGCTTGAACGCCGTGTGAAGGAAGGCAAGGTTGTTTGTCCTGACATCTGGGTGTGCGATCCGCCTGCTTTTGGAGTGGGGCGCGGGGCGCAGCGTCTTCTCAAAAATTTCTGGAATGATTTCTGGGGGAGTGTCGAGCGTCTGGAGCCCCGGAGTGTTTTGGTGCTGCGCAACGACCGCACGGGTTTCCGTCGGGGCGACACCCTTGGTGATGAGCTTCAGAAACGATTCTCTGGGCGATACCGGATCCGCCCTGTTGCTTTTGATCTCTGCCCATCGCTCTGTTATGAAAGATCTGATGCTTTTTATAAGCTAAATGAATCATTGATACTTTTCCGGGATTAGAGGAATGCGGTGAATAAGCCGATGTCCTATTAGGTGGCTATCGGACAATCACGCCCAGGCTCGTCTGGAAAGGCCAATTGGAGATGTGCTGATGCTGTCCGGAGGTTTCACAATGTCGCGCGAAACGCACATTCCAACTGGTAAACTGTCAACCGAGGTCGAATTCAAGGCTCGGCCCTCTGATCCTATCCGTAAGAGCCCTTCTCCTGAAGGAACCATTGGTGCAGACATTCTTCCGCCCGAGTATGCCGAAGAGCAGCACAGCACATGGCGTGAGCTCTACAGCAGGCAAAGCGCAATTCTCGACGGTCGGGTATGCCCCGAGTATATGGCTGGCCGAGAGCTGCTTAAATATCCAGCCGACAGAGTGCCTGACCTAGCCTTTTTGAGCGAAGGACTAAGGCAAGCCACGGGTTGGCAGATCATTCGGGTCGAGGGATACGTTCCCGAGCATATTTTCTTTCGTCTTCTGGCCAACAAGTGTTTTCCTTGCACCGATTTCATCCGCCATCCAACAGAGCTTGAGTACACACCTGCTCCAGACATGTTCCACGATTTGATGGGGCATCTGCCTCTCATCACGAATGCGCGGTTTGCTTCTTTCTTTCATGCCTATGGACTCGCAGGAACGCGTGTCAAAAGCGAAGAAGAAATAGCATGGCTGGGGCGTATCTACTGGTTCACGGTCGAATTCGGGCTCATGAACAAGAATGCTCATAAGCCAGCGCTGCGTAACCCCAAGGACACTGTCATCTACGGCGCGGGAATTGTGTCATCGGTTGGCGAGATCATTCACAGCTTGTCGGATGTCGTCAAAAAAGAGCCTTTCAACGTCGATGCCATATCGCAAAGACCCTTTGATATTCATCACATGCAGGATACTCTGTTTGAGATCACGTCGTTTGACGAGTTGGAGTCAGAGTTTCGCAGATGGGCTTCAGAAAAAGCACTTCTTGTTTGAATGATACTCTCCCAGGGCACTCCCTTGATTGGGGCCTTGGCGCGTGCGCGTTTGCCTTCAGGCTTGCCATCCTGAACCTGGCACTTTTCTCGGTTTTCATCCCCAAGTGGGCGCTTGCGCAAACATCAACTGCGAAACCTGATGCAGCGGCAACTCCGGCCGCCCCAGCTGCTGCTGCGCCCGCAGCAACGGCTTCCACCTCTACTGCGCCGGCCATGGGATGTCCGCCTCCAACTCCCGGCGATGAGGGACCGACGAAATTAAGAGTTGTCGATGTGCCTTCTGAGGTGAAGAGATTCAAAATTCGTGTCGACAAAGGCAAGCAGAACATAGGTCTTCCCGCACCGAAAGGTGAAGCTGCACCCGCTCAAGGAGAATGCTTCTTTGTTGTTGGTTCAAACCCGAAAGAGGTCATTGCGGAAATTGTTTTTCAGCGGGTCACCAAGAATGCCAAGGGTGTGTCCATTTGGGTTTTCTCGCCCGCACGGCGCTCCGATGCGGGTAAGACTCTGTTGAACATGTCTGCATTTAAGGCTTCTGCTTTGAAGGCTGCGAGCGAGGCACCCGGGAGCAATGAGTTGCTCCCGGGTGAAAATCCGCTGGTGCTGCCATCTTTTTTATTGATCCAGAATGCACAGCATCAGGCGGCGAATGTTCGCACAGGTTTGGCTCTTAATATTCCTGTGTCGGGTTTTGGGGTTGTTGCGGAAAGTTATGTACCTCGACTCACCATGGGTGTGTGGACCAATATGGTTGGGCTGCGCGTGAACTTTGCGAGTTGGTCTGCTGAGAAAATCGTTTTCCGCAAACCCAATGCAAACGATAACCAAGAGGCAACAGCAACAGGCAACAGTCTGCAGCTTGATCTCATGCTCCGATATCCCATCAACAACAAATGGGTGCCCCGCTTGGGTGTGTTTGTTTCACCGCTCGCGAAGCAAACTGAAATACTGAAGGCCGATGCCAGTGCCACAAGTCCTCAAAACACACAGACCCTAACGCGCAGTGGTCTTGCGGTGGGCGCCGAAGCCGAAGTTCAGCCGTCAAGTAATTTCTTTCTTCAGGGAAGATTGACCATGTCTTTCAAGGAGACTGTTACGGTTAAAGACGAAACCTTGGGTGGAGAAAACCTGTCGGGCTCAGGCACAGCTTCAAGGATGCATTTGACAGGTGTGGCGGGAGTACGTCTCCCGCTCACAAATTCACGTCGTTTCTTTTTCGAAGGAGCCGTTGGCAATACTTTCCGAAGCGACAAGTACTCAGAGGAAATTGCCAACGTAGGCCAAGAGCAGCAGAAGGATGTTGTTACCTTCTTTCAGGCGGGTTTTGGCTACATTCTGTAGCCATCGCAATTGTCCCGTACCTCAGAATCCTGGAGGCACGATCAGGCTGTTGATGCCTGTTGTGAAGCCTTCAAATCCTGCAGTCTCTTCATTGTACTGAGGAATGAACGCGAAAAGGTAGTCAGCCTGGAGTTTGTGATAACCTTTTTCACCATCACGGAAGTAGCTTGAACGATCGATCCGCTCAGAACCACCCCAAGAATTCTTGGTGATGAAAGACGTCAGCGTTCCATACGTCATCGCAGCATTTTTCAACTGTTCGCTGACGTCGCCCTCAGGTGTTTCAAAGTAGGTGTTTGTGGTGGGGTCAAAGCCTTTGGCCAGATAATCTTCCAGCACGGTGGAGTGGAAGCCTTGGCGTCCAATTCCAGCTTCCTGAAGCGTTTTGAGCTCGAACACTCCTTCAGAGGTCATGGCATTGAAGTCGACAAACCAGTTCAGCACGACTGGATATCCCGCGTTCATGGCGCGCATTGCACGGCGCAGGGCACGCACCTGCATGTCGTTAAGCTTGCCGTTCCAGCGCGCTTCAGCCTTCATGCCCGGCAGCGGATCTGTGGGATATTCGGAGTAGCTGACGGGCCACTGGATTTCACGCCAAGCGGGCATAACTTCGGAGAGCGGCGCTTTGACGTTCCGGCCTGCAGAGATTGTGATTGTGCTCGGGTCGATAATCTTGCTTTCAAGAGCCTTCATGTTCACGCCGAAAGCACGGTCGAGTTCGGCCCGAATAATTTCTCGGCTCCTCGATTTTGAGAGAGCTCCGCTCTTGAGGCTTTCGTTGAGGATAGCAGTTGCTTTCTTCTGACGGTCACTGCGGGTGGCTTGCGCTTCTTCAGGGGCAAAATCTGATTCCTTCATCAGACCATAACGCATGGTGATTTGGGTGGCTTCGTAAAATGAACCTCCGGTTTGGAGTTCGTCTCCATTCAGGTAAGCCAGCTGCCCCTCGTAGTGCCGGTAGGTGATGTAAGTTTCAGAGAAGTTGGGGAGAGGTTCGGTTTCGCCGCGCAATAGCATTGACTCAATCCAGCCGACCGCTGCGTAAGCCCAGCAATTTCCAATGCTTTGCCATTTTACCGGCGTGTGGGGGATATTCACGGTTTTGGTCGAAGATAGGGCTTGTGGCACAATGGCTTGGGAAGTGGGAGCAGTCTCTTGCGGTGCTTTGGAGCAACCGAGAATTGCAGAGGTCAGCCAAGAGGCGGCTGCGAGGGCGCAAAGCGGTTGGAATGAACGAACCATGGTGTTCTTCTCCTCTGTCTGTGCCCCTTGAACAGTGCAACAGAACGGCGGCCAGCGGTAGTGGAGTTCCGATGGGTTGTAAAGCAAAAAAGAGGCTCGCGTCGGCCGGGCAAACGGCAATGTTCCTGTTTTGTATAAATTTAGTCTATTTTCTTCCAGGTTGCGCGACGTTGGAGCCTTTTGGAAAGGTTCTTTCCAAGAGCAAATTGCCTGCAGAATGGGGAAGGGGCGAAAAGGGGTGGGCATCCTTCTACCACCCGACCCTTTCGGGGCGAAAAACGGCTAGTGGAGAGGTCTATCTCGACGAGCTTTACACAGCAGCTCATCCGACCCTTCCCTTTGGCACTATTGTCTTGGTGCGTCGCGTCGCAACGGGCCGATACGCGTTTTTACGCATCAATGATCGCGGTCCGTTCGTTAAAGGACGTGTGATTGATTTGTCACGCGCTGCTGCTGCGCGCCTAGGCCTAGTTGCAGCAGGGGTGGGAAAGGTGGAAGTTTTTGTGATTCCGCCTGAGC
>JBILKQ010000079.1:0-13854 GCA_044376655.1 Silvanigrellaceae bacterium
CACGGTACCTTTGGCATCTCCAAGGCGAGGTGTTTCCACATGTCAGGCGAACGGCGGCCCACGGGCCCTGATCTACAAGGTGACTTCGATAACGATCTGATGACGCTTCCCGATCAGAAGCTTGCCAGACCCCCGTTGTACAAAGTCATTCTGAACAACGACGATTACACACCCATGGAATTTGTGATCCATGTGCTCCAGAAATTCTTCCGTAAAAGTGAGCCGGAGGCCGTGCAGATCATGCTCCTGGTGCATAAAACAGGGAAGGGTGTGGCCGGTGTTTTTCCGTTTTCAATTGCTGAGACTAAGGTCAGGCAGGTGAACGACTTCTCCAAGCAGCACGGGTTTCCGCTGCTGACGACTTTGGAACAGGAGTAAGAGGTGTGCTGAGCCCACAACTGGAAAAATGCATCCGTGCAGCCTTTCAATTCGCCACCAAACATCGTCATGAATATCTGACAATTGAGCATTTGTTATTGATGCTGCTCGATGATCCGTCGGTGAGGGAGATTCTCGAGAATTGTGGTGGAAAAATTGAGCCTCTTCGCGTCGAGTTGACTAAATTTTTGAATGAGCACTCACCTGTTGTGGACATGGATGAATCTGAGGGCGGAGACGGAAAGAGTTTCACGCCTACCATGACTCTGGCTCTCGAGAGACTCATTCATCGCACGATTGTTCGTGTTCGGAGTGCCGGTCGTGAGATGGTCGATACCGGGAAAATTCTCATTGAGATTTTCAACGAACCCGATTGCCATGCAGCATGGTTCCTCGAGGAGCAGGGTCTCAATCGTCTTGAGCTGATTCAGTATTATTCGCATGCACTCACAGGTGTTCAGCGTGCAGGCACCGATTCTTCCACTCGCGAAGATCAAACCAACAATGGCACTGCCGCAGGCAAGAAAGATGACATGCTCGAGAAGTTCTGCATCCTGATCAACCGACGGGTTGCAGAGGGGAAGGTCGATCCTATTGTCGGACGTGATGATCTCATTGAACGCATGATTGAAATTCTCTGTCGAAAGACCAAGAACAATCCGATCCTTGTGGGCGATCCCGGTGTTGGTAAAACTGCGGTTGTTGATGGTCTTGCCGAGCGCATCGTTAATAAAAAAGTGCCCAAACGTTTGCTCGATGCCGAGGTCTATTCGCTCGACATGGGTGCTTTGCTCGCTGGAACCCGCTACCGCGGCGACTTTGAGGAGCGCCTCAAAGGAGTTGTCAAAGCGATTGAAGCACGTCCGCGCGGAATTCTTTTCATCGATGAAATCCACACGGTGGTTGGCGCCGGTGCCACGAGCGGCGGTGCTATGGATGCCTCAAACCTGCTCAAGCCCAATTTGGCTGACGGCCGACTCAGCTGCATTGGCTCCACAACCTTTAAGGAGTTTCGCGCGCATATTGAAAAAGATCGTGCACTGAGCCGTCGGTTTCAAAAGGTTGAGGTGCGTGAGCCCACAGAAGACGAAACTATTTCCATTCTCGAGGGCGTGAAGGGGCGCTACGAAGAGCACCACGGCATCATCTACTCGAAGAATGCCATTCGTGCGGCGGTTGAGCTTAGCGTTAAACATATTCACGGCCGGTTCCTGCCAGACAAGGCTCTCGATGTTATTGATGAAGCGGGTGCAAAGGTCTCATTGCGCGGCGAGGCTTCATCCTCGCGTGCAGTTCCAGTAGTACAGCTTCGAGATATCGAGAAAGTTGTGGCTGCGATGGCTCAGATCCCTGAGCGATCGGTGAGTGCCGATCAGAAAATGCAACTCCAAAACCTTGAGAGCGACCTCAAAAAGGCGATCTACGGTCAGGACAAGGCTATCGAGACGATCGTGTCGGCGATTCATTTGTCGCGCTCTGGGCTTGCCAATCCGATGCGACCCATTGGTTGCTACTTGTTCGCAGGGCCAACAGGTGTGGGTAAAACCGAGCTCACCAAACAGCTTGCCAAGAGCCTGGGAGTCTCGCTGCACCGCTTTGACATGAGTGAATACATGGAGCGTCACACTGTCTCGCGCTTGGTCGGTGCACCTCCTGGGTACGTTGGCTATGACGAGGGGGGGTTGCTGACCGAGGCTGTCACCAAAACTCCGTATTGCGTGATCCTTCTTGATGAAATCGAAAAGGCACATCCCGAAGTTCACAACATTCTTCTTCAGGTGATGGATAGCGGTCGTCTGACGGATGCCAGTGGCCGAACGGCAGACTTCCGTAACTGCATCGTAATCCTGACCTCGAATGCGGGCGCTCGGGAGCTCAGTGGCCAGGGCTTGGGCTTCATGCCCGAGAGCACTGAAAGCCGAGCCATGGAGGCGGTCAAAAAGCACTTCTCGCCTGAGTTCTTCAATCGTCTCGACGCTGTGGTCAGTTTCCACCGTTTGAGCGAGGAGGTCATGCTGCAGATTGTTGAAAAATCATTGGCAGCCCTGCGTTCCGGACTCACCTCGAAGAAGGTTTCACTTGATGTCACTGAGGCTGCGAAACAGTGGCTCATCAAGAAAGGATTCGATCCCGCCTACGGTGCGCGGCCACTCGAGCGGGTTGTGGATCGTGAGCTCAAGCAGCGGCTTGTGAAAGAGCTGCTTTTCGGGCCGCTCGTGAAGGGCGGCGGATGTCTGGTGGACGTTGAAGGTGAAGAACTCACTCTCACTGCCAAAATGTCAGATGCAAAAGTGAGGTCTGGGCGCGATGATCGCAAGGGCACCAAGAAGAGCGCTGAAGGCTGATGGCCAAGCGCCAACGTCTCTCGAACGCAACAATTTAATCACACCTGAGGGCTACCGGAAGCTCAAACGCGAGCGCGATGATCTTGTCAAAAAAGAGCGTCCGCGCATTGTAGAGGAGGTTCGGCAGGCTGTTCTTCAGGGTGATCGTTCCGAAAATGCTGAATACCTTTATGGCAAAAAGCGATTGCGCGAGATCGACAGACGCGTTCGTTTTCTCAACAAGCGCCTAGATATGGCGCGTGTCATTGATCCAAAAGAACAGAATCCAGATTGTGTGCGCTTTGGCGCCACGGTGACTGTTGCCGACGAAAGGGGAACGCAGCGCGTCTACACCATTGTTGGTGAAGATGAAATCGATTTGGCTGCGCGCAAAATTAGCTGGAAATCACCTATGGGTGCCGGGCTTTTGAAGGCACACAGGGGTGATGAAATCGAAATTGAAACACCCCGTGGGCCTATTCTTCTGACTCTCGTGAATTACTACTATGGTGAGCCTCACGAAAGCTCAGAAGACCCGCTCAGGCACGGGAACGTTCTCGAGGATTGAATCAATTGCTGTCATGACCTCCGAGGTCAGTTTGACGCTCATTGCTTCGGCCTTGAGTGTCTCCGTGAGTTGCTCCATGCGGCTTGCACCGAGAATTACGGTGCTGACATTTTTGTTCTTGAGGCACCATGCCACTCCAAGCTGCGGGAGCGTCATCCCGAGCTCATGACCGAGGCTTTGGAGCTTCTTGAGCTTGGCGTTGAGGTGATCGACGTTTTGTCCCAGGTAGATGTCCTTCAGCCATTCCAGCCCGGGCTTCGCGAGCCGACTGCCCTCCGGGATGCCATTCATGTACTTGCCCGTCAGAATGCCTGAAGCCAACGGTGACCAAATGGTTGTGCCCATACCAAAGTCTCGGAACAGCCTCAGATACTCCTTCTCCACTTTTTCACGGTTGAGCATGTTGTACTGGGGTTGTTCCATGGTGGGCCCAACGAGCCGATTTTCACGTGCTGCCATGTGAGCTTGGGTGATGAGATCGGCGGGCCATTCACTCGTTCCCCAGTAAAGGATTTTTCCCTGGGTGATGAGATCGTTCATCGTGCGTACGGTTTCTTCTACCGGAGTGATCGGATCGGGACGATGGCAAAAATAAAGATCAAGGTAATCCACCTGGAGGCGTTTGAGCGCAGCGTTGCAGGTTTCAACCACATGCTTACGCGACAAACCACGCTGAGTGGGTTTGTCGCCGCCCCAGAACACCTTGCTCGAAACGATATAGCTGTCGCGTGACCAGTTGGCTTCCTTCAAAATGCGGCCCATCACGATTTCTGATTCGCCGTTAGAATAAACTTCGGCGTTGTCGAAAAAATTGATTCCCGCGTCGTAGGCCGCATGCATACAGCGCTTTTGTGTTTCAGCAGAGTTGGAGTCGAGGGTGATCCATGATCCGTACGAGAGCGAGCTGACCATCAGCCCCGAGCGTCCGAGTTGTCTGTATTCCATGAAAAAAGCCTCCTGTGATTCAGGTGCGCAGAGCTTGAATCATTTTTGTCATCTCCTCAACGGTCTGGGACTTCAAAGTTTCTGCAGTTTCTCCTGCTGTGGTGATGGGTTGCGAAAACTTGTAGCGCAGCCGATCGAGGTTAAGGAACAGGTCGTTCTTTCCCATAATCGAATCTGTGCGGTGAAGAACAAGAGCTACAAGCGGAACTCCTGTTTCTGCCGCCAGGTTGAACGCCCCGTCTTTGAATGCGCCCAAATCGACGTTGGGATCGATTTGTCGTGTGCCCTCAGGAAAAATGAGAAGGGAGTCGCCACGGTTGAGTCTTCCCCTCATGGCTTCGAGGCTTTGGCCGCGGCTGTTTTTGTCGCCCCGTTCAACCGGGACATCGCCACACAGGCGCATCCACCAACCAATGACAGGAGTCTTCAAGACAGACTTTTTAGAGAGAAAAAACAAAGGCCGGCCAATCACAAAGACAAACAGGGGATCGAGATTACTACGGTGGTTGCAAACGAGAATGAACTGCTGTGGAAGATTTGAAACTGCTCCCTGCAATTCAGGCAAAGAGGGTGCCCTGAAGAACCACCTCAAGGTGCTCGCAGACCAAGCCAAACGGAAGTTTTGCGCAATTTTTTGACGATGATCGGGATTTCGAACTGGAATGAGTCTGAGCAGGAGAAATCCCTGAGTCAGCATTCCGCTTCCCATGAAAACGACCCAGAAAAGAAGAGTAGCAACAGCTTTCAACATGGAGACCCTCTATTTACAAACGCATTGGTCGCATCTTAGCGTTCGTAAAAAAATCCGAAAGGTCTGCCTTCCTTATTGCCTTGTAAAGATAGCTCCTTGAGTTCAAACCCTGGGAATCTATTCTGGCCCCTGTTGTTCTCTAGACACAATCCGGGGAGGCCTGTGATGAGAAGGAGATTCAAAGCACACCTAAGTTCACTAGTCGCGCCGCTTTTGCTTGGCACAGGCCTGATCTCGCCGGCTTCAGCAGAGGTTTTTCAGTGCGAGCACCAGACTTCAGCCCCTGTTCCCGCTCTCATCTGCACTGACCGCCAGACCACAGACTCCTCGCATGCGGCATGGGTCTCCATGAGGAAAATGCCAGCCTGGGGGAGTCATGCTGGACTCACAATTATCGATTTCTGTTTGAAGCCTCTGGGTACTGGTAAATCTGACGATGTTGCGTTGAAGGTCTTTGATGGCAAAGCCATAGATCAGAAAAATCGGCCTTCTGGGGCCTGTAAGCGACGTTACTGTACCGACAAAAAGCGTGCGTTTGCATTTTTGTTGAATGGTCTGCCTTTCCCTGTGGGGTGGAGTGTCATCAGTTTCAAGTTGGGCATCCAAGCACAGTCATTTTCGATTTCGTGCGACGAACTCAGCGATGCAGTGGATTGGAATGAAGCGGGAGGTCAATGATGAAAAGACTCGTCTTGTCCGCGTTTGCTTTTGCGCTTCCTGTTCAGGCTCTGGCAGAGGAGCAATGCAAGGATTTGCTTATTCATTTTGTCGATGAGTCGGCAGTCAGCAAAGATGTATCGGTGGCATTTCAAAACCGCAAATTGAGTGCACTTATCCCCTGTAGCTCCAATAGTTTCGACAACCTCGGTGCGCAGCCTACGGTGTTTCACTTTATGGAGCACACCGGTAATCGCCTCTGCGTAACCGAGCGAAGTTGCGGAAATGTTGAGTCCTGGTACGGGTATTTCGGGCTCGCAGTAGGGTGGAGTGATTTGACTCTGTTCAGAGATTTTCGTCTCTTTTCGAAAAACGCTCGCTTCGTTACGGATTGGAATGGATTTCAGATGGTTGCAACCTTTGCTCTGGCTCATGGTCAAATTGAACGTGATTGTTCAACGCTACGGCCCACGAGCTGTGTCGAAATTCCAGCTGTGTCGAAAAATGACGACTTGTCATGGAAATAACACGTCAAAAAAACCCTCATGTGTCGGAAAAACTGAGGGTGTCGAAAAATTGCCTGCGAGAATGATTGGGGAAAAAAAAGCGGCAGTTTTGTTTGTGTCAAAAGGCTTATCAGGTCAAAAACCAGACAGAACTTAATTTTTTCGGCTGCGCTAATCTCGGAATTGTGAGGAGGTCGCTGCGTATTGCAGCGTGTTTTCTCCCGGAGGTGAGCGTGACCGTTTGCGCGAGAAAGTACTGCCAAATTTTGCTGCTGGGCGCTCTTGTGCCAGCGGCAATTGCTTTTGGCGCAGGAAATCCAGACGGAAATTCACGCAGCGCGGAACAGTTTGTGCCTGGCAAAGACAGTTACCGGGCATCGTTTGAACTGTCGGTTCCCCGTCGGTTTGCGACGCGTTATCTGAAAGACACTCGCTCGCTCGAGATCAGAATATCTCCGGCAAAGTCCGAAGAATTCGACGTGACCCGCTACTATGACACTCGTTTCATCCACAGAGTCTTGGTTGAAGAAAAGAACAACGACGTAGTGCTCTCTTTTCAGCTCAAGAACGCACCAGTGTCCTGGTACGTTACCCATCAGGACAATCCTTGGAGAATCGTCGTTGATATCTGGAAGACCGAGCCGACCGCTCCTCGCAATCTTGAGCGTGAGTGGGCGTGGCAGGATGATGCCAGTGGCAAGACACGGGAGCCTCAACAAGGCGCCGTGAGCCCCGTTAAATCCGTGCAGGCCGCAACAGTCCGACCCGTCGAGATTGATTTGCCTGATGATGCCATCCCAACGGTCTTGCCAAAGACAACTCCAGCAAATGCTGAAATTGCACCTGTGAATAAAGCGGCTCAGTCTGCAGCTGCGGCGGTGACTCGTCATGCGCGCCTCGAACCCGTGGTTCCGACGGCTGCCGATGTGATGGCTGGGCTTGAACGTCGTGCCGGCATGGATGTCGGGGCAATCGCGGAATTTGATTCGCTTGAGAAGCTCGCCACCGCTCTCTACAAAGCCGGTGCCGTTCAGCAGGCGATACCTCTCTTCAGACGCTTGGCCACTTTGAATGCGCGACGCTTCCAAGACAGCCCACGTCTTCTGTGGATGGCGGGTGAGTCGGCGTATCTTGCAGACAAAGCAGATCTCGCGAGCGACTATTTGCAAACCCTACAGGGCCGCCATCCCGGCCAAGAACACGCAGCGCTGGCCGAGTTCAGACTTGCAGACCTCAAGGTAGCCAAGCTGGGTGACGCCGCAGCGAACGACACCAAAGACAAATACTCCGAACTGACACTCAACGAAAAGGCACCATGGTCTGCACGCATAGGTTCTGCGGTGCGCTTGCTCGAACCCGTGATTGCATCCCGCCCTGAGGCTGCTCGTGCGCATCAAGCTGCCCTGCAGAATTGTTTGAATGGAAATTACGTATCTGAACAGTTCCGACAGACGTGTGCCTATATCCAGACCAAGTTTGCAGTCAGCCAGACCGATGCCGTCAGCGCAGATGCTGTTATGCAGCGCTTCAAGAGCCGTTACCCAACGGATCCCCGCGTTCCTGTGCTCGAGGCAGAACTCTCGAACCGCGTACGTTTCATATTGGATGAGTACTCGAAGAAGAAAGAGTTCGCTGCATTGGCCGATTTCGAGAGGAAGGCACGACCTGGACTTCTCGACTTCACCTTACGTGAGCCAGAGTTGTTGATGGCGCGTGTCGAAGGCTGGCTTTCCGTAGGTGAAACCAAAAAGGCGCTGGCTCTATTGCAGGTCTTTGTCGGTGCCACAACTGACGAAGCCAAGAAAAATGAATCCTACGCTTTGATGGCTCAACTGCACCTCAAGCAGAAGCAAAGCGAGCGTGCCGAGGCAGCTCTTAGAAAATTGTTCAACAGTGATGTCCGCAAGAACACGGGCCTCACCGACCGAGCCACCGCTGCTCTCCGTGAGGCGGCAAGAGCACCCTACTCGTCGAAGACTGCGCAGCTGGTTCTTATCGATGAGCTCAAGTTCGGCCGTTATGTTGAACGTGATGTTGGCATGCTCGCTGCGCTCGCAGCTGCTGCTCGCGGACGAGATGATGCAGATAAGTTGTTCGATACCCTTATGACAACTGCACCGCGCAATGATGATGAAGCTCGACAGATCGAAACGACTCTCATGCAGTACGCCGATGATCTGCGCGGAAACGGAAGACTAGCAAAAGCAGGTGACGTGTATTTGGGCGTTGCCAACATAGGCCAATCGTCGAAGAAGGCAGAGGCCGCCTACAAGGCGGGTCTTATGTACGCGCGGGCTGGAATGGTCGAGAAGGCCAAGACTGCCTGGCAGCTCTCTGCGGCCGACCTAACGGACAAGAAATTCTCGTCTCTTGCGAGCGAGAGACTGGAACGGATTCGCTAATGCCAACAAATTGGGAGGGGGAGATCACATGAGCGAAGCTAGGCCACTGGGGTTATTTGACCTGGAGAATCCGAATTTCAACGGCGCAGCTGTTCTCGAGAACGGACGCAATGTTGGTTTGAATAATCCGGCTTTTGCCAACGTCGAAGGCCGCATCACGGAAGAGGAGATGCTCCGTCATTTCCCCACACGTGATGAGAAGATGTACAAGATTCTGGAGGTCGCCCGCACTGTTGCTCCGACCAAAGTTCCAGTTCTTATCACTGGCGAAACCGGCACGGGTAAGGAAACTCTGGCCAAAGCTATCCACATTGCAGGCGGCCGTGACCGTGGTCGCTTCGTTGTGGCGAGCTGTTCCAACATCCCTCAAAATTTCTTCGAAATGGAAATCTTTGCGGGCAACCGTGGCGGCAACGAGTACGGAATGCCACGCGCTCCTGAAACTGGAACGTTGATGCTCGACGAAATTACTGAGCTCGATCCTCAGCTCCAGCTGAAATTGCTCCGCATTCTCAAGGAGCAGGATTTGAACAAGGGCTCTGTTCGTCGTGGAACTGCTGCCGATGCTCGCATCATTGCTTGCACGCACAAAAACATCAATGACGAAGTCAATGCTCAACGTTTCCGCAATGACTTGTACTTCAAGCTGCACGTCATTCAGTTGGACATCGAGCCACTGCGCACCCGTACTGTTGATGTGGATTTCTACTCAGAAATCTTCCTGAGAGAGTACAATATGCAGTTCTCCAAGAACGTTCAGCTCTCACCTACCGCGAAGCAGGCTTTGAGAACCTACACCTGGCCAGGTAACGTGCGTGAACTTCGCAACGTCATCCAACGCTCGGTTCTGTTGGCAACCCGCGATTACATCAGCGTGGAAGAGCTTCACCTGATGAAGGCCAATAGCCGTACTGAAGTGGCCATGAGCGATGCGCTGCCACAGATCACGCTGCGCGAACTCGAACAGCGCCTGATCCTGCAAACTTTGCGCCGTATGAACGGAAACCGGACACACACGGCAAAAGCGTTGGGCATCTCTTTGCGCGCATTGCGCTACAAGCTCAACGAACTCGTCGAGTGCGGATACGAGGTTGAAGGTAAAAACGCATGAAAATTACCAGTAACCAGGTCTTCGCAAAAGCTGACAATGTGCTTGAAGAGAGCTTGAACCAGCGTCTCATCAAGCAGAACGTCATCACGAGTAACATCTCGAATGCGCAGACTCCTGGTTACCGGGCGCTTGGTTACGAATTTGAAGAACAGCTTCGTGCAGCCGTCGGAAATGACGGAGCGATGGCCATCAAAGCCACTGACGACCGTCATTTCAAACACCAGGGGTTGACCGGCAATGGTGACCTCCGCGGTGACCTGCACGTGAAGCCAACCGAGAGTGTCGGAAACGACGGGAATACCGTCGATATGGATGCTGAAATGGCCGACCTGGCCTGGAACCAGACGCTTTACAGGGCGACGGTTGAGATTCTCAACCGTCGTCTTGGCATGTTGCGCTATGGAATCAACGGTGGGAGGTAATAATCCATGAGTTTTCTTGATGGTCTGAAGATCAGTTCTTCTGCGTTGGCGGCTGAACGTGTCCGGATGAACGTCATCTCCTCCAACCTTGCGAATGCAAATACAACACGGACCGAAGAGGGTGGTCCGTACAAAAGAAAAGATGTTGTCTTTACGGCACGTGATACCGGTGTGACGTTCGACAACCTGATGCGTCAGGCTTTCGATCCTAATCTCAAGGAAGTGAAGGTTGACGGAATTGTCGAAGACCAAAAGGCTCCCAAGATGGTCTACAACCCCGGTCATCCCGATGCCGACAAGGAAACTGGAATGGTGGCCATGCCTAACATTTCCGTGATGGAGGAAATGGTCAACATGATCACCTCCAACCGAGCCTTCGAGGCAAACACCACTGCTCTCAATGCAACCAAGCAAATGGCCAGCACCGCGATCAATATTGGTCGGGGATAATAGGGGTAGTTGAAGATGATTCGCAGTGCCACTTCAAAGCCATTGGATTTGGGGTCTATTGACTCCGATTTACGATCACTGGGTGGTCTTGGTTCACCCAAGAGCAACACCGGCAATGTCATTGGTGATGATGGGAAATCACAATTCCTTGATTTGCTCAAAGAGGGAATTGCGGACGTCAACAAAGGGATGCGGGAAAGCGACAAGGCTAGCATGGATCTCGCTACAGGGAAGTCGAGCAACATTCACCAGACGATGCTTGCTGTGACCAAAGCAGAACTCGGTTTCAACATGCTTGTTCAATTACGCAACAAAGCAATTGAAGCATACCAGGATGTGATGCGCATGCAGGTGTGATGCCTGATCAAATGGATTTGATTTGAATGCGTTGCAACGTTCTTACTGAAGAGTGAATGAAGATGTTTGAAAGAGTGAAAACATTTTTCGACCAGTTCCGCTCGCAGTCTGCAGTCTTCTACAAAGGACTGACTCCGGGCCGCAAGATTGCGTTGGGTGTAACCATCGCATCAGTCTTGGCTATCATTCTCGCTCTCAGTTTTTACAGACCGCCTTCTAATTATGAGGTCGCTTTCACTAGTCTCTCTCATGAAGACCGGACTTCAATTCTTGCTCTGTTTAAAAAGCAGAACGTTGTTGATTTCAAAATCGAGGGAGAGACTATTCTATTTCCCTCCGAGAAACTCAACGAATACAGAATGATTCTTGCCCAAGAGGGATTGCCGAACAATGGAGTATCGGTGGGCTGGGAGAAGTTCGACGACCGTTCCTTCGGCATGACCGACTTCGACCAGCGGGTGAGCAAGCTTCGTGCAATTCAGGGTGAGCTTGCACGCAGTATCAACAAGCTTGAGCCTGTGGAATCGAGCCGCGTTCATATTGTCATTCCCGACCCTGCAATCTTTCAGCAGGACAAGAAGCCAACGACTGCGAGTATCATGCTGCGGATGAAGCCCGGGAAGCAGCTGACACAGAAGCAGGTTCAAGGTATTTTGCACCTGGTTGCACGCGCTGTTGAAGGACTTGAACCAGGAAATATCGCCATTGTCGACGAGCTAGGCAACATGCTGACCAAGCCCGACGAAGAAGATGGTGGGCTCGACAGGGTCACCAGCGCACAGCGCGAATACCAAAAGCGAGTGGAACGCGAACTCGAGACAAGCATTCGTGAGATTCTTGGTCGGGTCGTGGGACACAACAAGGTGGTTGCCAAGGTTCAAGCTGAAGTTGATTTCAAGAAGATTGAGACAACGGTCCAAGATGTCGACCCCGAGCGCACAGTCGTTCTTGGTTCGCAGAAGAATGAGCAGTCGTCACAGGGCCAAGGCTTGAATCCAACCGGCGTTCCAGGTGCGAAGAGTAATCTTCCCGGAGAGCGCGAAGATGCAGCCGCTGGCGGTAGCTCCAACAGCAACAAGCAGACAATGGAAACCCTGAATTTTGACGTGAAGCGTACCGTCAGTCGGATTGTTGAGCCTGTCGGTAGCTTGAAAAAGATTTCCACCGCCGTGTTGGTTGATGGAAAAATGGTTGATGGAAAGTACGTACCACGTACACCTGATGAAATCGCCATGATCACGAAGCTTGTTAAGAATGCTATTGGTTTTCAGGAGACCCGCGATACTATCACTGTTGAGAATGCCCCATTCGAAATGGACGAAATGGCAGTGGCCGAGCAGGCTTCTTTAACCGCGCGCAAGACGAGCTTGATTCAGACAGGCATCATTGCAACAGTTGCTATCTTGGCGATGATTTTCTTGTACTTTGCTCTGCTGCGTCCTTACTTCCGTTGGTTGACCTTCGATCCTGACAAGCGCTCGGATGAACAGTTGACTGTTGCTGATTATGAACTTGAAAGGTCAGGTTCGGCTGCTAAGCGGGTTCAGGTGCAGGAAGAGGTTCCATTTGAGAAGCTTTCGCACAAAGAGCAGATCATGTACCTCGCCAAACATGATCCCAAGAAGACCACGGAAGCTCTGCGTCAGTTGCTCTCTCCACAGCACCAATGATTTGTCTTGACGGCATGCGTTTCCAGCAATAGCCCCCGACGACCATTGACGTCTTGGGGGCCTTATGCGCGTTTTTGCGGGCACGCGAAGTTTGTTGCTGATATCTTTGGCTATTTTTTTGTATGGCTGCACGGGCAAGCCGAGCATCACCCGGGACAAGGTGCAAGAGGCCTGGGACGACTACAACAATCCGGCTCTACTCGATTCTGGCTCAGTGGTAGTCTTTTCTGACTTGCCTTCATTTGGCATCGCCAACAGAATTCCTTGGTCTGATATTTACTGGCCCAGTTATTTGGGTGGTATTGCCTTGCGCTGGCGGAATGGCATCGAACCCGCATTTTCATTACAACGCCCCACAGAAGAACAAGTTCGCTCAATGACCTTGGATCAGCTTGCAGCGCTGTCGCCGGCTGAAAAATACGACATTTTTATGGGTCGATATGATTTTCCCACGGTTCAATCCGAACTTCTGCGCAGTCATCCGTCTATGCCGAGCTGGTATGGCCTGTGTCATGGCTGGTCGTCGGCGACACTGAATTTTGATGAGCCCGGTGCTGTGACGCTGCGCGGAGCCAACGGTGTTGATGTTCCTTTTGCAAGTGGCGACGTGAAGGCACTGTTGGCCTATGCGCAAGGTGTTGTGTTCTCGCCCATGGCTCGTGTTCTTGGTCAGCGCTGTGAGGCGGATCTGACCACCCAACCACACATGCGTAATACGGCTGCATGTCGCGACACCAACGCTGGTTCCTTCCATCTGGTGCTCGCAAATTATGTTGGGCGTGGCGGGCAAACCTTGGTGGCTGATTTCACTCGCGGCTCAGAGGTCTGGAACTTTCCAATCTACGGTTTTTCGACACGTGAATTGTTACGTCGTGCGCCAAGCATCGGTGCTGCTCCGCAGACGGCCGTAGAGGTTGTGGTTGAGACCAGCGTTGATTTCATTGTCGGAGTGGAAATCCCCAATGTGATGCCTGTGGGCGACAGCCGAACGGTTGCTGCTGAGAGAATGGTTTTCCAGTACGCGCTTGAGTTGGACTCTCTCGGTCGCATTGTTGGCGGCAGCTGGATTTCTGAAGAACGGCCAGATTTTCTCTGGATTCAGGAACGTGCTGATTTCCGTGGCTACTACGGTAGCATTGAATCCATCTATGAAAGCTCTTTAAGGGCTGCGCCTGTTAATCCTGTACCAGTCGTAACTCCAACGCCAGTTGCGGTACCAACTCAAGTCAGCACGCCCGTTCCCTCGACCTCACAGCCGATTGGGCCTGTGTTGACACAGCCCATTCCGATTCCACCTGTGCCATCCCCGGCTC
>JBILKQ010000043.1:0-20596 GCA_044376655.1 Silvanigrellaceae bacterium
TTGCTGACCCTGAGCGCTTCCGCTTCCAGACAGCACTCGAAAAATTGCACAAACATTTTGGCGCACTCACAATTTTTGAAACTAGCGTTGAAAACTCACGCGAAGAATCGCTCCGCAGTGGCGTGGCTAACCTCACCCAGCGTCAGACTCGAGTACAGCTCGTTCACTGCCAAAAACCACTCAGCCGAAGCCCCTGAAGCCATTCGGACTGTTAAACTCATTGCATGCCGGATCGTGCTATGAGGTGGAAAGTGCAGCTGTCGCATTTTAGGTCCAAATTCAAATTTAAATTTGCAGCGTGGCACGTTGGTGCTCTCGTGGCATTGGCGTTTCTGTCTCTGAACCTTCAACGCCTACGACTTGAGAGTGGTTTCGAGGCTGAATCGGACGGCAGCTCGCTGAAAAGCATTGACCGTTTTTTCTACGACCGACTGTTCCGAGATCGCGGCACACGCCCCATGAGTACTAAAGTGGGCATTCTTGCGATTGATGAAAAATCAATTGCCATGTTCGGGCGCTGGCCATTTCCTCGCGATTCATACTCAGAGGCCTTCAAAAACTTGAAGGCTGCTGGGGTCAAATGGATTGGTCTGGATGTTCTCTTTAGCGAGCCCGAACGACCATTGCTTGAAGACACTCTAGCCCCCCTGGAGAACATTTTGTTTTCCAGCACATCACCATCAGGGGTATTAGATCCGCGAAAATTCATCGCATCAGTGACAGAACTTTTAAAAACGAGTCCTGGAGACCTAGCTTTAAGGGAAACCTTTCGTTCGTTTGGCAATGTGGTTCACGCTGTTGCCCTTCTGAATCCAGATGAGATTGATGGAACAAGCAAGGATTGGAACAAAGAACGCGACAGGCTCGCACCCTCACTGGTCACCCTCGTCGAGACTTCTGCTGCTGCGAACAAAGAAAACAAAGACAAACAAGAGCTTTTGGAACAATTTTATCCTCTGATGAGCACTCAATTTGTTGCTGGAGAAAAACACATTGCGGGTAGTATATCCAGCGCAGTAGATGATGATGGCATTGTGCGTAAAGTGCACCTCATCCACAAAGTCAAGATGCCTAACAGCCTGCCTGGGTCATCCGAACACGCTTTTCTGCCGAGTCTGAGCCTTCAATTAGTGTCCAAATATCTGAATCGAAAAATTCGAATCCGGATGAAGGAAAATTATCTCTCTATTGCTCTGGTCGCAGCCAACGGAGATGCTCTAGAGATACCAACGAACGTTTTCACTAATCAACTTCCTCTCAACCACTACGGCAATCACATAAGCTCTAATGGTAAAGATACGCCTCTGTTGATTTCACTCGCTGATGCGACCGAAAACAAACTTCCCAATGAGCTACCTGAAATATTAATCATGGGCTCAACAACCATGGGTATCGCCGACATCCGCCCATCGCCGTTGAATGCTGTGGCAAATGGAGTTGAGCATCATGTTGCAGCAGTAGATAATATTCTCAGACAAGACTTCCTCAAGCGAGGTCCTAGCAGCGTTGTCGCTGAACTTCTTATCGCCATTCTGGCCGCGACAATTTTAATAATTATACTGAGCAAAGCAGAGGCATTGGTGTGCTTGGTTTTGCTAGTTTTGACTTACATCACTCTGGAGATACTCAACCAAAAAATCTTTTTTGCGAGAGGAAATCTGCTTCAACTTGGTTTTCTGCATATTCAGAATTTCTCCATCTTCTCATCTATGATTCTTTACAAGTTCTTCGTGGAAGAACGCGAAAAGCGCAAAGTCCGGGGGGCATTCCAGCAGTACCTTAACCCAGCGGTAATAAACCAATTGCTATCATCACCCGATGGCCTGAAGCTCGGCGGTGAAAAGCGAGAACTCACAGTATTCTTTTCAGACGTGCGCGGATTCACGAGTATCAGCGAGAGACTTGCACCAGAGGTTCTTGCAAATCTGCTGAATGAATATTTCACGCCGATGACCGACATTGTGCTTCAATCTGGAGGACTGCTCGACAAGTATATCGGCGATGCTCTTATGGCTGTTTGGGGTGCACCGCTACATATGCCGGATCATGCTGACCGAGCACTTCACTCCTCTTTGCGCATGCTTGACGCACTCGACAAACTCACGGAGAGCTGGAAGGAGCGGAATCTGCCGACCATTGACATAGGCTGTGGAATCAACACTGGTCCCATGGTGGTCGGTAATATGGGATCGACACAACGCTTCGATTACACCGTTCTCGGCGATGCGGTGAATTTGGGTTCGCGCCTTGAAGGCATCACAAAAGAATACGGAGTTCGAGTAATTTGCTCCAATTCAACCCGCCAGAATCTCAAACGCCCTGAAGATTTTATTCTGCGTGAATTGGATTGGATTAAAGTGAAGGGCAAAAATGAACCCATCACCATTTACGAAGTGATGCGATTTCATCCCGAAAAGAAAGACGTCGCTCTCAAAACCAAAGAATTGTTTGAACAAGGCCTCAAGCTTTACCGTGAACGAGACTTTGCTGGAGCGATGCAGCAGATGCTGAAAATCCTCCAGTACGCAGCACAAGATGGTCCTGCGTCGGTTTTTCTTGAACGATGCGAGTATTATGCCGAGAATCCACCCACAGAAAATTGGGACGGAGTGTGGGTGATGAAGACCAAATGATACGAGGCAGTTCAGCGCGGTTCTTCTGAGCTTTCGCCACCCAATTTGCTGCGGAGTTGCTGCAAAAACTCGGCGTCGTAGTCGGCCGCAATGACCGAGTCGTCGATACTCTCACCTGAAGCAAGAAATTGCACCGCAAGCTGGAGAAAGCGGCGATCATCACCATTTTTCAACGCCAAAGCGGTTTGCCGAAAGTTTTCCCAGGTCAATGACACAGAGCGCGTTGCTTCCAATGCGAGGTTCGCGGCCGGGGGCAGCGACACACATTCAAGAAGCGTTGCGCGCCTTCCCATTTCTCCAACGGCGTAGTCGAATTTGGAATGGCGCTTGAGACCTAGCTTCTGAGCAAAGTCTTCCACGCCCATCTGCTGTGGCAATTCCAACTCGAGGCTTTCACCCCAACGCGCAAAAACGATTTGCGGGGGTTGTCCCTCATCGGCAGATGGCAAGCGTGCAAAAAGAACCAGTCGCGTTTTCATGAGTTTGCCTTGAGCAGGTCTGCAGCGAAGGTTGGAACGGCAGGTGCAACATCGGTAAAGGAGTGCGTGTTGAGCCAATTGTTGTCGGCGAACTTACTCATGTAGTTACGGATTCCATCGGGCAACAGAACCACAACTTTGGTTCCCTTCTTGAGGGTCGGAATGACCTTGGCTGCGGCCATCAATGCAGCACCGCAGCTACCACCGCAAAGGAAGCCTTCTTCGCGCATGGCACGACGAGCCCAAACAAAACTTTCATGGTCATTGGTCTTCACCCAAGTGTCGATCAAGTTGCGATCGAGCACATCGGGGATGAAGTCGTAACCAATGCCTTCAACATGATACGTACCCACATGAGTTCCACCGGCCAGAATACTTCCCTCAGGGTCAGCACCCACAATCTGAACATCCGGACGCAGTGCTTTGAGTTTGCGCGCGACTCCGGTGATCGTTCCGCCCGTGCCGGCACTCATGACCACAACATCAGGAACCCCACCCATATCTTCGACGATTTCAAGAGCAGTTCCCTCTTCATGTGCCAGCGGGTTCGACGGGTTACCGTATTGGTCGAGAATGTGCGAATTGGGGATCAGTGCGTTGAGCTTCTTGGCAATCGAGATGTGGCTCTCGGGTGCATCATAAGCAGCTTCTGTGGGCGTGCGGACAATCTCTGCCCCGAGTGCCTCCAAAGCCACCTGCTTTTCACGGGACATCTTCATGGGCATTGTGATGATAACGCGGTAGCCCAAAACTGCTCCGGCCAAGGCAATTCCAATACCCGTATTGCCGCTGGTGGGCTCGATAAGGGTGTCACCTGGTTTGATGCGGCCGGATTTCTGTGCGTCGACAACCATTCTGTAACCGATGCGGTCTTTGACACTGCCACCAGGATTGAGAAATTCGCACTTTGCCCACACTTCGACGGGGCTGTCACGGAACAAACGGTTCACGCGAACGAGGGGGGTCTTGCCGATGGCCTGCAGAATGTTGTCTAACTTCATGGTACGTGCCTGCTCCGAATGAACATGGTCAATGGCTTTGTCTTTCGGAGCGGTCATATCCGATTTAGTGCAGCGGGAAAAGTCGACAGGGGGAACTTCGTGGCCAGCAAAAAACCTCATGATTCCGGCAGAAAAACTCCTTTGCGGCCCGCCCAGGCGCTGCGCTTCCGTATCGATACTGCGGGTGAGCTGCGGGCGGCTGTCTCGGCATCATCAGGCGAATTCAACCTGACCCCCGAAATCATTGAGCTGTTGTGCCTCCTCCAAAAGGGTGCTCAGCATCCTGAGCTCGAAAACAAGCTCCGCGCACGTTTTCGCAAGATCTCTGAAGAGTTGCCTGATTCAAACGAGATTGCGAGCCTGCTTGAAGATCTTGAGGACGCCCGGTGTTTGGTCAGAGCGACCCCAGAACTGGCGCCCAAGGGCCTTCAAGATGGCTTTGGAGATGCTTGGATTCAATGGGCTATGCTCGCAGATGCGCCCCGGTGTCAGGCCTATCAAGCAGCCATCCGGGAGGCTCTTACAGAGGACTCACACGTTCTCGACGTGGGAGCGGGGAGCGGTCTGCTGTCGCTTTATGCGCTTGAAGCGGGGGCCAAAAAGGTCGACGCTATTGAAGAAACAGGGGTTGCCCATTCTCTTAAACTTCTTCGCGACAAACTGCCCGACGACTTGCGTAAGCGTATGCAAATTCATAACTGTAATTCATTTGATGCGCGCATCCCATCACAAATTACCCACGTGGTCAGCGAACTTTTTGGCAATGACCCTCTCCAGGAGGGTGTCATACCGACCCTACGAAATATTTTTTCAAGGATACAAGCAGGACGCATTTCTGCGATTCCAGAGAATTTCACGGTCTTCGTTCAGCTCGTGGATTTCACAGATGGCCCGCTTCACAAGCGCCTCGGACGCTTCGCAGAAAGAAACTCTGAGCAGGGAAAAGCTTGGTTTGGTGCGGTTGAACGAATCAAAAGCACACTTAACTTTCGTGACGTTTCCTTTGCCCACATGATTCGTCCAACAGATATCAAGAAGGTTGGCCCCAACAAAAAGGCATTCTCGATTCCACTTGCACCGCCACCGCCCGAGAATGCACCACAACCAACCTCATCTCTCAAACTCGATGTTGAAGAAAATGCGGCTGCACCCGCCCTTCTGATTGCTTTCAGGGCCCAGCTTTCAAGAACGCATAGCATTTCAAATATCCCTGGCGAAAAAGACTGCTGTGAACATTGGAGCCCGCTCGTTGTTCCGCTCAACCGCGCAATCCAATCGAAAGAGAGCATCCAGGTCAGAATCTCCGTGGGAGAGCAGTGGGAACGTGTGACCGCTCAGGTCAGCGATGCAAGTGGCAAATACCTGGGTTCACGCGAATGACTTTTTCAATCACTCACAAAGTCGTAAACAGTGAACGACGTATAAAGAAGCACATTCACGGCCGCGCCCAGACCTTTGAGATCGAATCACCGCCGGGTTTTTTGGAACTCTGTGAACGGGTCTGCTCGAAGCTGATTGCAGGGATGCCAGCAGCAAACACATCAACGATCGGCATCAAGACAAAGAATGGACGTCTGCAGATCGAAAGTGCTCCGTTTGAACTCTGCCACGAACTGCTGCTTTTGGGTTTGCCCTTTGCAGATGTCAAAGTCCTTGTTTTCCGCGGCCGTTGCTCGAGCGATGAAAAACTACAAGCGATTCTCGAGGCAATTGATTGGGAAATGTGGATCCCATCGGACCGTAACATCACCTGGGATTTGCGCGTCGACTCGAGCCGTAGCCACCTATACAATGAAAGCCGCATCAAAGAAAAAGTTCAGAAGCTTTTGAGTGCGAAATACACTGCCCATAATACTTTTTCCGAACTGCAATTGAGCCTCGATTTTCGCCTCGAAAGAGAATCCCTCGAAGTGCTTTTGTCGTTGGGTGGGCGTAATTACTGGCAACGAGGACACAAGAAAACACTTCGCCATGCAGCACCCCTGCGCGAAGATCTTGCAGCTTGCCTTGTGCACCGCCTGAGCGAACTCCAGTCAGAATGGACAGAGGTTCGCTCTCCCTCTTTGGTATGGAACCCGTTCTGCGGCACAGGAACTCTTTTGCATGAGTCTGCACTTTTCCTTGCTGGATGTGGAAGGGCTCTGGGTGACACAAACAACTGGCCATACAAGCAGCTTCCGTTTTTCAAAGCGGCCAGTTTTCAACATCGGGAGAAGAAGATCAGAACATCGTTGCGTGATCGAGATGCAAAATCTGAATCGGTTTTTTTTCTCGGCGAAGACAAGGTTTCTGAATTAGTCAGCGCGACCCTCAACGGGTTCAAGATCATGAGCGAGGAATTTCCGCTCGACCACAAAGCTGAAGTGCTTTGCCACGACAGCACACTGCACAGCGAGAGCGACTCACAGGTTGCAGTGCACTCTAACGTGTGGCTTCTGGCCAATCCGCCGTTTGGAATGCGTTTGTCCAACGCATCACAGGGCGGAACGGAGAAAGTTTACGAAGAATTCGCAAAACGTATTCGAAGCGTGGGCAAAACCATGTTGGATTCCAACAGGCAGCTCAATGGAGTGGTGCTGTGCGCGAGTGAAGAAAACTGGCTGACCCTGAAAAAAATCTTGGGCGGGTGGCGGCAGCGCTGCGAACACTTCACCCTGGGCGGACTGGACATCCGTGCCTTTTATTTCTCCAACGCACGCCCCAGGAAATAGATTTCAGTTGGGTTGTGGCAGATTCAGGTTGGATGGTAATGCGTAAAGTTGAGAGAGAGTGGTTCTTGACTGTCCAGCACTGCCATCAAGCTCCCATGCAATGCTGAGAAGATTCTGGACAGTCACCGAACGCCATCGGGCCTGTGTGCTCTTCTTTACCAGTGTGTCGGCCACAGTATCGCGCTGCATGGCCATCAAGCGCCCGTACCAGTATGCATTTCTCAAAATAATGGCCACGTAGGTTCTTGTTTCCTTGAATGGAATGAGATCCATAAACATAAGTGTGTTGGTTTTTGGAAACCTTTGCCGCCACTTGTCGAGATTTCTCATCCCCGCATTGTACGCCGCAAGAACATGCTCAACGTTGCCATCGTAGCGTTTGAACAGTTGCTCCATGTATTTAACACCCACACGCACGTTCGCACTCGGATCAAATAGCTCTTGCTTTGCGTTGGGCAACCACTTGGCTGCAGTTGAGGGCAAAAGCTGCATCAGCCCGCGTGCATCAGCACCTGAACGAGCAAATGGATCGAATGCACTTTCTTGGCGAATGAGACTCAAAACAATCACTGGATCAACAACACCAGTAGAGCTGAGAATTTGATCGGTATAGGCGCGAGGAAAGAACAAATTGAGTGTATCGAGCGTCAATCCTTGGCTCTGAGTTTCTTTGAAATAACGTGTCAATGTACCAATTGCGATCTTGTAGGATTGAGCCGTGTCATAGCACTTCGAAAGAAACAGAAGACTCTCAGGATTGGGAGCATCGACAATTCTTGATGTAAAGCGTGCAAAGGACGCAAGATGTGTTGCCTCTTTGCGTGCAATCAAGAGCTCGAAGAAGAATGCAGCAAGATTAAACTCACTCCATGCCACGCCCACACGACGAGATAAGGTGGCCTCCTTGCTCGAGATCGCATTGCTGAGCGGATCCTGGCCTTGGCTGTGTCCGGCAATGACTGAGTGCAAGGTGAGCGGATAGCGTTTGCGGAGAAGATCCCAAAATTCATTTGCACCACCGCTCCCTGAGCGGATACTGGCATTCTCTTCAATCACGCCCAGCCAGAACAGAGAACGGAACTCTTCCTCTGGATTCTCGGCATGCGCGGCCAACAGAAGACTCTGACGAGCCTTAACTGCATCACCGTTCTTCAGGCGGAATAGACCGGTTCGCAGGTGTGTTCGCTCAAATCCATCGTCATCTGGTTCCAAACACGTAAATGCTGCCGGATAAATCCGTTCAATTGCAGTGAACGCGGCAGGATCGGGAAAGAAAGCTTCGGCGCGAGCAATTAAAGCAGCATAGCTTCCTCGGTATTGACAATCATTCCCAAACTTTTGTGCAACACTGGCTTCCGCAAGCAGTTCCTGTGGAGTTTGTGGGTCAATACGCCAGAACGCATCAATGAACTCCACTCCTCGCATCGATTGTCGCCACTCGTTTTCAGTTCTCACCCGACCACTGCCACTTGGACGACTTGCTTCCGCCTTACGACGTGAGCTGACAATCTGATTCAGCCGCTCCATAGCCCATGGCACACAGGCCAATGACGGCAGAGTAAGTTGCATACTCTTTGCAACCGATGAAAAATTTTGTTCGCAGCTCTGCGCGAACTCAGCACGCTGCGTTGCTGACAAGGATTGCGTAACCCAAGCCATTGCTTTCTCAACCATCAGGTCGATTTGAGCAGAAGGCTCAAGTCCAACCTCCCGCAGCAGGACCGCCTCTGAAGGGGCGCGGTAGCGTTGCAACGGCATCGTCACACTGTTTGATTCAGAGGACAGCGGAGCAAGGATGGGTTGCTGATTTGCAGGCAGAAGAGTCTCTGCACTGGCCTTCAAATTCTCGGCCGCTGAGTTCGACACGCTCTGTGAGTCGGGAAAATCGAAGGCGAGCGGAAGCGCACGGGCCGCCTGATTCAACAATGAACCAACGCCGAGCACGAGGGCACAAAGCCCGAGATTTCGTGCTCTGGAACGGACAGATTTCGACACCGAACAACGCATGAAAACCTCGACTTCTCTGATCCAATCGGCATCAAAGGGCCTGGATTAAAGGGATTCGGGTTCGAGTATCCTTCTATTGACGGAAGACAGGCAAAAGATCCCCGTCGGGAACCTGACGGGGCAGCGCAACTCAATTGGCAAAAATCAAATCGGGTCTCGTTTTACGGGACATGTCATACAGCGAGGCCCTCCGCCACCACGAGCCAGCTCGGTGCCATCGAGAGTCACAACAAGGGGACGTGGGTTATCAAGCAGACCAGGGTTCTTGAGCACATTCATAGCCGACTCAACCCTGAAGCCCGCTCCTTCACAAGCCCTGACCGTATGCTCATGCATGTCGTAGCTCAGGACCTGACCTGGTGCTAAAGCAAACATGTTGGCTCCGCTGTTCCACTGCTCGCGCTGTTGATGCAAGGGCTCGTCACCACCGCAAAGAATAGGCTCGATTCGGATTCCGAGGCCTCGTAACCCGAGAAGAAGATCGTCGACCTCGGAGAAACGCTTGCGTCCTTCCTCGCGCACTCTGATACGAACGATCCGCGAGCGTTCGCGGCCCAGAATGTACGGTGCATAAACAATGGCTTGTTCCGTGTTCACCAAGGTGAAAATCATGTCGAGATGGATTGTGCTACGTTCACGTGGAAGAATAACACAGAAGACATCAAAGGGTCTGTCGATTCCATCCTGAAGACGAGCGTTGTAGTAAGCGTCAATCAAACGATCGACAGCCAATGGTGTCGTACGTTCACTGATGCCAATCAAAAGTACGTCTTCACTCAGAACGAGAACATCTCCACCTTCAATAGTAAAGCGGCTCCTGTCTTCAGAGAGACAGGCGTCGAGCAGAATGCCACGGCCGCGCAGGCTCGGGTGATATTCGTAGATGGTGCGCATGATCAGCGACTCGGTGTCGCGCACGGAACTGGCCATTCCACCTGTCACAAGACGTGGCCCGATGACCATGCTTGAATCGCGCATGAAATACATATTGGGCAGAGGAACGAGTGAAAAACTTTTGCTCGACAGGTAAGCGTCGAGAGTGTCCCTCTTTAAGGGCAAACCAGAAATGAGGATTTCAGCCAACTCTGCGGCCGGGAAATGCATCAGTTCGGGCATGATGTAGGAGCAATCTTGAGCTGAGGTGATTCTCGACAACAGCTCATCGCGAGCTTGGGCGATCTCGAGAACATCCGCCAAACACTCACGCACTTCGAGAACATCGGCAACCAGAGAGAGAACTCCTTTCAGTTGACCATGCGCTTCGCGGACCCTCCGATAGTGAATGATGTCGTTGTAGAGCAGCTCGGACGCGGTTTTGGGAGTCATGCGTTCCACTTCTGGACCTGGCGTGTGCACGAAAACCTTCCGCAGACGGCCAATTTCAGACGTCACTCCGATGCCAAAGTCTTGTTGCTCGTCAACGGTTCCGACACGGTCGGGTTGCGATTGCCCATCGACATACCGGAAGTTACTATGAATACGATACTCGTCCGAAATCCGAGGCTTTCTGGAAACGGAAGGCTTCCGAGCAGAAGCTAGTGTTGTATCGGACTCGGTGTTCAGCATGACTGCTCCTTGGAACTCATTTTTTTGCTGAGTTATTGGGACGCACGGTAGCATAAATGCGCGCTGAAAGGCCAGTCGAGACCTACAAGACCGAACAGACCAATGGAGAAGAACTCATGGGAAACAAAGCGAAAATTTTAGTTTTGGGATCTGGAAAAATTGGAAAGCTTGTCGTCTCGCTGCTGGCCCGGAGTGGTGACTACGCCGTGACGGCTGCCGATCTTCACCTTGAAACATCTCAGGCCGCCATTCACGATGGCCAAGGCAACAAGCTGCCTAATTGTGAGGCAATAGCTCTTGATTTGAACGACTCAACAGCAATCACCAAGGCCATGAAAGGTCAAACTTATGTGCTGAGCTGCGCGCCCTATCACTGCAATGTTCGTATCGCCACAGCGGCTAAAGCTGCCGGAACCCACTACCTTGACCTAACCGAAGATGTCGCCACCACGAAGGCTGTGCGCGAACTTGCGAAAGACAGCCCCCTCGCTTTTGTTCCCCAATGCGGTCTCGCTCCAGGGTTCATTACGGTTGTTGCAAATGGTCTCGCGCAGAGTTTTGACTCGATTGATCATATCAAAATGCGTGTGGGTGCCCTGCCTCAGTTTCCGCACAATGCTCTCAAATACAATCTAACCTGGAGCACCGAGGGCCTCATCAACGAGTACGGAAATCCGTGCGAGGCAGTTGTTAATGGAAAACTCACACTGCTGCAGCCGCTGGAAGGACTTGAACGCTTCAACCTCGATGGAGTCGAATATGAGGCATTCAACACCTCGGGCGGCCTCGGTACTCTGGCTGAAACCTTCGCAGGCAAGGCCAAGTCACTCGATTACAAGAGCGTGCGCTACCCTGGGCATCGCGAAATCATTGCTTTGCTTATGAACGAACTGAAAATGAATGAAGACCGCGGCACGCTTAAAAAGATTTTTGAACATGCATTACCAACCACCAAACAAGATGTGGTGCTGATCATGGTCACTGTTCAAGGGCTGCGCCAAGGCGTTTTGAGCCAGGAGAGCTATGCCCACAAAATCTACCACCAGGATATTGGTGGCGAGCACTGGGGCGCAATTCAGGTGACCACAGCCGCCGGCATTTGCGCCGTACTGGATTTGCACCACGAGAAGAAGATCAAAGCCAAGGGCTTTATCCGCCAGGAAGACATCCCACTTGATGTTTTCCTGGCAAACCGATTCGGACAATACTATCGCTGAGGAAAATTTCTCAGGAAGTTGTTCCATTCTCCTGTCAGAGCCAATGCCTCGAGCGCGAGGCCTTGCAATGCGAATTGCAACTGAATGAGAGCAAAGTCAGCTTTGAGTTTTGCTTCGTCGGCAGTTCGTACGTCGAAGGCGCGTGCCAGACCAGCGGAATAAGCTTGCATGGCCTGCTGCTGAGCTGCAGCCGCCGCACGCTGTCCGAACTCGGCAGCAGACTTGGCGCGCTGGAAGGCTTCATGACGCGTCTTCAGTGTGTCGTATGAGCTCCGCAATTGGTTTTCAGTTTGCCGCACTTTCGCAAGCGCATCGAACGCAACTTGCATATTTCGGCCACGCATCGCTGTACGCGCTCCGCCATCAAGAATGTCCCAACGCGCTTTTACTGCGGCGAACTTTTGAGGGGCGGGCGAAGTTTCGAAACTTTTGTCCGAGTATCCCATTTCAAGGCTGATGGTTGGGTAGAAGGATGCGTCGCTCAGCTCACTATTTTTAACCTGCACCTCGTGAATAGCGCGCAGAGCTTCGAGGCCCGTGGAGCGAAATGGTTTTTCTGAATTGAAGGGAAACTGTGGCAGGCCCACTCCTGCTTCGGGAAAAGGTTGCCCCACCTGCTGCATGAACTGCTGCCGGATACGGGTTTCTTCGGCCTTGGCTTGCTCCCACTGGGCTACAGCCCCAAGTGTTCCGGCTTCAGCCTGACTGAGTTCAAGACGGGTCGACAAACCAGCAGCAAGACGCTGTCGCACGATGGTTTCTCTCGCCTTGGAAATCTCGACAAACCCTTGGTTCACTCGCGCCGTCTGCACTGCAAGCTCGGTCTGAAGAAGCAACTGCGCGGCTCCAAGTGTGCCGCTTTCGAATTGCGCTTCACGGATTTTGTCGGCTTGATTGTGGAGTGCACTGCGCATAATCCAACCGTAGACAACCTGAGTGTTGAGTACCGGAATCTGCCAGCCAATACTGGTAACGCGCTGCTCCTTGGGAACAACGACCGTATTGAGCGAAATAGGCCCTGTCGGCCCAGGAAGCGTGATATTTTGGGACACGCCTGGATTGTACCACTCCCGTCCGTACTCTAGCCGCGCACCACCGAATACACTTTCAACAGCCGTGCGCGATGCTTCCGAGGCAGCGCGCTCCGCTCCCTGAATCTGAGCCGCTTCGGGGCCATCCGACTTCAACTTGCCAATGAGCGAAATCACCTTAGCCATGTCAGCCGACTGCGAGGCAAGACTGCTGCGCGGAGTCTCTGGAGCCTTGGCAACACTTTCACCAGTTCCAGATGCGCGAGCTTCAAGAACACCCACACTGCCCGCAAGAATGGCTAGAAACATTAGACCAGTGCGCGTTGCTGTCGACAACTCAGTTGTTGTGGGCAAAGGAATGCGGCGACGACGGAAGTTGTCAATCAAACCGAATACAGCCGGAACCACGAAAAACGACAGCACTGTACTAGAGATCACACCACCAATGATTGCAATCGCCATTGGTGAGCGGAATTCAGAACCACCTCCACGCATGACTGCTGTAGGAATCATACCAAAAATCATGGCAATAGACGTCATCAGAATTGCTCGCGAGCGCTCGCGCACGCTTTCACGCACGGCTTGCAGCATTGGCATGCTCTTCTCTTTGACGCCAATCGCATCAACCAAGAGAATACCGTTCTTCGCCGCAAGTCCGATAAGGAACACCATACCGATCAGCGCACCGAGAGCGAGCTGTTGTCCAACCAGGAACAAGGCCACAAATCCGCCAATCACAGCCAACGGCAACGATAGGAGAATAACGAAGGGCCGCAGCAAGTTTTCGAACTGAGCGGCGAGAATGATGAAAATGAAAAACAGACTGCCAACAATGGCCAGGGTGAAGCTTCCCACCATCTCCTCAAACACTTCTTTGTCGCCTTGAATCTCACCTGAGAAAGGTTTCGGAATTTCATCAACAAGCTTCTGCACACTGGCGAGCACCACACCAAATGTTTGGGTGCGGTCGAGGGTGCCCCAAATAACCATCTTGCGAGAGCGCTTCTCACGGTCGATACCGCGCGGACGCGAAGTCTCGCTAATTTCTGCGAACTGACTGAGTGGCATAGGGCCGCGCATACTGGGCACAAATACCTGACTCCAAAGCGTGTTTATGTTTCTATCTTTGTCATCAAGACGCAGGTAGAAGGGTATATTTTTGTCGCCCACTGTGCCTGCCTCAAGCCCTGTCAGAGCAAGGCGTCCGGTTAACTCTACCGCTTGCGAGGCAGACCCTGCAAAACCGAGATCTTGTGGCTTGAAACTAACATCAACCCCTTTGGCAAAGGCTGAAGTTTCCAAACGCGCACTCGCAATCCCGGGTAGCGCACGAATTTTTTCGAGGAGCTGCTCAGAGACTTCACGGGTTTTTTGGAGGTCCTCTCCATACACATAGACGCTCAGAGGAGCCTCGCCGCCAATCCCTTCGATGGGCGGAGGATCCATGACCAGAACCTGACCGTCGATATCTTTGAGCCGTTCACGCGCCATCTTCTGCATTTCGAGCAGACCCGTTTTGCGCTTTGTCTTGGCCACGAAAACCAAGCGCACTTGAATGAGATTGGCGTCACCTAGCTCACCGACGGTTACGAATACTTCCTGAAGCCCCTCGAAATCCTGGATCCGTTTGAGCGCATCCTGGGCTACTTTTTCATTGTGCTCGCGAGTCGTTCCTGCTTGTGTACGAATGTTGACGATGAACTGGCCGCGGTCCTCAAACGCAAGGAAGTCGGCTCCACGTGAAAGACTCAGACCGACTGCTAATACCAGCGCCAATAATGACATCAGCAAAACAAATTTGGGGCGTTTGAACGAAGCAACAGCCCAGTTTGAAATTCGCTCCTCAAGGTTTTCCAACCAGGCGCGCCAGCGGACCCAGAAGGCTCCTTGGAAGGGCCGCGGATGCCCAGCAAAGTAAGCTGAAAGCATGGGGTCGAGAGTGAACGCGACCCACGTTGAAATCGCAACGGCAATACAGATGGTGACACCAAACTGCTTGAAGAATTGTCCGACCATGCCATCCATGCCAGCCACGGGTAGGAACACGGCAATGACCGCAAGCGAGGTGGCGATTACCGCCGCTGCAACTCGGTCGGTACCCCGAACAGCCGCTTCTTTCGGTGACGCGCCTTTTTCCATCTCCGTGTAAATCGCCTCGCGCACCACAACGGCGTCGTCAATCAGCAGGCCAATTGCCAAGGCCATGGCAAGCAGGCTCATCATGTTGACCGAAAAATCAAGCCAGCTCATGAAAATGAAGGAGCCCGCAATACTTACCGGAAGCGCCGTGGCCGAAATAAGCGCACTGCGCCAGTCGGTCAGGAAAAACAAAATCACCAAAACCGCAAAGAATCCCCCGGCGAAAAGCGCTATCCAGACTTCCTTAGAGTTTTCTTCAATAAAGGAACTTTGGTCGAGAATACTAAAGAGACTAATTCCAGTAGGAATTGCAACTTTGCCGAGAGTCTTTTGAACAGCCTTAACGGTTGCTAGTGTGTTCGCATCAGCTCGTTTGGTTACAACTAACCCCAGACCACGTTTGCCGTTGATGAAAACACTCGAGGCGGATTCATCGCGAACAATTTTGATTGTTCCTACCTCTCCTAGCGTCACGGAACGACCATCGCGCAAGGTGACGCGTTGCTCTTCCCAGTACTTCAGATCTGCCGGCAGGAGGCTTCGCGAAACCGAAAGCACTTCATCGTTCTGGGTCACATCACCCCAGGGGATAATGGCCATTTTGGCCGAGAGCTGGTCAAAGATATCGAGCGGCGCAACGCGCAAATCAGAAAGTCGCCTTGCATCGAGCGTCAATTGCACTCTCTCTTCACCCAAGCCAACCAGGCGAGCTTCATTGACACCATCGGTGCGCCGCAGGTCGGCCAGTAACCCATCATCGAGAAGTTGCTGGGTGACATCTGCTGTCTTGTCGGTTTCAACCCCATAAATCAGGATGGGAGTTGCACCCACATCAACGCGTGCAACGATGGGTTCTTTCGCCCCCTGCGGGAACTTGCCTTTGACGATGGCGATCTTCTCACGCACAGCATCAGCTGCTTCTTGTTCATCGGCTGACATTTTAAAGCCAAGAATCAACTGTCCGAAACCAGGCCGAGCGACACCGATGACGCGACTGATTTTTTTGAGACCAGCAACCTCAGCCTCAATCGGCTTGACGATTGCAGACTCGATCTGTTCAGGCGATGCACCGGGGTAAGGAACAGTGACAGAGATAAATGGAATCGAAACATCGGGGTACAGCGATACTGGCATTTTGAGGAGATAGAACATCCCCAAAACAAAAAGCGCGACGCTGATGATTCCGGCGGTCACGGGACGAGCAACCGAAAAACGAGCCAGATTCATTGTTCAACCTTTCAGTCGGAGATTAATTGCTTTTGACCTGTATGCCTGTTGAGCATGTGGGATTAATGACTTCAATGCTTCCAAGAGACTGTCCCACCTGGACAACCATCCCCAAAATAGTGGGGAGTCCTTGGACTCGTCCTGAAACCTCTGCACGCAGAGAGGCATCCTCGATCTGAACTTTGACGCGCTCTGCAGCAGCTTCCGCTTGTCGCTTGAGTGCGCGAGCTTGACTAACCCTGATTCTTGCCTCGGCAATTTGTTGTGCAGTGACAGCCTCAGTGCCTTGCAACTTCTCAAGCCGGCTCAAAGCGTCGGCAGCCAACTCTTCGTTGCCTTTTGCTGCATCAACAGCGGCCTGCGCTTCTTTGTAACCCGCACGCAAAAGGCGTGCATCGAAGTCAACGATCGCATCGCCTTTGCGGACGACGTCGCCGTTGGACACGTGGTAACGTTGAACGATGCCTGTGGAGCGCGCAGTCAGCTCCTGCCGCGTGACACAAGGCTGTTTGGCGAGCGCAAACGAGTTCACGAACGGCGACAAGAGTACCAAAAAGAGTGATGCCAAATTTTGACGCATGAACCGACCTTTCCGTCATACAAACTGCAGCTCGCTTCATTGAACGGGCGAGAGAGTTTCACTTCGACCAAAACGGGGTTAGCATAGGCGAGTTGTATCCAAAAATCTTATTTGGGAGAAAAGTCTGACGTTGAGCTGGCCAGGACACTTTAAAATTCTGTTTTTGTCTTTTGTCCTGAGTGCTATTGCCGAGGCTCAAAGTGTGCCGCGCAGTAGATCGCGCCGCAGCGCCCCTGTACAACCACCGCGTTACAACTTGGGCGTTCCCCCGAATTATTCAACCAGGCCACCGCAGTACCCACCTCCACCCGGAGCGGTCACGCCGCGTGGTATGCAGCAACCACCGCCGCCTGCCATGCTCGCACCGCGTGGCATGCCACCGCCACCACCTCCTGCGATGGTTGCACCACCCGTTGTCCCTCCTTCTCAGAGGAATCAAAACCCGTTTGGGCAGCCAGCCGAACAGCCTCCGCATATGCGCGAGCGTGAAGACTTCACAGGCGTAAGAAACTGGTACGGCTCCACTGGTGCTGGATTCGGGTATGAAACCATTTCGAAAAGCAACCCTGGGGTAGCGGAATGCAGCAGCGGCTGCAAAAAGACCATCGACGAACCACGCTGGGCACTGCAGCTTCAAGGGGCTGCTGGCTGGGGACCAGTTAAGCGAAACAATATTTCCTTCACGACCCATTATCGCTACACCCAAAACCTGCGCACCAACGACGAGCAATCGGCACGGTTCGGAAACTGGTTCAGCACTTTCAAGTCAAGTGATTTCATCTTTCCAACACGCGACATGCTGCGTTCGCACGAGCTGGTGACAGAAATCCGCTACTCCAAGAACCCCTGGCAATTTGGTCTGCATGCCATGCTCGATTTTGAACGCGTCGGTTCAAACGCAGCATTTCTTGGTGAACCCAATGAAGTGGCCGACGGTGTACGTAATTCGGAACAGGTTGTGCCATGGGTACAATGGCGTATTCCCGGCGTTTACATTGCCACGCTGTATTCACCGATGCGCACTGAAATCAACAAAGAAGATCCCAGAAACTCGTTCACAACCTGGTCGCTCAAAAATGCGGGTCGAGGAATTTTCTTTTCCCTGCTCCAGGACAATCTTTTTTACTTCCCTAAGATCTCGTCAACAGCAAGCGTTACTCTCAACTGGACAAATAAGAAATCAGCATCGATTCAAAACGACTCATCGAAGTTTGGTATCAAGACCACTATGGATTTCCCTATTGCGATGAACATCCGGATGCAGCCGACACTCAAATATGAAAGCGAAAATTATATTCTGCCGCGAATTAAAATTGATGCAGCATCTGATGCTGCTGCAGAGCTTGTGAAGAGGTCCGACTCAATCTTGGGAACCGGCCTTTTGACCTATCTCGATCTGACCAAAAATTGGCGTTTCCAGTTTCTCTTTTCATATGAATCAACCCAATCGTCTCTCAGCGATTTCTCTTCCTCAAAAATGACCTACATGGGTGGGCTGAATTACAGCTGGCCCGTGTCCCGGGCTGTGCTCCGACGTCTAGACAGATTCAGTGATTCACTTACAGCCGAGGAAAACTGAACCATGCAGATCTCCAAAGAGGCTTTCGCCGGCGTTTATAATGAGGCGATCAAAAAGAGTCAGCCTCTGCTGCTGTCACCCAAAGGAAAAATGGTTTCATTTCTGTGCACCCCCGTGGCGATTACGGATGAAGCAATCATTTTCAAGAATTCCATTCCGCTCGAGATTCTTCCCGAGATCGTTACATCCACAGAATTCACAGTCACTTGTCGCGATTATATTATTGTCAGTGCTGCACTTTTTGCGCATGGTACCGAGATACGTTTCCCAACGCACCACATTTCTTTACTCCCACAATCGCGCACTGAAGCCAGGCAGATTTTCTCAAGTGAGGAAAAAGCCGAAGTTGTCATTGCGCACCCATTCGATGCCGGTACAGTTCTGCGCAGACGTCTCTACGACTTTTCAAAAGGTGGTTTGAGCTTCCGTTCACACACAAAGAGCAGACTCATGCAACCGGGAAGAATTTTTGAAAAGCTTGAAGTTGTTCGCCCTGGCTCGCCCGCAGAAATCAAGAGCGGGCGCATTATCTACATCAAACAAATCTTCGAGGAATCCGGCCAGAGCTATCACCAGGTCGGCATACAGTTCATCAATACACCTTAAGGAGAACAGCAAAGATGCATATATCTTTGTCTGAAATCGACCCAAGCAACAGAATCTACTGCAACCGGTCTCTCAACATGAGAAACATCAAGGCCGTTGGCTTCGACATGGACTACACCCTCGCACTTTACAAGCCCGAGGAATTCGAGGTTCTTGCCTACCAAGAAACCCTCAAAAAACTTGTCAATGCAGGTTATCCGGAGACCGTGCTTGGATTCACCTTTGACACAAGCCATATGATTCGTGGACTGGCAATCGACAAACATCGCGGCAACATCATTAAATTGGACAGGCACCGCTACGTGAAGGTCGCCTACCATGGATTCAAGGAACTGACGCGTGAGGAGCGACGCTCGCTTTACGACGCCTCGCTCGCTCAGTCATACGAAGAGCCTGACTACGCCCTCATAGACACTCTGTTCACTCTCGCAGACGCTTATCTGTTCGCGCAGCTCATTGATCTCAAGAACAAACACCCCGACAAAATTCTGAAGTCACCTCTCGAAATTTACCGCGATGTGCGCCACTCTATCGACCTATGTCACCGTGACGGCAGCATAAAGCTCAAGGTTGCAAAGAACCCTGGCAAATACATCAAGCGCGACCCCCTTCTAAAAGACACTCTGGAGAGATTGCGTCAATCAGGGCGCAAAACCTTCGTGGTCACCAACAGCCTGTGGGACTACACCCATGTGGTGATGAATTATATTTTTGGAAACGACACTCAGAACCTGACACTCGATTGGGTAGATAATTTTGATGTCGTCGTCACAGGCGCAGCCAAGCCTTCATTCTTTATGTCTCCCAATCCTCTCTACGAGGTCGACCCGCACTCAGGCTTACTCAAAAATACTGATGGTGTGCTTTCACCCGACTCTAAAATCTACCAAGGCGGCAACTTCAAACAGCTTCACGAGCGACTGGGCATTTCATCGGGTCCTGAGATTCTCTACGTCGGAGACCATATCTACGGTGATATTCTCCGCAGCAAGAAAGAGCTGGGTTGGAGAACAATGCTCGTCATCAATGAGCTTGAGGCCGAACTTGATGCTTTGCTGAAATTCAAGGACGAATTCAAACGTTATGAGGAACTATTGCAGATTAAAGACGATCTCGATGATGAAATTCAGAAACTGCAGCTTGAGATCGAAAAACTACGAGTGGACGCCAACAAGAGTCAGGCGAGCAAGCAAGATCAGCTCAATGGCACTGTCCAATCCTTAATGCAGAAGCGTGATTCCACTCGTGAGGCTTTGCGTCGGAGCATGAGAAAGTATCACCAGAATTTCCACGCGACCTGGGGCCAACTGATGAAAACCGGGCACCAGAACTCACGCTTTGCAGCGCAGGTGGAAAACTACGCATGCCTGTACACGAGCCAGCTGACTAACCTGCTCAACTACTCGCCTAACTTCAGTTTCAGAAGCGCGCGCGACTTCATGCCACACGACTTCGTTCACGACTGAGTCAGACCGAAGTTCGCGCTTTATCCACCAAGCCCGTGGTGCTGTGACCAGGCACGAGCGAAAGAATCTCAACTCTTCCGCCTGCGGCCAAGACAAAATCTGCACCCACCACAGTGTCCACCGAGTAGTCACCACCCTTGACCAAAACATGTGGATTGAGCGCCCGGATCAGCTCAACTGGCGTATCCTGTTCAAAACCAACCACGAAATCGACAGAAGCCAATCCGGCGAGAACGCGGGCGCGGCTTTCAAATGTCTGAACCGGGCGCTCTGGACCCTTGAGGCGCCTGATGGATGAGTCGGAATTCAGGCCGACGATGAGAACATCACCCAGGCCCCGAGCACGCTCAAGCA
>JBILKQ010000044.1:0-20555 GCA_044376655.1 Silvanigrellaceae bacterium
GTAAGCGCGCCGCAGCGCGCAAAGACTGCTCACTGTTGAGTTTGCAGGACAAACGTGTGAACGCCCTCGACTGCAACGACAAATCAAGCGGGTTGAAAGGCCTGTCTTGGCTCTGGATTGCTGTCACACGGAAATGATTCTCGCCCAATTTTTCAACTGAGGGCTGCGCCATGGCAAAGCCCGGGACCGATTCAACCGTGCGTAAAGTAACATCCCAACGGACGGATGAGTTTTGTGGAAGAAGCCTGCTCTGTGCCTCAAGGCAAGATCGTTCATCTGCTGCAATGCTTTCCGACCAGGCCCGCGCCCAGGCTTTGGTGTCAGCCACCCAATTCCTCCACTGGCGCTGATCTGGAACCATTGCATTTGAGTCTGGAATATGGAGCAACACATCCGTCCAATATCCAGCGATGGCTCTTGCGATTTCACTGTGCGCGGTCGCAAGATCAACTTCACCTTGGATGTCCCCTGCCTGCAGTTCACCATTTGCAAAATCAGAGTGGTTGACTCCGGGCAAAATCACAACGCGCTGTTTGGCGCAGCGTTTTTCATTGGGGTGACCGGGGGAAAGCTCCTCACACTCGAGAACAGTATCGAGCACACGTGTGATGCGCGTGAGACCATCCCACTCGCCAGCAATGACGAGGGTCGGAATGCCCGCTTGGCGAAGTCCTTGTCCGAGGCGCAGGATGTCATTCGACGGATAAGCGCCGAGCAAAATGACTCCGCCCAATTTCTCGTGCGCCGGAAGTTCCTGAATAATGATTCCCGCCATTGAGTGCCCAGCGACAAGAAAGCGATCGTCAGCCAAGGGACCTGCAGCGCGCTGTGCCACCTGGCTTTTGAATGACTTGAGCGCTGAGGCCATCTGGAACGGCTCGGGCCAATGTGCCATGAAGCTCGCCAAACCCACTGCCAGCGGAACGGGCGACTCATTCTGTATCCGCTGTGCCAACGCCCGGTATTCCTCCGGTTTGCGTTGCGCTCCAGGGCTTAAGAGCAAACCCCATTCAGGAGCCTGTGCGGGCCACAGAACTTCAACTTCCGCCCGTGCATGCGTACTCAGAAGGAAACTGCAAAAAATCGAGACAACAACAGCCAGACGGGCAAAAACCCCCTGAAGGTCTGGGCGTGAAACCATGCACGTGCTCCCCAACAGCAGATTGTATTGCAACAAGAATGAGCCAAATGGTTTTATCAGGCCACAAACGGGGGAGCGAATTTTTTTTGACCTGAAGTCGTAGACCCAGCGGAAAGGCTTCGGAATAATGACGGTACAGAGCGCCGCTGCGCCACTTATGGTATGCATACGTTTTATGCACAATGCAGGTGGATTGATGAAAGTTTTTTACGACCCGGTTCAAAAAACTCATGTGTTGTCACATGAAATCATTGCCGGTAAACGTTTCCGCCACCATGAGCGACGTGCGCGTATCGACATTATCCGCCGCCACCTCAAAGCCAACGGTCGTTTCCAATTTGTCGTGCCTGAAGCTGTTCCCATGGAAGCTGTTTTGGCCGTGCACGACGAAGCCTACATTCGCTTTCTCGAAAGCTCACAGATGCTCTCCAAAGACGAGGTCATCTGGCCCTATGTTTTTCCCTGTGACCGACGTGTTCCAGTTTATGAACCCGTGACGGTGTTTACCGCGGGCTACTATTGCTTCGATGTAGGTACGCCTATCATGAGCGATACCTGGCAAGCAGCCATCGCTGCAGCTTCGGGTGCGTTTGCCGCGGCACAGCATCTCAAAAAAACCGGAGAAGTCTGCTACGCCCTCGCACGCCCGCCCGGGCATCATGCAGCAGCAGCTCTTTTTGGCGGATATTGCTATCTCAACAATGCCGCCATTGCAGCGCAGTATTTGTCTCAGTACGGAAAAGTTCTTCTCATTGACTTCGACTACCACCACGGCAACGGCACCCAGTCTATTTTCTATGACAACTCGAATGTGTTTTATCTGAGTTTGCATGGCAATCCAGCCATCGAATATCCATATTTCACAGGTTATGTTCACGAAACAGGAATCGATGACGGGGCCGGGTACACACTCAATTGCCCACTCGAGCCACATTGTGGGCCTGAAGAATACTTTAATGCATTTAGGGGCAGTCTCGAGACCGCATTGAAAAAAATCGATCCGAAATTTGTGGTGTGCTCATGTGGGTTTGACGTTGCCGACAAAGACCCACTTGGACATTTTGGATTATTGCCTGAGCACTTTCACGCGCTCGGTGAAACCATCCGCTCACTTAAGAAACCCACCATGCACGTGCAGGAAGGGGGATATCTTGTGGAGCGTTTGGGTCTGAATGTTGAAGCTTTTCTGAGCGCGTTCCTCTAAAAAATTCAAATACGGTGAAGAAAGAGACTTACCAAACATTTGTAGCCGACGTCTGCTTCCAGCTCACGACGCACTGCAATGCGTAACTCCTCAGCGAGAGATTCCTCTGTCCAAGCTCCCTTGCGCTGCGAACGCATCAGATTGCGGAAAGACGACTTCAGGGCATCATTGACCCGGTCGACACTTACGCCCACTCCACGAACCATGATCTTGGCTTCATTCAGCATCCGCGACAAAGTGCTGTCAACAACAAACGAAATCTCAACAATGCCATTCTTAGCAAGCATCACACGGTTGCGAAGAACATCCGAAGAACCGGAGATGACCCGCTCGTTCCCCACAAAATCACGTCCGACATCCCAACGATCAATGACCCCAAGAGGCTCGGGAGCAATGGCCAGAACATCGCCATTCTCGACCAGGTGACAGTTTTCTGGAGGAACACCCACTCGGTTTGCCAAGCGAATATGCTGCACAAGGTTTCTGAATTCGCCATGCAGAGGCATGAACAACTTAGGCTTTACGACCGCAATCGAGTCCATCAGATCCTGCGCGTAGCCGTGTCCACTGACATGGACATCAGCCTCCTTGCCGGTGATGACCCGACAACCAATCCGCCAGAATTGATTGATAAGAATTCCGATAGACTTTTCATTTCCTGGTATGGCTCGGGCAGAGAGTATAACCAAATCGTCACCGTCGAGACGCAAGTTGTCCATACTGCCAAACGCGAGCCGATTTGCTCCAGAAAAAACCTCGCCCTGAGTCCCGGTACAGATCACACAGACCTCAGACGGCTTGAGAAGTTTCAACTCCTCTTGCGCAACAACAAGACCGTCATCAAATTCACCGACAAAACCAAGCCTCTTCGAGATCTCGTAATTGCGCAGCAGCGATCGGCCCAGCAAAACAACTTTTCTACCGGTGGCTCGAGCTGCCTGAAAGGCACTCTTTACACGCCAAATATTGCTGGCAAACGTAGCGACAACCACTCGGCCTTTGACGTCGGTAAAGATCTTTTCCAGTTGACCCGCAATCTGCTGCTCCTCCCGATCTGTGCCTGGCACAAAAACGTTGGTCGAGTCGGCCGTCATCAGCAGCGTTTCTTTTCCAGCCGTAATCCGTTGAAGATTATCAAGAGTCACAGAGCCCTCAGGGGCCGAGCGGTCGATGCGGTAATCGCCGGTGTGCAGAAGATTTCCGTATTTTGTTTCAAAATACAGACCACACGCATCGGGAATACTGTGATTGACCGGGAAGGGGGTCACAGAAGCATTGCGAAATGTGGTGCGTTGCCACACCTGCCAAACATGAATGTCTGGTGCAGGGCGCTCAAGGCCACGAAACTTCTCTTTGATAAGCTCAGCCGTAAAAACGGTTGTATAGATTGGGGCAGGGAATTCATCATACACGTAGGGCAAAGCACCAATATGATCTTCGTGCCCATGAGTGATAAGCCATGCCGTTGGCTTAATGCCTCGTTCACGCAGGCAATCAAGCGAGGGGAAAATGAGATCCATCCCCGGAAGATGCTCGTCTGCAAACAGCGTCCCACAATCAACGAAATAATAAGAATCATCAACACGCCACAAGGTGAGATTCATCCCAATCTCACCACATCCCCCAAGGGGAATCACCTGAAATACTTTGTTCATCAACGTCCTTCGGCTAACGAGCAATCCGTTCGAGTGTGTCCATGTTCTCGCGGACAACGAATCGGAACGGAAATGAAATTGTAATAGCCCCGTTCACAGGCCGGGGGAAAGTCCAACCTTTGACTTTCTTGTCGAGGCATCTGAGAAAATCACCATCCTTGATGTTCGAGCTCTTAACAGCAGAGCGCACGACTCTTCCTTTTTCCGAAATGGTCCACTGCCAAACAACCGAGCCGCCAAGACGCGGATTACGCCCCAAGGCCACATCGTAACAACTCTTCACTTCTGGGCTTCGCCCGCGAATAAAACTCTCAACATCCTGCATGTTGATCTTCGGAATAGGCTTGGGAGCTGGGGGTGGTGCGATTGTTCCGAGTGAGAGCTTCGCATTCCGAAGCAGATCCTGTTCGCTCCCCCCAAGCTTGCCCGCAACATTGAAATTCAAAACATGTGGAAGGGTGAGCGACTCATTTGACCAAACAATTGCAGTCGAAGAATCCTGACGAACCGTATCCGCAATTTTATTTTGCTTTTGCCTGGCTAGAGCTGCAAAACTCTCGGCGGAATGGAAGTTGTCGCGTTCCACTGTAAATGACTTTTCTGCGAGCCTGAAAAAAAGACCTGGCTCCTTGGGTGGATCAAAAATCTGGTTAATTTCTGCATTCATGGTCGCGAAATGATTCTTGAGGTAGTCGTGTTCGGTTTCGATTAAAGAAACTATTGCGCCACGGGTTTGATTGAGTTTCTCGATGCGTGCCCGCACACGCTCAGAAAGCGATCCTTGCTCTCCACCGCTGACAACAACGCGGAACGGAGCATAGGCAAGCTGACCTTTCAAAAAGGTACCAGGAGCAGCGCTATCTTTTTTCTGCGCGACTTGCGCCCAATCGGCCTCCAGCGCCTTTTGCCATGCATTGCGCCTTTCAAGCACATTCTCAGGCTTGGAAAAGCCCCGCAGCTGAGGAATGTTGGCATCATAGCGCAGCCCAGAATCCTCCGCATTCCATTTGCGCCGCAATTCGTCGACCCAAACCAGAGCGTGCGAGACAATTTTCTGGCCCTCGTATTCAGAACCAAAAACCCAAGGAAGAATTTGAAAATGATCGGGGTGAATAATCTCGGCCGCAAGATAAGGAGACAAGTCAGCCATAGATTTGAAGTCATTGATTTTCGACTTGTTGAGCCACTGCACCAGGGGAACAGTGATCATAACAGTCATCGCCATACCCAACAGAAAGCCAAACTTTTCGAGCGAAGAATTCGATTCAGGAAGTGCAAAAGGAGCCTTCGGTGCACCCTCTATCTTCGGCTTTTTCGGCTTTGGCCTCTGCTTTTCGACCCTGAAGACAGCTGTATAGCCCGCGATCTCAAGTGCTCCACGACTACCTAATGGGATTGAAACTTCCAACGGCTCGAGCACAGTTGCGAGTTCCTTCAGAGCACCCCGCGGCGCAATGAAGTCGCGCACCTCACCAAAACGCTGGCCATCGGAGACAAAACCATCGATACGGGGGTCGAGATGAACCTTGGCGCCCCATTTATCAATGCTGAATAAGGTTAAATCTGTAGGAAATGAAGAAAACGGCAAAGGCAGTTCAATACCCGCAGATTTTCCGAGGCGTACCCGGCAAGACTGCCTGATTGGTGCTTCGAACTCACACTGCAGTGCAGGCCCCTGGTACACCTGAATTTTCAGAAATACAGCATCAGTGCTTTGGCGCGATAACAAATTTTTGAAGCTTGAGCTCACCATCAGTGTTTCTCCGGCGCTGATGGTTTCTGGATGTCGACCGCATAGTTGAGCGTATCAAAACCCACACTGATGAGGTCTCTGGCGAGGGGCTGGACACTCTCAAGAGTGACTCCCTTGTCAACCCAAATCACTGCTGTCCCAAGCCCAGGCATAATTTTTTTACGCAGCATCGCAGAGAGCTCCATGCTCTCGACCCTCTGGTTCAGGAAACTTTTGAGCACAGCCTTCTCATCAGGAAATAGAAACGACTCGCCCGTATCGAAAACGACGCGCGATTGTCCAGGAACTGCAGTGGAACGCAAAGCAATCGACAGGCCAACACTGCGCGCAGGCATGGGCTTTGCCGATTCACCGGAAACCATGTGCAAGGGAAGATGCATACTTTCGATGAGAAAAAATTCTCCGCGAATCTTTAGCGTGAGAATGAAGATCATCCAGGTCAAAAATGCACAAATTCCGTAGGCAAGAAGCAGTGCCTGTGTAGGGCGTCCTGAATGACGATTGAGGCTCGGATGACCTCCTCGCCAAACACCAAATTGTCTCGAGCCTTCGGTAAACATCAGTTCCTCATCACAGCGGGTTTACAAGCTCAAATGGCACAACCACAGGTGCAACATCAGACACTTCAAACTGTGTTTCGTTCACACTCCGGAAAACACTGACTACTTCTGAGATCTGCGTCATTGTCAGGCCCTGCTTTTGCACTGACTGACCTAGTGCCAGGTGCAAAACCGGTGACTTCAGATTTTTCTTGCACCACGCGCGAATCTCATTTCCCAGAGATTCGATAGCCAGGACCTCTCCGCGCTTGAGAAGCAACTCTCCCGGGCGCATTGGAGCTGCTAGATCGGCAATACGTCCCAACATCACTCCCTCTGCACTCCAATAAAGTGCGACAGTGTCCTTGCTGAGTTGAACTGCAGCTGCAGAGTTAGCCTTGGGAAGGCTTGGGTATTTGAATTCCATCATGTGCACAGGGCGCGGGTACATCAACAAAATTTGTGAACCCGCCAAGGCTGCTCCAACGGCGGTCATCACAGCGAGAATGCCGGCCCACGCACCCCAGGCGAGATCAAATGATCTCTTCCTCATCTGGAACGGGGTCTGAGCGCTCCGCACTTGCGACATCCTGGTAGCCTCCCTTGTTCACCTGACCATCATCATCTTGCATAGCTGTGCCACTCTGCATTTCACCAGCAACAGCCTGAGACACTCCAACAGGCTGTGCGAAAACAGGCTGCATTTCGGGCGCAAGAAGGTTCAAAACCACAGTGAGACTGTGTTCGATCTCGCCCTCAAGACGATTCGCCATTGCGTCCAAAATTCCGTAAGGGATCATGAGGAACACCGAAGCGGCCAAACCCAAAGCAATCGGCGTGAGTGCCTGGCTCAACCCACGACTGAAGGCAAAGCTCTTAAGACCCAACTCCAGACCATCGACCATCTGAAAGCTCTGCCACACACCATTCACAGCTGCGAGGGCACCAAGCAACACGGCCACAGCGGCAAGATTGGGAAGCTGAGAGATGCGCCTGCGGATGCGCGGCATGAAGGCAAGTGTCTCTTCTGAGACCACCATCCGCACGCGGAAGTTCTCGTTCTCGTATGCTTCGATCGCTTTTGCCGTGATTAAAGGAAGTCCGGTGTTACCCGACGCTGCACAGTACTGACGCGCACGATCAAGGTCGCCTGCCGAGAGCATGCGCTTTATTGTGCTGTTGAATTTTATGAAATTAACTCTGTAGGTCAGCTGCAGTGTGATGAAGCGTTCAAAGACAATGACCCAGCCCACCGCAAAAATTGCAAGAATGATATACGGCACGGGCTCACGTGATCTGAAGAGTTCAAACATTTCCTGAATCATGGAGTGGCTCCATCTGCTGCAGTGGATGTCGGCTTGTCAGTTGTCTGATCTTTGCTTGTGCTTTGAATCTTTTGCTGTGTGCTGAGTGTTTCAGGCGCTCGAGCGAAGAACTCAATATCCGCCAGCAACTCGCGAAGCTGAGCATCTGTATCGTTCTGCTGATTTTCAAAAAACCAATCTGGAAGTGCCTTCATTGGAAGCGGTACTTCAGACAAAAGTGGTTTCGACTGATCACCACGAATAACCAAGTCCTCAGCAGCGTGTGCACTGCCAAAAGACAACAGTCCCAGGAGCAAAGCTGTAAAAATTCGCTTTTCGAAATGACTGCCCATAAACATTCCTCATCCCGCTGACCTCAGGTTAGCAGGACTGGAATGTCCTAATTACTGCAGCATTTACCCATTCTTATTGTCTGAGTTCCAGGAAAGCGAAAGAGGGCGAGAATCCGCGCCTGCGACTGTCGGCGATCACCCGGTAGGCACAGATTTCCGCGATGTCATCGAATTGATGAGACGCCTTGCTGCGCACAGATTCACGGCTCTGCACCAAATCGACTCGGCGCGGCACAGTGTCGCGGCGGCTCTGCTCAAGCGCTGCAATTAAGAAGCTGCCAGAGCCCGCGTAAAAGTCGAGGCAGCGCTGCGGACGCTGCATGTTTTCGTGAGAAACCATCGATAAAAGCTCTGTGAGAAGACCCACGGGCTTGGGAAAATCAAAGACACGCTCACCATTGAACACTGCTTTGAGTTCTGCCTGGGCATCTTCATTTGTAGGCCAGTGTGTTCCGTTGTCTTCCGCATGTCTGCGCTTCTGTTCAGAGGGCAAAACATGTCTGCGCAATCCAAAATTGCGCGTAATGAATCCCGTTTGGGCCCAGAGATCCTGCTGAATTCTGAAGGGGCCTACAACTCGTGCCCCCTTCTCTACGCGTTCACCACGAACAACCAACGTATCGAGAAGTCTGAAGCCCAACGATCGATTGGTGTAAACGCCCGGTGCATATTCGCCCTCGGGACAATGAGCCGACATGCCCTCGGGAATGAATCGCTCAACGTCTTTATTAGAGGCATTAAGCACAGGGCGCGTGGATTCTTCGGTCTCGGCACCAAGCAAACGAGGACATGCAGAAGCATTGCGAGCAAACACGAGAACATATTCCAATGTTGCACTGAGATGTTTGTCGAGAAAGCTTGGCTTTCTTTTACGTCGCCACTTTATTGTTCCTAGATGATTTTCCTGGCCAAAAATTTCGCGAAGAATAGTCAGCAAATGACAAGCTTCATTGTCGTCAATACTGACGAACAAAAGTCCGGTTTCCTCAAGAACATCGCGGGCAAGTTTCATCCGTGGATAAATGTCGTTGAGCCACTGGGCAGACGCATGTGCACCCGAAGATGATGCTTTGTCTTTGTAGGTCAACACACTTCCGGTGTTATAGGGGGGATCAATATAGATGACGTCGTAACGTTGGCCAGAATCGCGCAAAAACTTCAGAACATCGAGATTGTCGCCTGCGATAATCCTATGCTCTGCGGCCTCCGCGGATGCTGAGTTTGCTTCTGGAATGGCGCGCGGGCTCCAGAGCTTTAGAGTTTTGTCCGACGGCAGCAGGCACTGTTCAGCCGTCAATGCTTTTCCCGGCCAGACCAGCTCAAGCATGCAGAGGTCTCCTCAGCCCGTGAATCGAAGCTGCAGCGACGCTGCCCTCAGGCAGGTGCTTATTCTTCGTCGTCGAAATCGGCATCAGACTCGACTTCATCCCAGCTGAATCCGTTAGCAACAATAACAATCTCGTAGTAGGTGTTGTTGCGCTTCACCAAATCGCCGGTAAAGAAGCACTCCTGACCGTCGACAGTCAGTACATTTGGGACTTCTTCGTCTTCATTGTCGACATCGTAGCCCGCATCACGGTACACAGATACAACAGTTTCAACGTCAACGAGATAGTATTGGCCGTTGCCGAATGCTTTTTCCACCAGAGCTGCAGGTGTTGTCATGTTCAGTTTCCCTTCATTACGCGGTTTGCAGTCGCGCTGTTGGCTTAACGTAGAACAGCCCGGGGGACAAGAACGCCACTCAAAGTCTCAGCTCCGCAAGGAATTGCGCCTTCGAAGAGAGTTTCTTAAAAATAACGCTGCTTTAAATCAGACGGATTGGGGTAGGGCACACATTCTCCGACTCCAGGAGCTTCTCCATCAGACCTTTCCCTCCTGCGGGCCCGCGGCAGAATTCTGGAGGAGACCTTGGGCAGCCTACTTCCCAATGGGCTCAGAACTTCAACTGCTCGAGCATTGTCCCATGGAACACTGCTGGCTGCCCCATGCTCTTCCCGATGGCTCCTTGCAATGGTTTGCTTGGCAGAATGACATCGCACACTGGCCCCAAGATTCACGCTCTTTACCCCAGCCTCCCACAACTGCGAGCCTAAACACCACGCTTCCACAAACGGCCTCCCCTTGTCTTGTCATCACTCCTTGCCTTGCGGCAGACCGAACAGGCACACGCCTGGGCTATGGAGGCGGCTACTACGACCGTTTTCTCGCCACGCACAGAAAGAACGTTCTCACTGTGGCCTGTGTTGCCAGCGACTTATTCTTTCCAGAAAACGTACTTCCGAAGGAAAGCCATGACGTGAGCGTTGATGTTGTCGTGACGGAAAAGGAAACACTGGTTGTTTCGAAAAAAAATTTCGAGGCCTTTCAGAAGAAAACTCTCTCTGCCGTTAACTGCTGAAGAGCGATCGCGGATAAATCCTTGCTGAAGAAATCAGCTCGACACACTTTTCTGTAGGCACTTCGAGTCCTCGGACGAGACAAAGAGTTTGCGATTGCGAAGGTAAAAGCAACTTTGTCAGTACCGAACTCCACAGTCCCGGTGCCACCAATATCTGCTGCGAAAGTTCACTGTAATCGCCACAAAATTCTCTTACGAAGATCTCGGCGAGTGAATCGGAATCGGCAAAAATCGTGTGCATCACCCCCTTGAAGTCAATCCCCTTGCCGATAAAAGCTCCCGCAAAAACATGTCCCTCATTGCTCTCCAACCAACTCACATGCATGCCAGAGAGTCCGCAAAGAGTTTCAAACTTGGTCCAATCAGCATGACTTTCACCAGATTTCCGCCCACGTTCCAGTGCACACCACAAACGCGCACGGGTCATAGGTTCGAGAAGTGAAATCTCGCACGGCGGAATCAAACGATGGTCTCTAGACGGAGAGCCACGAGCAAGCTTCGGTTTGAAAGAATACAGCCCCTCAGTTCCTGCGGCAGTAAAACCCAAACCTTCGTAAAAGGAGCGTGGCTGAGAAAATAAATAGGCAAAATCATGAAGGCGCAGAGCAAGAAGCTGTTCTATAACCCACTTCAGCAAAGCTCCCCCCAGGCCCTGCCCTTGAGCATTGGGTGCAACCGCAACACTCCCAATGCATGCTCCCCGCAAAAAACGGGGCTCGCTCCAGAACTCGGAGTCGACCGCACACAGAGCTCTGATCTCACCACTCGTTTCAGCCGCCGTGGCAATTAACACTCCCGCACGCTCTGAAAAAATGTGAGGAAAACTGGTGGCATAATCGTTCACAGAGAACGCAGAGTTAAGGAGTTGTTCAAACTGAGGATTGAGAAAAGAGCGGCGATGGAATGCAAAGTGAATCATCGCCACTCCCTTTAGCGTTGCGAAATAGCGAGGCGTTCACCCATCTTAACCAAGGTCTCGAGACCATTTTGAGAATTACGGACAAGGTCATCGTCAAAGCGGATCGCTCCCTTTTCAAAGAAAAGAATGCAGGTGCTTCCACCAAATTTGAAGTAACCTTTTTCGTCACCACGCTGCACCTGAGTGCCAGCACGATAGGTTTGAACAATCGAACCGACAAACAAAGCGCCGATTTCCATTTGCAGAATTGAACCGAAGTCGTTGGTTTTGAGTTCGCACATTGTGCGTTTGTTGAGACAATATACCGGCAGTCCTTGCTCGAGAGCATAAGGGCTAACGCTATGCAGCAAACCTGGAACAGTCTTGGTAATGCCCACCTTTCCAGCCACAGGAAAGTGAAAGCGGTGATAGTCGGCAGGACACAATCGTAGCACTGCACATGCGCCGTTGCGGTAGCGATCCGCGAGTTCCTGATTTTTGTTGAACAGCTCGAACAGCGGAATAGGCGCCCATTTCACGAAAGAAACCGTGGTCTCATCGATCTGGGGGAAAACCAACAGCCGACCATCACCGGGAGAAGCAACTGCTTTTTCCTCCTCCGTCACAGCGCGAGCAGCAGGCCTTAACTTGCGCGCAAAAAAATCGTTGAAGCTGACATACTCCACAAGATCTTTGCTGCACTCGGCAATGTCGATCCCCAGTGCTTCAACGAAATCCTCGATCTTGTGTTTGCTTGCTGCGGAGTCATTGTAGGCGCCGTAGATGTTGCTGAGCACGCGGTTGGTCAGAAGTTTTGTCGTCACGGCCAATCCTGCAGGATGACCGTAGAAAACCTTCATGACATCATCGCCATAAACCTTTTCCACGAAGCTCTCGTTGGAGCGGCGGTCGACCACATGAATTTGTTTGGATTCGACCCCAAGCATCCGCGACAACGGGAACTCACTCTTGCCCAGAAACCCCACTTTCAGCCCTCCAATTCCTGATTCACTTCACGTTTCACAATGCGTCCACCCTCAAGTCCGCTCCCGGGGCCGAGCAGGACAAACTGATCGGCGTAATCGTGGAAGGCAAGGTGATGTTCTACAACAACAAATGTATGCCCTTCGCGGGTCAGATCCTGCAAGGTCTTGAGCAGTTGGCCAATGTCCTTTTCTGACAACCCGCGCGTCGGCTCATCCAGAATACAAAAGAGCTTTTTGGATCCCTTGGTCAAAGCGGCACAGAGCCGCAACCGCTGAGCCTCACCCCCTGAAATGAAAGTCGTGGGAACACCCAAAGGCAGATGCCCAAGCCCAAGCCGCACGGCGATCTCAAGACTTTTACGAAAACCCGTCTCCTGAGAGAGCTCTGCCAGGCAGTCCTCGAGACTCGTTTCGAGCCACTGCTGAATTGTCTTGCCACGCCACTGCACCTTAAGAACATCCCGCCGATAGCGACCACCCCGACATTCAGGACATTCTTTGTCAACCTCACCAAGGAAGAAAAGGTCTTCGCGGATGAAGCCCTTGCCGCCACACTCCTCGCATGCACCTGCACCATTAAAAGAAAAATCGCTTGCCATGAGATCGTTGTGTTTGGCCTCGGAAGTCTGAGCAAACTGCTTGCGTAGAAGATCCATAAGGCCAAGCACTGTCGCCGGAACACTTGTGATGGTGCGGTGCATAGCCCGCTGCTCAACACTCACAATATCGTGCGCAGCAAAAAAATCCTTGGGCACCTCGAGCTCGCTCCACGACCCACGACCTTCATCGGGGTCAATACGATCATTGGAACTCAAACCTTTATCGGTCAGCCATTCGATCGCTGCCTCAAGACCACAGTGGATGAGCGTCGACTTTCCTGCGCCGCTCGGACCACCCACAACTGTCAGTTGCCCGAGAGGAATTTGCAGATTGATGTCTTTGCAGTTGTGCATCGAAAAGCCTTTCAAAAACAAAGCTTTTGATGATGCTTTTTTTGAGGAAGTCTGTTGCACAACGGTGAGCTCACGCCGACGCACGCGCTCGAGCGCAAGTGTCTTGACGTCCATACGTGCTGAGTCGGGCACTCCCTTGGAGGCCTGAGTGAGAAGCTCACCGCCACGACTTCCACCGCCTGGGCCCAACTCGATCCAAACATCCGCCTCACGCACAAGCTCTGGGTCGTGCTCAACCATAAGAACGGTGTTGCCCAAATCCCGCAGATCTTTCAGACACGCAACCAGCTCTGGAATTTCAGCACGACCGAGCCCGACACTTGGTTCATCTAAGACATACAATGCATCAGTAAGACCGTTGCCGATAACCCGGGTCAGAAGGACGCGCTGATATTCGCCGCCACTGAGAGTCTTGCAGCGCCGTGACAGTGTGCTCGAGCCCAAACCCAATCGCACCAATAGATCAATTTTGCGCTGCAGCTCAGCCCATATTTCTTTTAGCCCAACCAACCTGTGCTGGTATTTTAGCTCGGCACTCACGCTCTTCATCCAGCGCTGCACCGATGCAATTTCACCATGCATGAGGTCGCCATAGCGTGTTGTACCGCAGCGGGCCTGCCGTCCTGCCGGGCCGAGACGCGAACCTGAACACTCACCACAGGTCACGTAGCGGCGGTACTTCGCAAGCAAAATGCGCGACTGCTGCTTGTAGCGTTCAGCCTCGAGCGCCGCAAAGAATTCCTCAATACTCACAAACCTCGAGCGGCGACGCGATGCTTTTTCACCGTCGCCACCTTGCTCAGCACCTGACCAGATGATCTTGCGATGTGCATCACTCAACTTATTCCAAGGTGTTCCGACCGGAATACCAAGCGAACGACAAGCTGCAATGAGCTCATCTTTCATCCATCCAAACACATCCGATGCCCAGGGTTTGATTGCACCTTCATTCAGGCTCAAACGCGGATCCGGAATAATCTTTGATTCGTCGAGAACCGGAACATTACCAAGTCCGCGGCACGCACGACACGATCCCAACACACTCTGCCAATCGAGATCAGAAGATTGGATGAGAGATGTAGGCTGATTGCAGCTATGGCAAAAAGGCTGCACGCGGAAGAGCTTTTCCTCCGTCACCTTTTCGGTATCAGCATTGTAGTTCAGCATTTGTAGAGTAGAAAATCGATTCGAGAAACGCACCTGACTCCAAACGGAATCAGCGCGGTTACGCAACTCATCCGTAGGCGTGTCTGCCGAAAGTCGGTCGAGAACCACTAAAACGTCCGTAGAGACTGTCGCAAGACGAGTGCTTTGAGCCAAAAGATCCTCAATATCCAAAATAGCGCCATCGGCAACTATCTTTGTGAACCCTTCGAGAAGAAAACTTTCGAGAAGAGTCTTTCGATCTTTCGGGACATCAGACAGCGCAAAAGGAATGGCGAGGATTTTGTAATTTTCTTGATCTGCACCCCGCCCAAAGGCCGCATTGAGCTGTGCGAGCAGCTCATTCACAGAATGTGTTTCTGCGCCAGAGCCACACTTGGCACAGCTTTCATCCATCAGTGTGACAAATGAAATGCGTAATGGATCAAATATGTCAGAACTCGTGCCAATGACAGAACGTGGATCGGTGGAACGGTTGGTTTGTTTGAGAGCCACCGCGGCGGGAACGTTTTCTATCGCTTCAAAATCACCGGCAGGCAAACCCTGAAGAAACTGCCGCTCGTAGGTGCCGAGGGTTTCGAGAAAACGGCGCTGTGCCTCCGCATAAATGGTGTCAAACACAAGTGAACTCTTGCCACTTCCAGAGACACCCGTAACAGCAACCCACTTGCCCAGAGGGATGTCGAGCTGCAGATTTTTGAGATTGTGTGTCTTGACGCCTTCACAATGAATGAAATCGTTGATGGTTGACGGTGAAGACGGAGCTGACGACCTAGGCATAGTTTGAGGCTTCCTGTTCTGTGCTCTGATGGGGTTTATACCCGCGCACATCCAAGAAGTGAGTGATCCATGGATCCTGCAAATTATGCAACTCTTCCCAGGTGCCTTTGGCGACAAGCCTGCCTTCATTCAAAATGGCAACTCTTTGAGCAAAGGTAAAAGCCACCTCAACACTCGAAGTCACACAGACCAAACTGCTCCCAATTTCAGCAGCCAGCTTGTGGATCATGGAAATCACCACAGCTGAAGTCACCGGATCGAGTCCTGCGGTCGGTTCGTCCAACAAAGCCAAATCAGGTGAGGTTGCCAAAGCCCGGACGATACCAACACGACGCCGCATCCCGCCAGAAAGCTCGCTTGGCAATTTGCGAGCTGCAGTGGGAAGATTCACGCTCGCCAACATGCGGTGAACGCGATCCTCCATGTCGTAGGCGGACAGGTCGGTCATGTTCTCCATGGCAAAAAGAATATTTTCGCGCACAGTCATGAAATCAAAGAGTGCACCGAGCTGAAAAGCCATCCCGACCCGGCGCAGCAGAGCGTTGCGTTCTTCACGCCCCAACTTCTGAAGATTCTCGCCAAAAAGCGTGACACTTCCCGCGTCGGGAGGCACAAGGCCCAGCAGCCCTTTCAAAAGGGTACTTTTTCCACACCCGCCAGGACCTAGAATAGACAAGTGCTCACCCTGCTCGATTTGGAGATTGACCCCACTGAGCACCGGACGACCTTCATAGGACTTGTGGAAATCCACAACATCAACAATAGTTCGGGTGTCATTGGTGACTTGCATATACTCTCCAGGCCACTGTGCAGACAATCCCACGTCGGGTCGAAAAGTACCGGAATGGTACAGACACGAGAACGACTTGATGGAGTCTGACATGTGACTCCGTTGACCTCAAGGCAAGTGCCAATGCAACCGACCCATACACGGCGACTGTGCAGCGTGAAGGAGTTGAAGGTGAGTTTCCTGAAAGATTTGAGCCGAAATAATCCGAAATTTGCGCCATTCGTGGGCACGCTATTGTGCCTTGGTATAGGCTGGGAGCGAGCTCATTCTTTTGCTCAGGCCCAACAAAAAGACGTTGCTCCGCCCCCCGCCGACAACAAGGCGGAAACGACAGCGGCAAAACCAAAGATTGAAAACAACTCAGCTGAAAAATCCAAGGATAAAATCGATTTGCCGCTGCCTCAGGCCCCGCGTGAAGACAAGCCCGGAGCGGGCCAAGTGACCGACCAGAAGGCCCAAAAGCGAACAGAATTGCTTCAAAAGGTTCCGCTCGAACTTCGAGCCGTCCAGAAATTCGATGCCATCAAAACTAAGCAAGAGGCATGTGCACTGCTCGAAGGAAAAGTGCTGACTTACTACGCCACGGCATCATTCGTTGTCGGCTGCGTGCAGCGCCCCATCGAGGATGCTGATCTGCTGAATGAACTGGTCTACAAACAGCGTAAAACTGTTTCTGAGGTTCCAGCACACATTTATCGAATGATCCCCTTCGGCGAGCCTTGGGTGGGTAAAAATCAACAAACCATCACGACTTCGAAGGTCTGTCGGGAGCTCAACGGGAGCTACGTAACGTCCACAGGCACCGATTATTTCATTATCGAGAACTGCAAGAAACGTGCATTCTCAAGTTACGTTGAACTTCAGGCCCACAACAAAGGAAATGCGCCTGTATTGACTGTTTCTCCTGAACAGCTGGACAAACTTGACGACGGAAAAGCGATTGAAGGCAGCTATGACCGAGAGGTTGGAGCACTGTATCGAATCATCGGTGACTCGGCATTGAGCCCGTTAGGGAGTGCAGACGGACGTGCGAAACCAGTGCGATCTGCAGAAGAACTTGAGGCACTCCCGGAATCTTCTGGAAAAGGCAGCAAGGTCGATGGCAAAAAGCTGTGCAAACAGTTCAACAACAAGGTTATTTCATTTTACTCCCAGCTTTTCTACATCACCAATTGCCAGAAGCGCCCGCTCAAAGAACTTCCTATTGCTATCCAACAGCGTTTCTCGGAGCAGGGAATGACCATTATCGATATGACCTCAGCGCAAATCGAAGCCATCCCTACGGGCAAGGAGCTGTCTGAAGACGAGGCGCTCGTGATCATCAAGTAAAACAGTGTTCCGGATCATGCGAAAAGAGCTCACCTGTAGGTGAGCTCTTTTTTTATCTGATAACTCAGAGTGTGCGGGGTGACCTCGGCCGCCGTTCAATATTTTCCGGGAAGCACTCTGAGGATGACAAAATCAGAGGGAGCATCGGCATCGACAAAGCCAGGCAGATAAGTGTCAGAACCCATGCCCACGGAAACGACCTGCTCTTTGTCGAGCGAAAATTCATAACGCAAATAGCGTTCAATGTTTTTAGCCCTTTGAGCAGTTTCTTCGCGCAGCTTTGCACGTGAACCGCTGCGGCGTGCATGGACTTCAACCAGTAGGCGTCCTCGTGCTTCGGCAAAATTGCTCAGCAACGAGCGTTTCAAGGAGTCCTGGCCAAATCTCGTCAACTCGACAGAATTGCTCCCTGACGAGCCGCCAAAGAGCTCCTCCACCGGAATCGTTAGACGCGGGCTGATAGCATTCTTCTGTACAATTTCTTTTTTGCGCACAACAACCAGGTCGCCCACCATGGGAGTCGGGTGCAGGTTGCCCGAGGACACAAGCTCTGCCCGAACACCGCTGTCCAGAGACACACTCTCACCGGCTGCCTCAAGAACGCCCTCCACCAATCCACCGTTGCGTGTCACCACTTCCCCATGTCCGAGCACAACCCAGCGTCCGGGAGGGAGACAACGCACCACATCAAATTCTGCACCCGACTGTAGGTGCCGAGGGGCTGAGGTCACTTCGCCCTCTTCCGACGACAGACGCAGGGGCCACATTACCCGGACGCGGCCGTCCTCTGATTTTTCGACACGGGAGAGAGCCACTGGCTGGTCGGGGAGAGCACTCATGGCATCTTGCGAGCAGACTGTTCCTGCAGCGAAGGCCATCTTAGTCCCGACAAAAGAAATCATCAAAAACGAAGAGTTAAGTAGAATTCGGACCCACCCCTTGGGCTTGACGCCGAGAAGTTCAAATCCGTTCTTGAGTCTGCTGTTAAGCCTCATTATGGCTCCCCTTCCATGCGCCACGTGTGCGCCTTGCTCTGCGAGGCCTATCGGCGCGCAGACGGTCTCCGCCAGAATGCAAATTTTTCAGCATTTACGGAGGTTTTGACTTCAGCCGAAATCATCTGGAAACCACGAGGGAAGGGGAAGCTGGCCATGAAACAAGCAGGAATGCTGGTGGAGCGCATGAAAAACGGGCAGGCAGCCCCTGACAAACACTTCAATCCGTACCTGCATGAAGCCTTGGAATACCAGGGCATCCTCCTGACCTCGGGAGAATGGACCGAGCAAAACAGTCAAGTCTTCAAAGACACAAGCAAGCCGCTGCTGATCGAGGCGGGCTGCTATATGGGCAAAAATGTATTGGAGTTTGCTCAGAACAACCCAGACTGGAACGTGCTGGGAATCGACATCACCTATAAGCGCACCGTTAAAGCAGCCCGAAAAATCAAAACCCTCGGATTCGACAACGCCAAGATCCTCATTTGTGATGCGCACTATGCTTTATCGCAACTTCCCCCGGGCTCAGTTGCAGGACTGTGTGTCTTTTTCCCCGACCCTTGGCCCAAAAAGAAGCAAAGAAAGAACCGCCTGCTGCAGGAGCCCTTTCTGCGGCTCCTTGGCGAGAAACTCGATCCCAAGAACGGCTTTTTCTGGTTCAAGACGGACAGTCAGGATTATTTTGAGTGCGTCCAGGAGCTCGCCCGAACACTCAACTGGAGTGAATCTGCCCCGGACATCATTCCTGCGGGCCTCGAGCCTCTTCCCTACACAACCGTTTTTGAGGCACTCTTCATGGGAAAAAATCTTCCCATCTTCCGCCGCGTGTTCACACCCCCGCGAACATGAACGCACGGTGGCCGTGGGAAAATAAAAAAGCAGGATAACCCCACGGTGGCCATGAACGCGCAAGACACAGCTACAGAAAAGCTTTCACTGCAAAGTGACACGACCTCGGGCGCGCGTCGCGCAGCTATTTATGCAGCCTGGGGCGCAGGTGCACTTGCGCTCTGCAAGCTCATTTTGTTCTTTATGACAGGGTCGATGGTCGTGGCACTGTCGGCTTGGGATAGCACTCTCGATGTCTTCGTGAGCGCACTCAATCAGAAAGTTATTCACTTTGCGCGGCAAAGTCCCGACACAAACCACCCTTATGGTCATGGCAAAGCCGAGTCTATGGCGGCCCTCACTCAAGGGACCTTGATCGTCGGCGGCGGCGTGCTCATCATGATCTCCAGCGGTCAGAAACTGTGGGAAGATCTTCAGGGCGAAACCACGGTGATGCAACATCCTTGGCCAACGGCGGCATTTTTTCTCGTTGCTGCTCTGGCCAGCTGGATCATCACCAGTGGACTCAAACGATCATCACACAAGTATAACAGTCCGGCTTTGGCAGCCGATTCGGAACACTACCGCACCGATGTGCTGGCCAACCTGGCCAGTGCTCTCTCACTCGCAGCCATCGCTTTCACTGGTAAAACCTGGCTTGATCCGCTGCTCGCAGGTGTATTTGCGATCAATATCGGCTGGGGCGGATTCAAACTCCTCTCCACGAGTATCAACGACCTCCTCGACCACGATCTTCCGGAATCCATGAAGGAGGAGGTCCTGCAACTTATCGCTGAGAGCAACGAACTCATCATTGACGTTCACAATTTCCGCGGCCGACGCAGCGGACATCGTTATTTTCTGGACTTTCACATCACCCTCCCTGCTGAGCTTGATTTCCGAACCGTGCACGCGATTACCGAGGAAATTGAAAAGAAAATCGAAGAACGCTTTGATGCGGATGTGGTTGTGCACGCCGACCCCGAAGAAGAAAATCCAGAACGCGTCCGCACGGCACCGGGTTTGCACCGCACACTTCACGCCGTTGTGAGGAGCAAGGAATCGACTTGAATTTCTCCAAGCCACATCCTCTGCTTGAAAAACATCTGATCGACGCGGGCCTGATGTGGGCCTCGGTGCTCAACACCTCATCTTGGGAGCGGTTCTGGGACGAACAAGAATCTCCGCCAGAACTGAAGCAGGATTTGGATTTCTTTGCACGCTGGCTCAGCGAAGGTGCACATGCAAAAATGCACTATCTCGAGAAGAACATTGCTGCTCGCAAAGATGCGCGGAAAATATTGGAAAATGTGAAGACGATTGTCTCGCTCGTTATTCCATATGCCGAAGGTCATACAGTGCGGGGTGGAAATCCTGGTATCTCCGCATCACAGAACGGGATCATCAACCGTATTGCGCGTTATGCTCGCGTGCCCGATTATCACCGCAGTCTCCAAAAAGAACTCGATGCCGTCTTCAAGC
>JBILKQ010000142.1:0-7240 GCA_044376655.1 Silvanigrellaceae bacterium
CGCAGCGGCTCACTGTAAATAACCTGGAAGGTTTCACCGTACTTCGGAGACTGGGTCCAATCCCCGAAGAGCTTGTACTGTTGCTGGGAGTCGAACTTCCCCACCGTAAGGGACTTGCCACTCGCCCGAAATCGCTTGGCTGACTTCGAGTCTACGAACTCCGCCACGACAAAAGCGCCATCTTGAGAGGCATAAATCACCTTCGACAACAGTGCGGTCAGCTCAATGGACACTCGCTCTCCCCTTTTTCTGAGGTGGGAGCTTGCACTTGATCTGAAACTATGGCAACTAGGGGGGCGCGTCGGGGCTTAGCGCAGTGGTAGCGCATCTGTTTTGGGAGCAGAGGGTCGTGAGTTCGAATCCCACAGCCCCGACCATCTTTCCTTAGAAAGCCAGTGAAAACTGGCTTTTTTTATTTTCAGACGTTCCGTTGGCAAGCCTGAATAGAGCACAGCCTAAAATCTTCGGATGCATTAAAAAAAGTGAACAACGAGTCCGAAAAACAGCCCAATCCGATTATATGCCCATACAGTAGGCAGATTAGAGAGACAGCCCAATCTTCTGAGCAAAGTCTTTCACATCGATGACGCTTTTCACCAATGGGTCGGAGGTGTTTTTCATTGCACCGATGTACGACCAATACATCGCATCCCACTCAACATTGCATTGCTTCTGCTGACCATATGCGCGGCGCCCATTGCGTACATGCTGCGTTACACTCCATCGAACACCTGGCGAGGTACATGGGTTCGCACCCGAGGCGAGCCAAGTGCAGTTGTTGTCAGTTCCGTTGGTCCACCACCACAGAGTTGAGGTCCAGTCGGGGCCACCCTTCATTCCCCAAATACCAACACCTTTGCCGTTTTGGTCTTGAGCCCAAGTATACCAATCGCCGTAAACCAAAACTTGAAACACGCCCGTACAAGTCGCACTTCCGCAATAGCCGGCGCGGTAAAGGTCAGAACCTTTCCATTTACGCTTACCAATTTCAGCCCAAGGGAAACCGCCCAGCCGGGTCTCGTAGGTCTCGTAGTCGGCGATGGTGGCAAAGAATGCCAGAGGATGAACATTGCTCGCCACCATGTTGCGCAGCATCGTGGTCACGCGTTGAGAAAACATTTTTGCTGCAGCCGTGCCCTGCTCCCCCCGGTTGAAATCTTGGGCGCGCTCAACGATGCGCTGCAGTATTGGCATGGAAACGCGCGCAAAGTCGGGCATGGCACGCGTACGGCGAAGATCCTGACCTGCCCCCGAGCTCGGGCATCCTGTGGTGGAGACGTCTGATTCCGACTCCTCAACCACTTTGGGCTTGCAGGCACTCAACGCGAAGAGAAACAGACAAAGAAACGCAATTGGGATTCTTACGCGGTTCATACGACACCATTCATATTCAAAGATGTGTTGGCGGCTCTCCTGCAAACAATATCCCAAATCCTCGTTGCGCAGCAGAGCGCTTCCTTGACGGTTTGAGAATAATCCTATTAAATACGGATGGTTACCTGAAATCAAGAAAGCAATAATGCACAAAGGGACAGCACTATGAGCGATGCAGTCATCTCTAGTTCAACGGCATCAACAGAATCAAAAGGCGTAAACTGGGAAGCGTGGTTTGGCCTCGCCCTCTCCATTTTCGCAGCCATTCTGGCCATAAACGAATTGGGTGGTGGCAAGTTCGGTGACGACGAAATCCAACTCGGAAACGAGAAAAGCAAAGCGTATGCATGGTATCAGTCGAAGAGCATCAAAGAATCGTTGGTGAAGGGACAAGCCGACCTGGTTGATGTTTTGATCCAGGGTGGCGCAATTGCACCCGACAAAACGCAATCGATGCTGACTCTGCAGCAAAATCTCAAAGCTGAAGTGCATCGCTACAAAAAAGAAAAAGACGAAATCCTGCGTGGCTCCAAAGCAGTAGGCGAAGCCAACTGGGCACAAGACATCGACGGCAAAATGGGAGTTGTTGTTGGAGCTCAAGAGATTGAAACGCAGCAGAACAAACTCTCTGAGGCCGGTGACCACTTCGATTTCGGGACACTGTTCCTACAAATTAGCCTTGTATTGGGTGCTATTGGGCTCATCGTCAAGCGCGATGCGCTTCGCCTTTACTTCCTCGCAGGGCTTGTCGGTTTGGGCAGCGTGGGAGCTGTGTACTGTTACCTTGGTTACCGGTCTGCTTTGGCTGCAGGAATCTGATGCCGCACAAAATGAGCCCAAACCAACACGGCCGCAAGAACAACAACGGCAACAACAACTCCCGCCATTGAACCTTCTATATGATCGAAGGTCGCCGCTTCTGTCAGAGACACTCCCGCAACTGAGTGAGCCAGACCGAAGCGCACCGTGTTCCAACCGGCATGAAATCCCCAAGCTCCTGAAAGATTATTCTGGATATTGAACAACAGCCCTCCAGCGAGCCCAAAAGCAAACAGGGCGGCAAGGGTTGACAGCTGCAGCTCGACTCCTGCCGTCACTTTGTAGTTGATCCAATGCGATACAGAAAAGACCAATGCCAAAAGCACTGCCCTGAAGTCATTCCCCTGAAAAAACCTGGACAATAGCCGACGCTGTAACAGGCTTCGAAAAATGACTTCCTCATAGAGTGACTGCAGCGGAACTGTGAGGCAAATAATCCAAATCGTGTCGACAATCCGAAAGTCGTACCCGATATTGCTCATTTTAAGCAGGGCACAAAGTAGGGTGCAGAAAAAAATCCCTGCCAGGAAAGATGTGAAAAAATCTTTCAGGTGTTTCCTGTTGTTGGGAATCAGGAGATACGAAACAGGATCCTCTCGCAGCAAATACCACGTCAAAAAGATGATGACACAGAGACCTGCAAAAGCTGCGATGAAAACGGGAGCAAAAAAACCAAAACCCAGCGTTATGAACACAAAAAAAATGTAGCATGCTAACCTGAGCGGAGTGGCTTTGTTCATGAGTGCACGCTGAGCTCCAAGAGGATCCAAATGAAGAGTACATTCAAAAGTCTGTTGACCAAAGTTCTACTGCTGGGAATTCTACTCCCTGTCTTTTTATTTTTTAGCCTGCTGGTACTCAGCCCAAGCTACTTTCGCGCGCGCACTAAAACATTAACTTTTCCGCAGCCCGTGCAACGGCTTTTGATCGTCTTGGCTCATCCCGATGACGAAGTGACCAACTCTGGTCTCATCCGCTATCTTGCGGACAGCGGCACTGAAATCACACTCCTCACACTCTCTGACGGGTCTGCCAATCCACAATCCGACACGGCTGCATGCTCCGCTTTTGAGACGGTCTCTGATTGCCGTATTGCAGAATTAAAAGCTGCAGCTGAGCTGCTTGGCATCAACAAGGTTGTCACGCCGATGTTGCCGGATTCGGCCTTAATACACCACATGCCACAGGCAATTGAGCGCATCTCAGAAGAGATCAACTCACTTCGTCCGGATACCATCCTGACGATGGAACCCTCAGGTCTCAACGGACAAACGGATCACCGCATGCTGTTCCCGGCCGTTGCTAAAGCTATTCAAAACACAAAGCACTCGACTCAGGTGTTGTTATCGACTTTGCCCTGGCCTATCTCAGCGGTCCTGCCCAGCAAAATACCACCACGCTTTGAGGATAACCTGCGTGTTTTCCCAACTGCAGAAGCGCTGAGAGAAACCAAAAGCAAAGTTGCAGAGGCTCATAAAAGCCAAACCAAGACCATCCGCGGCCTGACTTTGGGGCTTGGGCCAAGCGTGCTGTTCCGATGGCTCGATTTCGAAACCTACAGCGTTGTAGAAAGCAATGACCTGAAATCCCTCGGGGACATTAAATCACCACTCCAGTGAGTTTGTCAGGCGAATTGCTTTTTTGCATGCGACTCATTTGCAGTTGACTGCTGTTTCTCTTTTTTTGGTTGCTTTGGCTTGCGGAACATCCTCGGGTTCTTCAGCATACTCGGGCAGAGGCATAACAGCGGCCCCGCCCGAGGTCTCAACACCATTTACAGTACTCACCACGCCAATGGGCGTGTTGCCGACCAAAATGACAGACCCTGAGTCGCCAGGCTGCATCAAGAAAGATTCACCTTGCTGAAGACCTTTGTCATAGGAATACAGCAGTGTTTTTGCGTTGAATTTCATGTTGGTCTTGAGACTTTCAACGGCCGTGCTCCGTAAATCTGAAATTGGGACAGCTGAATAATACAGCGGCCCTTTTGTACCAAGCGTATCGGATTGCGTCACACGAACAGTTCCTTTGGACGATGGAATCTCGAAGTTTGTTCCCAATGTGGCCGCACCCGTCAGGGGCAATAGATTTTCAACACTCTTCTGAGAGTGAAGGATCCACGGCAGGTTAAAAGTCTTCCCGTCTTGCGGCGCATTTACTTTCGCCTTTAAAAAATCTTGGTAGGTCGCGACTGTGTTGGCAAGCTTGTATTCATCAAGCGCATCTGCAAAAAACGCACGAATATCGGGGTGACAGACACCCATGACATTTTCAGCCGTGCAGGTCGAACGAATTTCCTCAATGAGTAACGAAAAACCTTCATAGCGACGCCATTGTGTCAATTGCGAAATCTTAGGCCGCCAATTCTCAAGCCAAAACTTCATATCGTTTAGCTGTGTCGCAGAAATAAACTGCGCAAATGCCTGAATGCTATCAAGCTGCTTCTTTTCCTGAACCTGAATGTCTGTATGCATGCGCGACAAAAGCTCATAGACATCAGTTCGAGAGGCCGCCGACTCGTGCACTCGCCCTTCCAAACGAGCCAAATCCAAGACTGAACTACACACCACACCCAAGTTTGGGTTTTGGTTCATAAACAGCTGGGTATCGACTTTGCATGCAGGAATGCCTCTCTCAATCAATCCACGGGAGGGCCGCCCTGCAGCTTCAACGTACTCGGCAACGCGCTGGTTCAAATGTTGTTCAAATAGTTTTTTGCCTGCAGTGAATCGGTCGAGTTCGTCGAGTCGAACGGGGAATCTCACAAAGCGCTTTTTACTGGGATCAAAAATATTGAGTTCGGCACTGCGGGCCTTATCAAACTTAAGGCAGTGCTCTGCCGTCCAGAACGCGAGGCGGTGCGGGTCTGGGGAGGTTCCTGTCGCTCCTTTGGCTACATCCATATGCACAGTGCAACGGTAACGCTTAGGGTTCTCAGATCCGTTCGCTTCTTCTATCAAATCGAGAACCCCTCCCCACCCGGGAGGCAGTTTCCCTGCACGCATTGACTTCTCGACCACGGAACCATCAACGGCGATCGAGCTGACCTTGGAGCAATTCATCGCATTTTGGCTTGAAGCACCGCAGCCAAGCAACGAAAGGGACAACGATGTAAAAAGAGACCTGTCCATCGGGGAGAATATCGAAACAAAGGAAAAAAAACTGAAGCCAGCACCCCGATGAATAAGTAAACTTCAAAATATTAGGATGTTGCAGACACGCAGGGCGAAACCGACAACCACATCCTCTTTCAGGGCTTCACCGCTGCCTGGTGAACATCGCGCACTGCACGCCCAGAAGGATCTGCCAACTGTGAGAACGCCTTATCCCACTTGATTGCGGTTGGCGTGCTGCAGGCAACACTTGGACCATCTGGAATCAAGCGAACAGCGGCAGGATTGCGGAAATGAGCCTCGAAAATTGATCTGTAAAGGTAGCCCTCTTTGGTCAATGGTGTCTTCTCGGGAAAACGCATCTGCGCATTTTTGAACAACGCATCGCTGACTTCTTTCTCTGCATGCGCCTTAAGCGAATCGATCCACGTGTAGCCAACGCCATCAGAGAATTGTTCCTTTTGGCGCCATAAAATCTCATCAGGAATCAGCCCTTTGAATGCGTCGCGCAGTATAAACTTTTCGATTTTACCGTTGCCGCACATTTTATCCTGCGGCGTTATACTCATAGCCACGTCGAGGAACTCTTTATCAAGAAAAGGAACACGCGCCTCAATGCCCCAGGCCGCCATAGCTTTGTTGGCCCGCAAACAATCATATTTGTGCAGCATCGAGAGTTTGCGGAGCAACTCCTCATGGAACTCTTGTGCGTTGGGTGCCTTGTGGAAGTACAGATACCCACCAAAAACCTCATCTGCGCCTTCCCCGGAGAGAATCATTTTGATTCCCATGGCGCGGATTTTTCTCGCCATAAGATACATCGGTGTTGCCGCGCGGATCGTAGTGATGTCGAACGTTTCAAGATGGTAGATAACATCGCTAATAGCGTCGATGCCCTCTTGCACAGTGAAGTTGATTTCATGGTGGGTTGAACCAATATGACTGGCGACTTTGCGCGCCATCTTCAGATCGGGCGAATCCTTCAAGCCCACCGAAAAGGAATGCAGCTGTGGCCACCAGGCGGGTTCAGTGCCTTGACTCTCGACCCGGCGTGCGCTCAACTTCGCTGCGAGCGCAGAAATAACTGAAGAATCAACACCGCCTGAAATCAAAACTCCATATGGGACGTCGCACATCAACTGACGCCGCACGGCTGACTCTAGGGCTTGCGACAAAACATCTTTTGAGGCTGGCTGCGCGGGAAGAACATCTGTTCTATCCCAGCTAGGCTTGTAGTACCTGACAAATTTCTTCTCGCTGCCGCTATAGTAATGCCCCGGCGGAACCTCCTCGATGACCTTACAAACATCTACGATCGCCTTCATCTCAGAGGCAACGTAGAGGATTCCATGTTCATCCCAGCCCATATAGAGAGGTATGATACCAATGTGGTCGCGCGCGATCAGATATGTGTTGTTCCTCTTATCGTAGAGGACAAAAGCGAAAATTCCATTAATCAAATTCAAAAAATTTGGGCCATGTTCTTCATAGAGATAAAGCAGTACTTCGCAGTCTGACTGGGTTTGAAATTCATGCTGAGTCTGCAAATGCTTCTGCGCCAGTTCGATGTGATTGTAAATTTCACCATTGACTGCCAGAACATCGCCTGTCTTGTTGTTGAGCAGGGGTTGGGCGCCACTCATTACATCAACAATCGCCAATCTCTCATGACAGAGAATAGCTCGCTCATCGGAATAGACACCGCTCCAGTCAGGGCCTCGGTGTCTTAACTTTTTAACAAGTGCGAGAGCCTCGCGACGCAAACGCTGCGAATCCTGTGAAATCTCCAACAAGGCAAGAATCCCGCACATGAAAACGCCCTCTCAATGATTTTTCTACATGAGGTTTAAGATTAACCGAGGCTCCCAGGGCCGCACAGCGGCAGGCTTCTGACATTTGCAAAATTATAAGAAACCGGCGCACGATTTAAGATA
>JBILKQ010000143.1:0-7189 GCA_044376655.1 Silvanigrellaceae bacterium
CCGTGGAACGGCACGCGATTGGACGGAGAGGGATTTTGAAAAACGTAGCGTAGGCCCGCAGGTCAGACAGGCCGTCGAGTTCGGAAGGACCGGCAACATCCAACGTACATGTGGTGAGAAGAGGTTGCGCCTGTTGCGGGCTCTGTTCTTCGGCAGAGCGAGGTTCTTCCGCCACAAAGATTGAAAAATTCGACGTGTCCTTACGTTTTTCGTTTGGGTCGGATGCGGCGAACTCCTCCAGGCTCAACAGCGGACGTGCTTGGGGTGGGATATGGCGTGCGAGGCTGTTTTCGACACGCAGTAGATTGGGTGTTCCCGGAAGACCCGCTTCACTCTCTTTAGCGGATTCTCTCGGGAGCCAAAGTTGTGCCAGCTCCTCGGGAACGAGGGGAACGCGTTTGCCCAGCAGCTGTTGTGGCAAGAGCGGCGTACGAATCACGTCAACGGAAGCAAACGACTCTGCAAGACCAACGAGCGGACGCAACGTTTCCGACTGAGCATCGGTGACCAAGGTCAGCGGAACTTGCGCTGCGTCGAGATTCAATTCGCGTTTGAGAGACTGAACGAGCACACCGGTGTCGAGAGGTTGTGAGAGGGATGAGGGGAGTTGGCTGATACTCTCAAGGTGCTTTTGCAGCGCGGAGTTGCTGACACGTGTGAAGGTGTAGAGCGGCACCGTAACGTTGGCCTCAGAGGTTGAGAAATTGAGTTCAATGAAAATGTATTCTGTTTTGCGGAGTCCTCGTAACGCATCGAGAATTGATTCGAGCGCCTCGGGAGAGCGTTGTAGGGCCGCCACGTGTGAAAATGTGGGATCAAACCAAACGAGTCCTTCTCCCTGATTGCGCTGTTGCTCTTCCGGCTGTGGTTGCGAAAAATAAGCGAGTGCTGCTCCCGCAGTGGCCAGCAGGACCAGCAGCCATTCCCACCAGCGGGGCGGCGTGGCCTTGATGTTTAAGAATTTCTGTTCATCTTTTTGGCCTAGAAAAAAGCTAGGGATGCTGATTTTGCGCGGACGCACCCGTTGGATGAAGAGGATGGCGATGGTCACGATCGAGACGCACGCCGACAAAAGCAGCAGTTGAATCATGAGCAAATCCTCAGGGCTGCAAGACGTGTCGTGAGAGTTTTGGAGATGTCCGAAACCTCATGTTCGGGCGTAAGCCACATCGAGTTCCAGCTGCGCCGATTCAGCGTGCTTTCGAGGTCGCGCAACTGTGTTTTGATATTCTCAACATAGGCACTTCCGCTGTGAAAGTCCTTTGCTTCATTCTGCGGGTTTGGGTGCTGAGTGCCCATGTTTGGGTCTGCGAAGGAAATCTCCTCACCGCGGAGAACCAAGTCGGTTTTGGCAATATCGGGCGATTCCCAGGAATCTCGAACCACCACCACCATCCCGCGCGGAACCCGAAGATGCTTCAGCGCTCCCGCAAGTTCCTCAGTTGAAGCAGAGGCACTGGCTGAATTGAACAGCATGTCGGTAATAACGTAACAGAAGTGTGATCGCCTGAGACGCGCTGCCTGCTGTAGCATTGCCTCTCCGAGATGGCTTCCGCGTAAAGCAATTACCTCGATTTTTTGCGCTTGCTGATTGTGCAAGTTTTCAAGAAGGCCCGCCACGGCCCATGCGGCTTGCATTTTTGTGGCTGAACCTTGTACAGAGCGGAATTCCATGTTGCTGTAGGAATGCACCAGAATGCTCACATGGAAACGCCCTGGAGAAACATCTGTGCGTGTGAGTAATTCTTCTTGCATCAGTAGGTGCCGCAAAGAAATTGCGCGAATCGAATCTCCCGCTATGTACGGGCGCAGACCGAGACCGCTGCGGTTGGCAGCGCGCTGAGCATGTGTGTCTAGAGACGCCTGGAGCCACCCGCGCTGCATGCGGAGTCTGGCTCGCAAATCCAGCGGTATGGCCCGGCCCGGGTGTGCGAGCGCAGGAGCGTCGCAGTGAGAGGGGTAGGCTGTACAGAGCTCTGCTAATTTCATATTCTCGCCACAGGTGGAAGGTTTCTGAAAATTGAAAATCAAGTCGAAGGGAACGTCAACCATGACGCCAGAGCTTGCCCGTGTGTTGGGTGAAGCCGTGATGCCCAACCTCACTGACACCGGAGCGATCCGGGAACGTATTGCGGAAGCCACGGCCACTGTTCAAAGTTACATGAAACCGAGTCCACTGCGCCATTCTTCTTGGCTCAGTGAAGAGATTGGTGTGCCGGTTTGGCTCAAACTCGAATGTTTGAATCCAAATGGTTCGTTCAAGGTGCGTGGTGCATTGTCGGCGATTCACCGAAGAATGCAGGCACGTGACGCATCCTTAGGGCCGCTGAAAGTGTGTGCGGCCTCGGCGGGCAATCATGCTCAGGGAGTGGCGTTGGCCGCGCGTCTGATGGGATGTGAAGCACACATATTTTTGCCCAAAAGAACCCCTCTTGTGAAACGCGCGGCAACAGAACGTCTGGGGGCAAAGGTTTACCTTGTAGGTGATGTGCTCGAAGAGGCTTTCGAAGCCGCCCTGGAGTTTTCTCGCTCGAGTGGCGCAGAATTTCTCCACGCATTTAATGATTTTGATGTTGTAGCAGGCCAGGCGACCTGCGCTGTCGAGGTTCTCAATCAGTTTGCTGAAGAGTGCCCCTCCGTTCCCCTCACTGACCTCGATATTATTTGTTGTGTGGGTGGCGGTGGCTTGGCTGCGGGTGCTGGGCTTGCTTTCACGCTGGCAGGTGCAGGCCGCGTTTTTGGCGCCGAACAAGAGTTTTTTGATTCCGCATCACGGAGTCTGCAGCAGAAAAGGCGCTTGCCGGTAACCCAAACAGGAAAAAACACGATTGCCGATGGGATTGCCGTGGGCCTTATCGGCAACGTAAATTTTGCGATTTTATCTGAAACCCTCGAGCGAATGCTGCTGGTGTCCGACGATGACCTTGTTGCGGCACTGCTCGGGCTCGTAGAGCGGGAACACGTCGTTGCTGAGGCCGCAGGCGCGGCCGCAATTGCTGCATTGCGCAAAAATCCAACATTATTTGCAGGCCGCCATGTTGTGCTGACCGTAAGCGGTGGAAATATTGACCCACAGATGCTCTCTCGGGTGATTACCCGGGGGCTGGGGGTTACGGGGAGAATGCTTCGTTTGACAGCACGAATCAGTGATCGCCCCGGCCAGCTGAAGGCGCTGCTCGAAAAAATTGCGGGTGTCGATGCCAATGTCCTTGAGGTGTATCACGACCGCACATATGCTCAGGTCAATGTCGGGGATGTCGACGTTGAGCTCGCCCTGGAGACCCGTGGATTTGAGCACCAATACGAGTTACTTGGGGTGCTTGAGGGGGCCGGGTTCAAGCCGAAAATCCGCCACTGACTCGCATGCGCTGGGAGCGCTCCCTGAACGAGGTGTTTTGTGTCGCAGATGGTGAATCCTGAATGCTACGATGTTCTGATTGTGGGCGGCGGCCCCGTAGGACTTTTCGGTGCCTACTACGCTGGTCTGCGCGACATGCGAGCCCGGCTCATCGACCGCAGACATGAGCTTGGCGGTCAGCTCACGGCCATTTATCCTGAAAAATGGGTCTACGACATTCCCGGGATTCCTGCGATCCGTGGAAAAGTGTTGTTTGAAAATCTACTCACTCAAATTGCCCCTTATTCCATTCCGGTGAGTTTGAGCCAAGAAGTGGTACTCATCCAGAAGAACCGCAACAACATGCTGCGCGTCGAAACCCGCGACGGTCATGTGTACCATAGTAAAACTGCGGTGCTGAGTTTGGGCATGGGCGCACACATTCCGCGCCGTATGGACGTACCAGGCTTGCGCGAATTTGAAGGGCGCGGTGTGGTCTATGGGGTCCACAATCTGTCTGACTTCCATGGCAAGCGTGTGCTTGTGATTGGTGGCGGCGACAGTGCCCTCGATTTGGCTCTAACGGTCATGGAGGTTTGCAAGGACCTCATCTTGATTCACCGCTCTGATCGTTTCAATGCGCATGAGGAAACGGTCAAGAAGCTTTATTCCTCAAACGCGGAAATCAAGACCTTCAGCGAGCTGGCAGGAATTGAGGGTCAAGATGTTGTGCAGCGTGTTCACCTGCGCGATTCTCGGAGCAAAAACGTGACAACCCACGACGTTGATATTGTGGTTGTCGCCATTGGGCTCATTTTTAACCTTGAAGGCGTGCGTGACTGGGGAATTGAACTGGAAAACGCCGCAATTGTTGTTGACCACAATCGCCAGACGAACATGCCGGGCGTTTACGCGGCAGGCGATATTGCGACCTATCCCGGTAAAATGAAATTGATTGGCACTGGGGCAGCCGAAGCAATGCAGGCCATCAACCATGCAAAGCACTACATCCAGGAAACTTTTCCATATCTGTAATCCTCCCGCGAGTTTTTTCTGACTTGAGCTGAGCTGCCTTATGGTTGCTGCAGGAGGCTGCAGCCATGCAAAACCTGCTAGGGCATTTGCAACTGGGTTCAAGGGCGCAACAGTTTTTTCAAGATGTTGTCGAAAAATTCCCGAATGTTTTTCGCGAACGTGAATTACATTGGCAGATTAAAATGATGTCACGACTCAATGCTGAGCGTGATTTTTTTGAAAGCTGTCTTGAGCGTAAAAATAGTGAACTGAAGTTGCTTATGCCTTACGTGAGTCTTGCTCAGGTTCCCCCCTTGCGTGCGACACCGCTGCGCGCTTTTGTTGCGGGCGATGCCATCTGGCCAAATCCTGTCTCGTTGTTGACTCAGGTCTTTCTCCAGCAGATTTTGTCTTCGTCAGATCTTTTTTTGGATTTGGGGAGCAGCACTGATGCGTTTTTCGTGGCCGAGGATCGCAAGAGTGTTGTGTGGGTTCCTGATGCCCGTGGAACCCGCTGGCACGAACCCTTCCGCAGTGAACTGGCTCGCTTATACCTAGGCTGGGCGTTCGAGCAGGAGAGGCTCGTAGATATGGCTCTTTTGTCGCTTCATCTTTCTCCGCTGCGAGAGGAAATCTTTTCTGTGCTTGCGCATTGGAAAGTCGACGAACAGCGAAATCATGTAGCCATGCGCGAGAAGTTTCTTCGCCTGTTTGCAAAGGCGAGCTCACTCGGGATGCACGTACATCCCAATCTGCTGATTTGGGCTCTTTATGAAATTGAAATTGTTGAGGTCATGAGTTCTCTGGATTTAAAACCAGATATCGAACGTTGTGCCGACGAACTGTGCCGCAATCAGTGCCAGATCTCGGCTTAACGGATTGAACTCAGGGCGTGACGACCTTGCCGCCCACCTTTTCGCAAGCGTCTGAGGTTGTCACGGCTGCAAGTCCGGTAGCAGTGTAGCCCCAGGTTACGAAGGCCGTGGTAATGTTGCTTGTAGCATCGGTGAAGCCGAGAGAGCAGCCGCCTTGGCGAGCCTCAACAGCACAGCCTACCTCTTTCCAGGCCGCCACATCCATCGAGCTATCGCTGTCGCACTTTTGCTTGAAGTAAGTGACCTCGTTCGGAGCGAGATTTTTGAACTCTGAGCAGCTTTGGAGAGTTTCGCCCTTCTTCAAGGAGCAAGAGTAAACATTGCTGATCGCTTGCGAACCCATTTTCTTCACGCATTGTGGGAGAGTCAGGGCAAAAAGACAGAGTGTTACACTCGCAAAGCGTTTCATTTCATATCCTCCTGGACATATGCATTGTTTTAAATGTTAGCAAACTCACCAACACTTGATCAGTGGCGGATTTCAAGAATTTGGCTCTTCGGATTTTGCCAACAATGACAGACAAGTGCAGGCTGATGGGAGCTCAGCGAGGTGGTGTCGCGTATGAAGATTCAAAATACGGCCTTGGGCTTGATGCGGGCCCCATTGCGTATCCCATTCAAAACAGCTCTGCGTACCGTAACAGAACTCGAAGAGATAACCGTTCAGCTTGTGGACAGCGACGGTTTTGTGGGGTGGGGTAGTGTGGTTCCCACCTCTGCTATCACGGGCGAGAGCGATGAAAGGATTCGTGCAGATTTGGCGTTGATTTTGGGTCATTTGCGTCGCCACACGGTTTCCGAGCCTTGGCATTGGTCCGACGATCTTCCCGGGCGTACAAACTTTTCGCGGTCTGCGTTGTGTGCCGTAGATGTCGCTTTACATGATCTGTCTGCACGGAGGGCTGGGTTGCCGCTTTGGAAGTGGTTGGGAGGGGGGTCGAACCGTACGATCCACACAAACATGACCATCAGTGTTGATGCACCCGAGATCATGGCGATGAGGGCACTTGAGGCAGTAAGCGCGGGATTTAAATCACTCAAGATCAAAGTGGGTCTCTCTGCCGAACTCGATCGCCAGAGAGTTATTGCGGTGCGCCGTGCGGTTGGTGAGAAAATCACTTTTCGTCTCGATGCCAATCAAGGTTGGAGTGAATCCGAGGCGGCTACTCTGATCCCTTGGTTTGCTGAGAACTGCGGCCCTATCGAGTTCATCGAACAGCCCGTGAAGGCAGAACAGCTCGATGCGCTCACACGGCTGGTTGAACTTTCGCCTGTGCCATTGGTTGCCGATGAGTCGGCTATGACGTTCGAACAAGCCGCTCAAGTTATCGAGCGGAAAGCTGCGCATGCATTGAGCGTCAAGCTCATCAAGGCCGGTGGACTTTCACCTGCGCGAGCGATTCTCGATTTGGCAGCGCAGCACCGCATTCCTTGTTTGATGAGTTGTATGTTTGAAGTGGGTGCCGGATTTCAGGCCGCTGCGCATCTTGCTTCAGTTCACCCAGCAGTGCGCTGGGTTGATTTGGATTCCGCAGAGTTTCTCACGAGTCTGCCCTACAGCGGCGGTGCGGCATTTGACGGGCCGGAGATCCGCTGTTCGCAAGCCACGGGTTTGGCACTTGATTTGTCGGTCAACCGTATCTGAGCTCTTTAATGTGTTCGATGGGGTAGAGTTGAAGCTCACCTGTGCCTTCACTTTTGATAAGCTCCTGTAGGGCTTGTTTCTCGAGTTGGAAATTCCGGCGCGGCATGTAGACGCGGTCAAAACCGAGCTTGAGGGCTTCTTGTACGCGTCCAACGGGGTTTGTTGTGGCGCGGATTTCTCCACTCAGTCCGACCTCACCAAAAAAAGCCACGCGCCCTTGCCAGGGCGTTTCGATAACGCTTGAGAGTACACTTGCTGCCACTGCGAGGTCGCTTGCCGGTTCAGTGAGTTTGAGTCCACCGGCAACGTTGGCATAGA
>JBILKQ010000045.1:0-20228 GCA_044376655.1 Silvanigrellaceae bacterium
AATGTAACTGCGCCGAAAACCTGCACGCACACCCACAGGCGAATCATCACCAAAAATTTTTGTCGGCGTTTCCACATAAACGGCTGACTGCAACAATCCAAGTTCAACTTCACCCGAAGTACGCTGCGGTGTTTTGTTTTCGGAACGCAACTGGATAGTTGCACCAATCGCATCGTTGTAGGGTGCCGAAAATCCGCCAGGGTAAAAATCAAGCCCCTCAAGCGCTCGAGTCGGAATCACCGTGCCGAGTCCACCCAGGTGAAAAACGAAAGGCAATTCGAGACGATCATAGAAACTCTTGGTGTCTTCAGGTGCGCTCCCACGTACGACAACATTCGCTGCACCTGGAAAAACAGGGAGAACACTGGGTAGCGTTTGCAAGGCCGACACAGCATCACCACCTGTCCCTGGCACACGCTCCAACTCGCTGCGAGTCAAGCTCTGCTGACTGACTTCAACCTTGCGCCGTGCACGAATAATACCAACGCCGAGAACCTCTGCCGACGGTTCAAGTTGCAGCTGGCCCAGATCATCGACGTTGGCCTCAAGCTTAACCTCGAGCGGCAGAAAGCCTTCTTTCTTGATGAGAATAGAATCGGTCTCAGCACTCATCTCGAGTTCGAATGCGCCATCGGCTGCTGTTTCTGTTGTTACCTTACGAGCTGGCAAGGCAACCACATCTGCGTTCCTGAGAAGTTCCTTGCTGCCACGCACACCTACGCGTCCACGAATCTTGCGGAGGGCGGCCGGTGCAGAGGCAGGAGCGGGTGTTGCCGCTGGTGTCGGTGTGGACGTGACCACAGGAGCGGATGTTGCCGCTGGTGTCGGTGTGGACGTAACAACAGGAGCGGATGTTGCCCCCGCGTTTTGCGCAAAGCCAACCTGTGGAAAAAGTGCCAAAGACATTGTGGCAGCGATCTGTCTGCGGCGTGAGGAGCGAGAAGCACCGTTGCGCAGGCGTTTATGCGATTCAGTCATACATCACTTTCCAAACCAATTTTTTGCCAACAACCGCAACGGGACGTCCCGCAATGATGGCCGGCGAACATTTCAGTTTCAAAGCAGCCCTGACTGCCACTTTGTCGATTTCAAATCCTGTTCCGGTTTTGATTTTTGCATCCTGGATCAAACCACTCGAGGCAATCGCCACTTCAATGATCACCTCAGCGTTGGTTACACCTGCATTGAGTGCATCGATTGTGAGCTCAAGACTTGGTGGGAGGGGGCACTGTGCAGGAGAATCAGCAAGCGTCTCTGCGACAGGCTCAGGTTCTCCTGCGGGCAATGCAGACGGTGGTGGTCTGTTTGCATCTTCAGGAATCACCTCCATCAAACTGGAATTTCCAACCGCAATTGCAGGTGCATCCGCACGGGCCGTTCCAGGCAGAGCCAGGGAATCAGAAAGCCCAGCACGCGCCTCGGGCGGCTGTGGCGGAGGAGTGGCTGGCTGCGGTAGGCGCTTATCGACACGAATTTTTGGTTTGGGTGTCGCGAGCGGCGGAGGGGTTTTTACCACAGGTGGGGGCGTTGCCAGCGGCCGGGGAGCCTCAGCAAGCTTGACACGAATAGACTGAGTCTCGGGCTCGGGTTTAAACTCGGGCAAAAGGCGCCCAGCGCTGAAAAGGGTCAAAGCATGCGCGGCTGTGCTCAAGAGCACAGACCATATGAATGCCTTTTTTCCGAACAGAGCGGAAAACTGCATGCTCTCCCCTATTCGACGAAGTGGACCCCTAATCTGCCACGCAGCGACACAATCCTCAACCCACTCAGGCGAAGTTCCAGAAGTTTTTCCGGACGTCAAAAGCACGGCTCGGTGGGGGTCTACAAACCACGCGGTAGCCGCTAATCTTTTCGTAACAAGGGGAACACCGATTGCGGGAGAGTGGTTCTTATGAATCCAATCAAAAGCCTTTTTTCTGCACGAGTCCTGGCATTGAGTCTGGGAGCAACCTCAGCGGTCTCGGCTTGGGCTTTTTATGGTCTCGACATCAATGATCTGCCACGCGATGGTGACGTCACAATTCCTGGTGAATACCCCATCATGGTCAAACGCAAAAACACAGTCCAGCTCACCGGACTCGACAACAGCCTCACTCTAAACATAGTCAACCGAAACAATCAGGCCGCCATTGTGCAGATCTCTGCGCCCACAGAAAAAAAAGCACGGACGCTGAAAATCGTTGCCGGTATACCCACCACCTACAACAACAATACAAGCAAAGAAGTGACCCTCCGCGTTGCCGATGGCGACGTCACGATCACCAGCACACACCCGCTCAAGGTTCAGCATCCGGGAACCAAACCAACGACACCGAACAAGTAAAAACACGTTACGAGACGGTTCAGCGGACGAGGCTCCTCTTCAGAGGATCTGCGTCCGCTTTTTCGTGTGAGTGACAACCCGTTCGACCTTTTCAGCCCATTCGTTACTCTCCAAGCGTGACTCAAGAAACTGAGCGACAGCCTCAAGAACTGTCACTTCTCTCTCGATGGACTGGCAGCTCAGCAGAACATCACAGCCTGCTTCAAGTGCATCACAAGAGGCCTTGCGCAGAAACGAGTCATCAGAAACATCGTGAGAGGTCTGACCCTCATCGACAATTGCAGCAGTTATGGCCTTCTCAACACCATAGTAATCAGAGATCGCATTCATGCGCAGGTCATCGGATAAAATCAGGCCTTTGAAGCCTAGTTCCTCACGCAAATACTGCTTGAGAATCTTTGGGCTCAGCGTTGCAGGACGTAAGCTATCGAGATCGCTGCACACCACATGCGCCGTCATGATGAACTGCAGATTCGCCTTGGTAATCAATTCCGCAAAAGGGAACCACTCCCGACTCCGCAGCGTTGCAAGCGGCACATCGGTGGTTGCAAAGCCTTTGTGCGAATCCGTGGCGGTATGCCCATGACCCGGGAAATGTTTTGCGCAGCTAAAAAGCCCGCCCGCATGAATTTCCTCGACCACCGCCTGTGCACAGCGAGCGACAGTCTCAGCTGCCGAAGAAAAAGAACGATCACCGATCGCAGGGTTATCAGGGCGCGTGAGCACATCAACGACCGGCGCCAGAAGACAATCTACTCCAACAGCACGGGCTGCTGCAGCCTGCAAAAGCACCTGCGAACGCAAGTCGTTCTCGCGCTCAATCGGGGCAAATGACGCTGCGGGATCGTTGCGTGGAAACGGTGGCGGCAAACGATAAACACGCCCGCCTTCCTCATCGAGAGCAATAACTGCACCTTCCTTCTGATGAGGAGCAGAGGTCAGTTTGTGGATCTCGGAACATAATTTTCGGGTCTGTAGCAACGAAGTCATGCTGCGCCGAAACAGCACAACTCCGCTTGGCTTGTAGCGCACCAAAAGTTGTCGCTCTGTATCGGTCAATTCAGGCCCTGCAAGCGAGGGCCAGACGAACAATCCAGCACGCTGTTCTCTCGTAAGTTGTGCCAGAAGCACAGAGCCCGGATGGCCATGTTGCAGAGTCATAAGCCTCACCTTATTCTGTTGACTTAAACATCAAGACCAGAGGGTAACATGGCAGATTTGATTCTGGCTATCGATCAGGGAACCACAGGCTCAAGCGCGGCTTTTTTCAACGCCGAGACTCTTGACATGATCGCTCATCAGAAAGTCGAGTTTCCCCAAATTTTTCCCACTCCTGGTTGGGTCGAGCATAATCCTGAAGACATCTGGAAGAGTGTTGTCGATGCCATAGAAAAGAGCTGGAAGATCGTTGAGCAGCGGATGCCAGGAGCCCAGAAGAAAAGTATTGTTGCACTCGGAATCACCAACCAACGCGAAACCTGCATGGCGTGGGAGCGCAGCAGCGGTGAAACGCTCGGTAATGCAATTGTATGGCAGGATAGGCGCACAGCAAGCCGTTGCTTGGAACTACGTAGCAGCGCCTGGCAAGAAAACATCCGACAAAAAACGGGCCTCGTTTGTGACCCTTACTTCAGCGGCACCAAAATGGAATGGTTTCTGCAAAACCAGACCAAAGCAACAGCTTTGAGCAAAGCAGGAAATCTCTGTTTGGGGACAGTGGACTCATTTCTGGTCTACCGCCTAACCAACAAGAAAGCCTTCGTCACCGACCCCACCAACGCTTCCCGTACAATGCTCTACAACCTGCACACTGCGGCATGGGACAAGGAACTGTTGGACCTCTTTTCTGTTCCTGCAAATGCCCTCCCGCAGGTGCTCCCGAGCAGCGGAAAGTTCGGCGTGACACAAGGTCTCGGATTCCTGCCCGATGGTATCCCGATCACAGGTATTCTTGGCGATCAGCAAGCAGCACTCTTCGGACAAGGCTGCACAAACCCTGGCGAAGCAAAAATCACCTACGGAACCGGCGCATTTTTGTTGATGAACACCGGCGAAAAAGCAGTTCCCAGCCGCTCAGGCCTTCTCACGACAGTCGCTTTTGGACACCCCGAGGGCAAGCTGAGCTATGCACTCGAAGGAGCTGCGTTCATTGCAGGAGCAGCAGTTCAATTTTTGCGTGATCAGTTCCGTTGGATAGCCACTGCAGCTGAGGTCGAATCTCTGGCGTTGCGCGAGGAGCGCGATCCAAATGTGCTGTTTGTGCCTGCTTTGTCGGGATTGGGCGCACCCTTCTGGAATCCACATGCCAAAGGTGCCTTGTTTGGATTGTCGCGGGGAACGTCGCAGTCGCAGATCGCAAGGGCTGTGGTCGAGAGCATCGCTCTTCAAAATGCTCAGCTGCTCGAACTCATGCAGCAAGACTCCGGCCAACGTATTTCACAAGTGGGCGTGGATGGCGGTGCTGCTCAAAACAATACCCTGATGCAGTTTCAGGCTGACACCCTACAAACCACGCTTATAAGGCCTACAAACTTCGAAACCACCGCGCGCGGTGCCGCGGCTGCCGCAGTTTTGGGCCTAAACCCGAAACTTCGCCTGCCACAGCCATCACAAGACCGCACCTTCCGGCCGGTCATGCCCCCTGCTGACGCGCGTTCCATAAATCAGCGCTGGCAAGCTGCCGCCCGCTGTGTGGATAGCTTCCACCGCGAGTTCTAAACGAAAAAAGCCGCTGCTCACGCAGCGGCTCTCGATGAACACAGTCGCACTCGGCACATCTTATTCGTCAATGATGTGCAGGATGTAGCGCTTGTTAAGCTTGGCAGCGCCACAATTGAGGATTGTACGGATGGCATCGGCTGTACGGCCGTTACGGCCAATGACCTTGCCTACATCCTCTTTGGCGACCTTAAGCTCAATGACGTTGGTCTGCGTTCCTGCAATTTCATTGATCTCAACGCGCTCGCAGTTGTCGACCAACGATTTTGCAATGTAATCAATCAATTCTTTCATGCTGCCGGAACTATCGTCCATTCAGTGCCACCTTTCACAGGAAGAATTCCACGGGAACCGGTTCATCAAGGGCCGGACTGACAACCCTGCCCCTCACAGTAGGGGGTTGTGCCAAAGAGAGCAACAAAACTTGGGCTTATTTTCAGATTTTGAGTCTGAGCAAAAACGACCCTGAATCGGCAGACTTGAAGGCGCTCGTCAGAAACCTGACACGCAATCCTCAATCACTCCGAAACTGTGGCGATACGCAGAGGGACGAATATCCCGCAAGGAGTCGACCGTGGGTGAGCATTTTGCACTGAAGAACAATCAGATCTTCGTACTCGCCGAAGCCGCTGGTGGCGTGTACAACAGCGATCAGCTCCGGACTCTTTGCGAAGTTGCCGACAACGAGTCTGCATTTCTCAAGATCACCGAAGACCAACGCATTGGCTTCATGATTGACCCGGGAAAACTCCCTGACATCCAGGCGCAAGTGCGCAAAATCGGATTGCTCTTGAAATCCTACAAGGCACCAGGAGTCCCTTCTCCTCGCGCTTGCCTCGGAGAGCTTTGCACCTACTCGCAACAACCGTCTTTAGGTGATGCACTGGAACTCACAACCCACCTGCTGAAATCATTCCCTGCACCAAAGCGCTATTCGAGCATTGGAGTGAATGGATGTGGACGTGCCTGCCTTGGTTCATCCACCGAGGATGTACACATTGTAGCAGAGGAGAGCGGTTACAAGATTTCAATCGGTGGCAAAATTTCGGATTTGCCGCAGCAGGCGCATCTTCTGGTCGAGAATGTTTCTCGCACAGATCTACCTGTGGTAGTCGAAAAAATTCTTGCTGTTTATTACCAGGAAAGTGTTGAGGGTGAACGCATCCACGATGTAATTGAGCGCGTTGGACTCACCCCATTCATCAATGCCTTGCCGGAACATTTGATCGCCACTGCCATTGATCTCCCCCCTGAAAGCCCGAACATTGCAGAGAGTGCCTCGGAGCTCGATGCATTGGAGCAAGCCACAGCGCAAGAAGCTGCACCTACGGACCAGAACAATGACGCGGCAAGTGCAAGCGATGCACTGATCGATGACCTGCTCGAGAGCAGTTCAGAAGAGTTCGCGCAGTTTGAAGGAGAAAACGGACTGGTTGTCTCGGAAACCCAACTCGACCCAGCCTTGCTTGAGGACAATGAGCCGAGCGTCGATATCAATCTAGGTTTGCAGAACTTGGAAACTGCCGCACTGACCGAGGACATCACAGAAGAGAATGAGCAAATTGAGGATGCTCTACTGGAGGAAGCCGAGTTTGAAGATGGCACACTCGAAGACGTCGAACGCGTTCGGGATGCCATTCGCACCGAACTTTCAATGAGTCCATCCGAAGAACTGAAAGACACTCGTTCCCAAACAGATCTTCTCGACGAGATTGAACAAGAGAGAGAAAGTGATGGCTTTGTAGAGCACGATTCTTTTGTCGATCCGTCGCTCGAGAATACCCCTTCCAGCAAACTTCTCGCGGAAGTGGATGATGCAGACGAGCCTCTGCTCGGCGAAGAGAATGCTTGGAGCGAGGTGGCATCTTCGATAGATGAAGAGAATTCCTCTGCCCATTTCGACTCGCACACGGCGGCAACTTTTGAACACCAGCCGCCTGCAAAAACCAAGCGAATCAATTCGAAGGTATCCTCAGGCAGCGAAGTGCGGCAAGAACGAGAGCTCTCAGCCAGAACCGCGACCGAGGCTCAGCCTCCGGTCAGTGGTCGGCTGGCAATCAAATTTGAAGGCGACCAACTTGCTATTGAACTTCCCTCAGGCATGTGCTTCGACTTGCCTTTTGAGGCTGTACCTGAAGGAGCAGAATTCTCAATGCTGCTTCCCGATGGCGAGCTGAAAATGGAACGCGATGGAAATGTTTTAGCAGTGAAGCTTGGCATGCTCAAAATGCGCTTCCCCATTCCGAAAATACCACAGCGCAGGGTTGCTTGAATCACTGCGCAGATTGCATCAGGCTCATCCATTCGGTGGGAGCTGCACCCCAGCCGCCAGAAAACGTGCAACGACCCTCTGATTCAGTTCGCGTTCAAGTGGGAAATGTTTACCAGGACGCGTCCGCACCCGGGCGCGTAATGTGATAATTGAATTTTTGATGGCATCAACACCAAGCAGCTCAGGGTTGGAAACCACATCTTCTTTGAAGTCGGCTGCCAATCGCGACATCTCGGCTGCCAACAGCGACAACGCAGGCTCAAGCTGAGTGCCCGCAACGACTGAAATCTTAAAGTCGATCTGTGAGAAGCCACTTGTGGCATTTTCAATTTTCTTGATTTCACCATTGGGAATCATCAACAGACTTCCATCGCCCAATCGGATTTTGGTCAGGCGCAGGGTCATGTATTCGACCGTTCCGGTTCTACCTTCAATAGTGATGACATCACCAACAGCGAATTGATCTTCAAAAAGAATAAAAAAGCCAGCCAGAAGGTCGCGTACCAGCGATTGCGCGCCAAAACCAACGGCCACCGAAGCAACACCTGCTGTGGCTAGGATCGGCGCAACACTCACACCAAACTGCTGCAGAGCCATCAAGGCACAGAGAACTAGGACAACCACATTAATGACGTAACCTGAGGTCGTCATCAATGTTGTGCGACGCGCATCCAGGCGAGGATGAGAACCAGAATGAAGGTTGTTGAGTCCGCCTCGCAATAGCCCACGCACTGCGCCCTGAAAGAAACGCGCCACCCAAACACCAATGACCACGATGACCATGATCTTGAGCATGATGTCGGCGCCCTGCTTGATGAAAAAAGAAAGTTTTTCCACATCCGAGGCGAACTGTGTCAGCATGGCATCCTGACTGCCACGCGCCAGATTTTGAGAAAGCTGCTGTATGGCATAGGAGATTAAATTGAGTCCACCCAAACCCACGAGCGTCCAGGCCAATGTCTGGATCGAGCGCTTGATAGCCTCGCCATAACGCAGCCAGAAAGGCTCCGGGGTGCGCTCATCCCCATCAACTCTGCACTCATGCTCATGCATCTGTTGACGCGCCCGTTCGATACGACGATCAACCAACGTCTTTAAAAATGCCGATACGATGAGTGCCACGATACCCAGACCAATAAGGGTCAGAAACGGCACAGCCGCATGTTCGACAAACATCATGCCTCCCGTAGGTCGAACTCTAAAATCAGATGGATTCTTCAGCCACAGTCTTTGAAGCGTTCCTTGATTTCCACCATTTCAGAGCAATCGGCATAACAGAGGCAATAACAATTCCAACAACGATCACATGAATGTAATCTTTGATGCCAGGAACAGAACGGCCAAGGATATAGCCTGCAAAAAGTAACGACCAAATCCAGACAAACCCACCAATCACATTGAATGCAGCAAAGCTTTTGTATGACATCCCAGCCACGCCCGCCACAGTTGGAGCAAAAGTCCGGACAATCGGAATGTAGCGAGCCAGAATGATGGTTTTACCGCCGTGCTTTTCATAGAACTCGCGGGTTTGATCGAGATGTTTGCGTTTGAACAAGAAGGAATCAGGACGATCGTAGAGCGCGTGCCCAAGCTTGCGTCCAATCCAGTACCCGGTGGCGTCACCCAAAATGGCTGCCGCAGTGAGGAGCCACGCCATTGTCCAGATGTTCAGGTGACCACCCGCAGCGAAGAGTCCAGCGGAAAACAAAAGAGAATCCCCAGGGAGAAAAAAGCCAATGAGCAGCCCTGTCTCTGCAAAAATAATTAATGTCAGGCCTATCAATCCGACGCTGGCAATAAGGCTCTCGGGGTTTTGCAACCATCCTAGAAGAGTGTTGAAGATAGGCATAAGATTTTCCATATTCCGAGCACCTCCGCTGGCTCAGTACTCTAGCGAGCGGGAGGATTCAGAGCAAGAAACCTACGTTGAAACCGTAAAGGAAGTGACTTTCAGCAATGGGCCCCAGCGATTGTCCGTCGGGAAAAAAAGCACTGCCGCGGAAGGTCTCGAGTGAAAGATCCAAGCCAACCTGCAGACTCTTGAACGTGTAGCCCAAATTCACATCAAACAAAAAGAACGAAGGCTCTACCACCGCGGCAACAATCGGCGACGACGACTTTTTCGCATCCTTGACTCGGTTGTCGATGGTGTATTTCGCAGAAAGCAGTGTTCCGGCACTCATCCGCGCCCTGAAGGAGTTCACGGGTTGAAACTGCGCTCCACCCAAAACGAAAAAACCTGACAAATTAAGGTCACGTAGGGGAGAAATTTCCAACGGTGGCTCCGTGGATTCTGGCGGAGCTTGGAATTTATTGACCACGCTTGTAAAAGATGAATTATAATATCCTGAGCGCAGGTCTCCGAACAGACGTCCTGCCCATATCGGCACCCGCAGCGCGACACCTGCGCGCAACTCTGAACGCTTTACAGCAACAGCAAGTTTGTTTTCGCCCCCCACAGAAATTGCAGGAGTGGTCACCTCAACATCAGAGCTCGATGAAATTCTGCGATAAAGCCCCTCGAAACCAATCCACTGAAGCGGACTTTTTCCAGTTGCAGAGAACGCAAACGGATACACCTCGCCTTCTATGCTCAAGGCAGTCAGAACCAGAGGATAGTCTTCAAGTACCGTATCGCGCGCCACACCTTTGAGTGTTGAGCTCGATAATCCCGGCCCGAGGGCAACAACCAGTTTCGCGGGAGGCGGCGGACCCGAACGCTTCGCGCGTGGCATCGGCCGGCCCGATCGCACCGAGGAGCTCCCCTGCTTTGTGGCATAAGCTGACAAAAACTTGCGGCAGTCCCCCTGAGCCCCGACCACCGCAGCCGACAGGCGTCTTTCGGTCACGCGCACAATGCGCACCTGACCCACTACCGGCCCCTGCCCCTGCGGACGACGGGTCACGGTCAGAACATCACCCACGGAAGCATCCAAGGAACCGCGGATGAGAACCTTACAACGCGCCTCGCGAATGATTTGCCCCTCGCCAGCCGCGAATGCCATCGGACTTTGCAGAATTGTCAAAAAAAGCAAAAGAGCAGCTGAAAAAAAGATTCGCACAGAGTTCATTACGCGAGAAAATGTGGATGTAGCAGGAAGGTCTTCTTTTTTCACTCAACAACACCCAGTTTCCAGGTCACTCCCAACATCCACTCTGACCATCGATCACCATCGTCGAGAATTCTCCACTGCACACCCAGGCCTTTGGGGGCCATTCCTGGATGCACATCCAAGCCAAACTCATAGCCGAATGCACCAGCCAGAAGGCCTGTCAGTGAAGGCTTCAATTCACCCTCGAGTGTCCATCCTCCATCGAAACTGCGATTGGTCGAAGCCACAGCAAACAGTTCAAGGGCATCGAGTGTCTTCTTGCTTTTGGCGGTTGTGACGGTACCCGAACTGAGCTGCCCTTCAACACCCCAACGAACGGGAAGCTCGGGCACAGCAAGTACAGCTCCTGAGGCCATCATTCCCAAACGTCCGGTGATTCGACTTCCTTCAGCATCACCACTGAAGGAAACATATTCAGCCCCATAATTCACATCCCACTCAGGCGAATATCGGAATCCATCGCGCACTGAGATCTGATTGACTATCGTCGCAGGAAAGCCAGAACTCACGGGCCCCTTACTCAACTCTAAGGTTCCCTTGGCAGTTGCGGCACCAATTTTTATTGAAGCGCCAGGAGCAGAGTTGTCACGCTGAGACAGCGCTGTGCCACCGAAGGGAGAGGAACTACCCGCCAAGGCGACCTGTGAAGACTCTGGCGTGGGATCAGGGAGACGTTCAGCTGGTGCGGCCACTTTAGAGGGCGAAGGAGTGCGAACCTGAGGTGTGGCGGTGATGTTCTCGCGCGTGGCAAAGCCCATTCCAGCTGCATCAACACGCCCCCCATTGCGTGCCGACTGCCAAGCAGGATCGGACTTCACACCGTCTTGACGCCACACAAGCAGCGGCAATTTTCTCTCGGAACCTGTTCCAAATTGGGCTTCAGCTTGCTTGATGAGATCAGGATTAACTTGCAACTTGCGGCACAAAGACGCTCCCTGTTTCGCATCAACAACTTCAAGAGACATAAGTGTGACGCGCTGATACCGCATCACCTCACCAGTCTGCGGATGGTTGGCAGCTTGTAACACCAATCCAACCTGCAACTGCTGGCCATTTGCAACACCGCGCTCAGTGCCAAAATCAATTCCAACCAAGTCGTTATTTTCAAACACGACCCGACCATCATGACCGACAGTGTCGCTCATGCGCCCGATGGTCTGTGCAAACGCATTTGTCAGGGCGTCCCAATCGGCACCGAAGGGCAGCAGGATATCTTCCCGTGCTATGACACTGCTGCCATTCGTACCGACAATTGCTAAACGCACAGCCGTGTGGTCCGCGGTAAAATATATTTCTGTTTTCAGCCAAGCATCAAGATCATATTCGCGAACAATCTGAGCTTTTTGAAATGATGAAAGCTCAGGCTGAGCAGCGCTTTTTCCCGCCGCACTTTCTGTTGCAATAGCATCCATAGTCCAGAAACGTCCGGAGGCGTCAGCCACCGCTTTCAATTGAGTATTCAGACGCAGTGCAAATTCTTCCGTGCTCAGAGGTTGAGCCAACAGACCACGCAGTGTGGTTTGGTCGCTGAGCGACTTTCGAGCATCAATGATGTTGTGCGTCACTGGCAACAAACCAAGCCTGCGCAGCGGCAGCATTGCCGATCGTTTTTCGGATCGCGAAGAACTGAAGAATGTTGACCCCAAGGCCTGCGAAGGCACCACACTTCCACACACGAGAGCTCCCAGAAGTGCAAAAGCTGTCAGTGACAGAAAGGCTTTTTTGGAAACAGACCTGGCTGCGGCGCGCCCGGGGTGTAATTTCAAGCGTCTCATGGCAAGGGCCTCCCAATTTACCAACATCCCAAAAATACCATCACATTGGGTGACACCGCTATTTTTGACGAGCTGACGCAAAATTGGCAGGATATCATCCAAGCACGAGGAAATCCGCTTGAAAGTAAAATGGGGCTTTACAACACTGGTTACTTTTGCAGTGGTTTTTCCCCTTTTTTGCCTGTTGCTGACTAATGTGTTGGTTTTGGCCGCCATTCCATTGCACAGTGCGCCGCCCCCTCAACCCTCTTCCGTCGACAGGAACTATGAGGAAGCCACGCTGATTGTTCTTGGTGCAGGTGTTCATCGGCAGGAGCTTTCGGGAATGCTCAAATGCCGCATGCACAAGGCCATCGACCTCTTCGCCCGTGAACAGGGCAAAAAAATCCTCCTCTCGGGCGACGGCACCGACACCCACTACAATGAAACAAAGGCAATGAAGAGCTACGCCCTCCAAAATGGCCTATCGCGCGAAAATCTTCTCACCGACCCTTTGGGTTACTCTACTTACGACTCTTTGCGCCGCGCGATCGAAGTTTTTGGAATACGTAAAGGGGTGATCGTCAGCCAGGACTTTCACCTCAAACGGGCCCTTTGGCTGGCCCAAAGTTTTGGAATTTCTGTTCAGGGAGTCTCGTGCGACAATAACGTTTCATCATTCTATTACGACTTACGCGAAATACCTGCGCGCACCAAAGATGTTTTTCTCCGCTGGTTCGATTTCGCACCGCGCAGCAGCCGCGACGAGATCTTCTAATCAGAGAGCTTTGCCAATCCCGGCTCCGGCAGATTTAGCCATCGCATTGCGGTTCGATTCGCGTTTGTAAAATTCTGGATTGACTTTTGTAGCCCTGACAACATCCGGAAGTACTCGTGTTTTGCGTACCCGGCTGTTCCAGTGAGTGATACGAGCTCGTACATTTTGACCATCTTCCCCTGGCAACACAACAGCCAATGCGGCCAACTCAGAAAGTTTCGATTCACCAGGAATCGTGCTTTGTTGAAAAAGTGCGAGGGGAGAGGATTCTCGCAACCCAAAATTGGCTGCAGCGTTGAATGAAAGCTCAACCACATCGCCCTCTTGGCGCAGCACGTGCGCCTCGAAAGGAAACGACTCCACAAAATCCTGAAAGAACTGACGCGAAATTCGCTCGGGAATTGCTGTCGCGTCTTTACCAAAGTGAGCTTCTTTTTCAAAGAAGAGACGGCCTTCCGGATTTGAAGCAGCAACGCGCACGCTCTGTTCGGAATCGTTGTAGTCGAGCGAAAGGACAAAATCCCATTCTCCGGCGAGATGGGTCTGCTGCCATCCCCGGGCAACAATATCTGTTGCGCTTTCACCCGCAGATGCAATTCTCGACTCCGCTTCGCCCGAGACCACCGTTTTGATCGTCGACTGCTGCATCAGGCGTGCCATAAAATCCCGACGCCAGCGTCGCAGTCCAGAAGATTTCAGAATCCCCTGAAAAGAGCGCCCTTCATTCTTCTCGAGCACAGCCATCGCGGGAAGATAGGGTTCCTCAGCAGCCACAAGGAAATTCATTGGTTTAACTTGAGCACCCGAGGGATCATCCTGTCCTATGAAAAACTCAGATGGCCGAGCCTTACGCACAGCAACGCGCGAGGGAATCTGCTCTGGAGTTTTGGAGCTATTGTAGAGAGCAAAACCATCTTGTCCTGAAACAGACAACTTGCCAGATCGCGAAAGAATCTCGAACTGCGGGATTTTGCGCAGATGGCCATAAGCCTCCTGCTGAACCAAAACTCCCACACCATTTCCCTTCTGGAGCTCAAGCCGAAGCCTTTGCTCACCACCAACGCGCGTCAGCCTGGCTGGAAAAGTCCGAGGTGCGCAGCAATCATGAAAAATCGTGACTGTTTCACCCCAAAAATCAGAGGGAATTTTAACCTGAAGCGAGCCGTCAGAGCGGGTCTCGCCGAGTTCGCGAACACGGTTGTCCCTTATACGACTCATGAACACGAGCGCCCGTTCGAGCGGCTTGCCTTCGAAAAGAGCTTCGATGCGGACAGGCTTGTCGACCGACAATTGTCCTACCGGCTCGGGCTCTTTGCGGCTTTCTGTTTGGACGGCCACTTCGGGACGCACAACATCCAGTTCAACTTCACGAATTTTTTTGTCAGACACACTTAAATCAGGTGAGTTCTGAATCGAGGTACTGATGACATCTGCGTGCAGCATCATTACCTTTTCTGGGGCTGAAGATGCCTTGCAAAAATCAGTGTTCAAACCCAAAAGGACACAACTCCACTCGAACGTGCGGCCTTGCTCCAAACTTTTCGTTAGCAATTGCCATTGCTGCGGCTTGAGCCCGAAATCTGCACCTGCAGAAACGTCGACAAGCTCGTCTTCGTTAAGCTCAGTGAATTCTGGTAAAAGCGGGGGAGTCGCTGATGGTGGCAAGTCGATGGGGAAATCTTGCGAACTTCCTCTCTCGGGAAGTTGCGGCTCGCCCCCCAAGGCCACGCTGTCTGAGGCGGCAATGATTGGCAAAAACACTTCGAGCTCGCTTTGACGAACCCATGGAATCCACGACACTTCAGTGCGCAGAGTTTTCGACAGATGTGCGGGTTCAAGGCGCGGATCGGTAACCGTCAACAGCGCAGAATCGAGTGCATAGCGTCGGCCTTTAAAAACTGCTGCGCCCTGGGCATCCGTTAGAACGACGTCACGTTCGCCGAAAGACACCCAAGCACCGGCCAACGCGCCATTTGCGTCAACAACCCGCACGCGTAACTGATACGGAGTGCGTGCAAGTAGAACAGCGCCCGTCGCAACGGCCATACAAAAAGCCGCGGCACCCCCCAGTCTCCACACCCATTTGGCGTCAGTCATCTGCGTGAGCCCCCTTCCCCCGCTATTCTACGCAAAGAGCGTGCTTTTGTGCGTACAGGTGTAGCAATTATGACTCCCGCAGATAGCGTTGCCAAACCCCAACAAAGCATGCAATAGTTCAGATTTCTTGAGCTAAATACACGAGGAAAGCATGACTCCATCGAACCAGCGCCCAGTCCGGGTGCGTATTGCCCCCAGCCCGACCGGCGATCCTCATATCGGGACTGCGTACATTGCGTTGTTTAATTACGTTTTCGCTAAGAAACATGGCGGAAAATTCATCATCCGCATTGAGGACACCGACCAAACCCGCTTCCGCAAAGACAGCGAAGCGATGATCCTCGACAGCTTGCGCTGGGTCGGACTCCCCTGGGATGAAGGTCCCGATGTGGGTGGCCCACATGCGCCGTATCGCCAAAGCGAACGCACGCAGCTTTACCGTGAGTACGCGCAGGTCCTGCTCGATAAAGGCCACGCCTACCGCTGCTTCTGCTCCGGCGAGCGCCTTGATTCGGTGCGCAAAGAACGCATGGCTCAAAAGCTCCAAGGTGGCTATGACCGCCACTGCCGAACAATCTCGGCCGAGGAATCAGCACAGCGCGCCAAGAATGGTGAATCATTTACAATCCGCATGAAGATGCCCCTAAGTGGCAAAACCGTTTTCCAAGACGGCTTACGTGGCGATCTTGAATTCGAAAACGAAGGCATCGATGATCAAGTCCTGCTCAAGTCCGATGGCTTTCCAACCTACCATCTCGCCAATGTAGTCGACGATCATGAGATGCAAATTTCGCACGTCATCCGCGGCGAGGAATGGATCTCTTCAACTCCAAAACACGTCGTGCTGTACGACATGTTTGGTTGGCAGCGTCCGGAATTCACGCATTTGCCTTTGCTACGCAATGCCGACAAAAGCAAAATCTCGAAGCGCAAACAACCCACAAGTATCAATTACTATCGGCGCAAAGGGATTCTTCCCGATGCCCTGCGCAACTACCTTGCTTTGATGGGGTGGAGCTATGGCGACGATAAAGAAATTTTCTCCACCAAGGACATGACCGAGCACTTCTCGCTTGAGCGCATGACGCTCGGAGGACCTGTTTTCGATCTCGAAAAACTCGCATGGCTCAATGGCCACTACATGCGCGCTCTCAGCACCAATGAGTATGTAAAATTCCTTCAAACAGAGCTTTTTTCAAATGAGCATCTTGAGAGAATTGTTCCGCTGATTCGCGACCGTATTGAGAAGTTCGAAGATTTTATTGGCGCAACTCACTTCTTCTTCTCAGGCGACCTCAAGTACGAAACAGAACTGCTGATTCCAAAGGGCCGCACAGCAGCCGATACTGCGCAGGCACTCGCAGATGCACTTGATGCGCTCGAGGTGATCGAAACCTGGAACGTTTCCGAGATCACCGCGACAATGGAAAAATTCCTAACAGCCAAGAATCTGAAGGCCAAGGACATCTTCATGCCCTTGCGCGTGGCTACGACAGGAGCGAAAGAAACACCGCCTCTGTTCGAATCTCTTGAGGTGGTTGGCAAGGAGATGGTACGTCGGCGTGTGCGCTGCGCCATTTCTGCTCTGAACACTCTTGCCGCGGGCTCTGCCTAATCCCGCGGCCCACGCACCATCTCTGAATCACTGCGATCCGCACTTTCATGCACAGCAAGGAGCGCACACCGCCATGACACTCCCCACATCAACAACCTCTGGTTCTCGAAGCAACGAGCTCATTCATCAGCGCTACCTCGCCAATGGTTGCGAGGTGTATTTGGAGCAGGTCGATTTCGCTCCTCTAGTGACGCTGCAACTTTGGGTAAAAACGGGGAGCATCGACGAAACGCCGACCGAATTTGGTATGGCGCATGTGCTTGAACACATGTTGTTCAAGGGCACCGAGCGCCATCCGCGCACCGGCGATGTAGCGCGCCTGGTGGAGGCTGCCGGCGGTGAAATCAATGCCTACACAACCTTCGACCATACTGTTTTTTACATTAACGCACCGCGTGAATTTGCCTTCCAGGGTGCAGAGCTTTTGTTTGATGTCGTATGCTCGAGTCTTCTCGATCAAAACGAGCTCGAACGTGAACTCGAGGTTGTAATCGAGGAAATTCGCCGCAGTCGCGATAACCCATCGGCGCGCCTGAGCCACTCGCTGTTCGGAAAAGTGTTTGAAGGCTTCCCCATGGGCCGCCCAGTCATTGGATTTGAAGAAGTCGTCAAAACTTTCAACCGCGAAAACCTGAGTGCTTTCTACAAACGCTGGTACGTGCCCAACAACATGTTCTTCATCGCCGCTGGTGATTTCCATATTGGCGAAATGAGTGCACGCCTCGACTCTCTGGCAGCAACCTTTCCTCCGCGTGGACTGCCAAAGCGCAATTGGCTGCGCAACCACAGCTGGCCCCTAAGCGATGGACCACATTGTGAAGTGATTCATGGCCCATACCAGGAAACACGCCTCCAACTCGCCACGCCAGCGCCTTGCCTCGAAGACGATGCAACCCCCGCTTGGGAAATGTTTGCGAGCATTCTCGGCCACGGCGATTCCTCGAGGCTCTCGCACAACGTCAAAGACGAAGCCCAACTCGTCACAGCAATCGATGCCTCTCTGTACACGCCCCGCTTCCCGTATGGCTTTGCGGGAATTGCTTTTTATGGACGAAGCGAAACTGCCCATGCCGCTCTGCACGCAGCCACGGCAGAGATCGCGCGACTTGCAAAAGAGGGACCAACGCATGCTGAACTCCAGCGCGTCTTGACCAGTGCCAAGGCAGAAAAAATCTATGGGCGAGAAAGTATTGAAGGCCTTGTTCGAAACATCGGAAGCAATTTGCTCACCACTGCCCGTCTCGAGTTTGATACGATTTTTCTCCAAAAACTTACAAAGATCAGCGTGGCTCAGGTGCAAGAATGTGCGCGCATGGTCTGTGAAAACATCATGACAGGAAAAGTAGTGTGTCTCGCTGCGAGCAATCAGGAGCATTCCGATATCATCAGTTCTGAGAGCATCCGCGCGACAATCAAATCCTGCGCAGAACTGGTGAAGAACGAATTGCATTCCCAGTCACAAAAAGACGCGCAAACACTGGCTTTCAAAACAAACGTCATACCATCGCAACGCAACCCGTCTATTCTGCACACGCAAATCGATCTCGGACATTCAACCCGATTGCATTACAACACGCGCCTTGCCAAGCGCCTTCCTGTTGCAAGCCAAATTCTTGTGTGGAGATGGGGGCAACATGAGGAGCCCAAAGACAAAATTGGTGTTAACGCTTTTTTGGCTCAGATGCTGACGCGCGGAACAACGCGCCAATCGTATCGAGCCTTTGTAACAGAGCTCGAAGATTTGGGAGCCTCGATCAGTGCCTTCTCCGGCCGGGATCTTTTCGGTTTGCGCCTCGATGCATTGAGCGAGGTGCAGCCGCGCGCTTTGAGAATGATGATCGACTGCCTGGTGCGTCCTGCGCTCGAAAGTGAACAGTTCGAACGCGTGATGCGGGAAACTGAAGAGGTGCTCGTTGCTCAGAAAGACAGCCCTGGCTCACGTCTCGGACGCCTGAACGGCCCGCTCCTTTACGGCGATCATGTTTACTCACATCCGCCACTGGGAACTCTCGAAACTCTAAAAAACATCTCCCTCGACGACATCCGCACTCAGTGGCAGCGGTTGCTGCTTGTCGACTCTTTTGTTCTTTCGGGAGCTGGAGATTTCTCTAATGAAGAGACTCTCGAAGCTATTGCTGTTGAACTTGGAGGTATTGCTGCACAACGCACTGCACGCAGCCAAGCTCTCGCTGCTCTCCAAACTCCGCAAGCAGCACCCAATATGCCAGCCCGGATGCGGATTGGATTCGACCCACTCGAGCGTGAACAGGCACATGTGAGCCTTTCTGTGCGGGGCTACCCACTCACAGACAAGCGCCGCACAGCACTCGAGGTTGCCTGCAGTGTTCTCGGTGGGCAGGGTGGTCGACTGTTTATGGATCTGCGCGATGCCCAATCTCTGGCCTACAGCGTGGGCTGCTCGCAATCTCCCTCACTGTTCGGAGGTTCGCTGAACACCTATATTGGAACAGCAGCTGCCAAAACCGAACAGGCACTTTTAGGATTGAAGTCACATCTTGAAAAAATCGCAACTGAACCCCCCACACAGGAAGAGCTCGATAGGGCCAAGAACTCGCTGCTTGGCGCACAAAGCCTCGACAGTCAGCACCATCATTACCAGGCGTCGCAACTCGCCATGAGCGATATTTATGGGTTGGGATTCGACAACTTCCTTGGTTTCAGGGAACGGGTTGAGGCCGTCACTCGGGAAAGTGTTGCTGCGTCCGTAAACGATCTCCTCAAGAGTGAGTCACCCTGCGTGGCGATCGTCGGACCTGAAGGAACTTGGGTTCCCGACAGCAATGATACGCGTCTTGGAGAGTGGAATCTCTAAGAAAAATTCTGGCTCAGTCTGTGCAAAAATCGGGTCATTGAGCCAGAAGCTCAAGGGCTCATTCCGTGCGAGAGTCCGCCGTAAGGGCCATGGCTGACATGCCCATCAGGGTGACTTGAGCAAAGCCATTGCGCACTTCGATGCGCGCACCCAAGCAGCCAGGCTCAGTGGTCTTTTTGCCGCCATCGAGAATGTTGCAATAAGTGCCATTGGCAAGAGCCGTGGGAATGGAAACAGCCAGAGGCTTTGGTTCAATGTTCAGAGCAAACCAGCCTTTGTCACCGCGAGAGAAGGCGATCTGTGCACCAGAAGCACTGCTCCACCAGCGGTTGACCGGTGCCGACTCCATCGCCTTTCGGAATCCAACCATGGCCAGAAGACTTGGGGAACGGTGCTCGCAGATCCAGGATCCTTTTCCACAGCGGGATTCTCCCATTTCTGTGTAAACCGGGAGAGTTTCACCGGTGGACGTCGCTGGAGGTCCATCGGAATCACGGACGAAATCGTAGCTGCTCATGATGCCAACGGTGCCGTAATTGAATGCCAAAAGGAACATGTTGGCCAAGGTGTGGAGGGCGCCATCGCGGTAGGTGAGCACCCAACCGCCGCCGCCGTGGCCGCGCTGGTTGTCGTGGTTATCGGTGAACACAACAGACTGCGCAGACGGGAGAAAGCCCCACGACTCGCCCAAAGATTCAAGCGCGGAAATGTTGCCCCGGCGGAAC
>JBILKQ010000144.1:0-7101 GCA_044376655.1 Silvanigrellaceae bacterium
TTGTTCGCCTTTCTATGGAAGGCTCGCGTGAGTTTCACTTGCGCCAGACCGCCGCAACCCGCTCAGCCGACGAGGCTCTCTTCCCACGGGAAAATGATTTTTCCCTCTCCCTTCATCTGCTGAGCACAAAAGCGGAGGCGTTCACAAGCCTCCGCTTTCTGTTTTTGAGTGATCTTCTTCTCGGGTGCCAAAAGACATTCGATATCTTCCCGCCGCCTCTTAGACAGGGCTGCCAGGTAGCATCCTTGAATCTGGACCGATTCTCCACGCAGAAACGAGCCGATTTCGGTGTCTTTGAGCTGTGCCAGCAACAGGGCCAGATGCGAAGGCAAAAGCTCTGCAAGCCGCGCGACCGAGAGAAGCCCGCCTTCCAAATGCCGGGCCAAATCCGGCTCCCTTGCATCGATTTCCTCAAGAATGCGTTGGCGCATGTCCGGGTCAAGTGCCTGCACCAAGGCCAGAGCGCGTTGCGGCCCTCCTACCCGTTGGCCGTAACGGCCCGATGCTGTCCGCGACCTGAGTTCTTCCAGGTCGGCTTCGAGTTCGTCCAAGACAGAAGCCTCCAAAACTCTCTCTTTGCTCAAACTCATGAGCAACGTGGTTTGCCTCTCCGCTGGCATAGCTTTGAACAGAATTCCTGCACGTGTGTTTTCGAGCGACCCCAAAACTGCACTGATCACTGAATCGAGCTGTTCCTTGAGATGGTCGACAAGAATCCAATCGGGAATATCCTCGCAGATTTCATTGACCCGCGACGCCCGCGGCAAGTCGACCCCGGCAAATGAGTTACGCGGAGCATGCACCATTCCAATGCCGGAGCGGCTTTTGCCCGAAAGTGCACTCGCAAACTCCTTGCAAATCTCCTGCACCTCAGCTTCGGACAAAGCTATACCTGGGCCAGCCATAGAACGCAGTACGGCGGCCTGCTCGCGTCGGGACAGACCCGCAAAAAGCTGGGAAGCGAGCTCATGGCCTAGCAAATTCAGTATCAGTGCCGCTTTGTCGGCAGCGGATGCGACCATATCCCCTCCAGATCAGCCGGAAACAGCCGTGCTCGAAATTACAGAGTGGATCGGACGAATTTGCAAAAAGATGAACTTACAGAAACGAGAAAGGGTCGACGTCGACCTTTAGAAGGTTCTGAAATTCCTTGCGAAACATGAGTTCTTGGGGAAACAGTTTCGAGGGGTGGACATCGCGCTGTGCGGCAATGACAAGATGAACACGATATTGTCCGCGCAATTTCGAAAGCACAGCTGGGAGAGGCCCGGTCAAACGCACATTCTGCGGCGTAAGGCCCAAGGTCGTCCAGGCAGAAGCAAGCTCCTTCTGCAGCAAAAGCCCCAACTGCATCAGATGAGCCTCGCTCGAGTGCTGCATTTCAATCAATACCTGTCGACAGACCGGTGGATGCCAACCCAACTGCCGCATTTTGAGCTCATCAGCGAGGAAGCGCTCCACATTACCTTCGAGCGCGAGCGAAACCACGGGATGACTCGCACCGAGAGATTGCACGGCGATAAGACCTGGAAGTTCGCCCCTGCCTGTGCGCCCCGAGGCCTGGCACAGAAGTTGAAAAGTCCGCTCTGAAGCGCGAAAATCTGGGACAAACAGACCATCTTCGACATTCAGAATCACAACCAAAGTGACCCGCGGAAAATCATGCCCCTTCGAGAGCATCTGAGTTCCAACAAGACACTGGGTTTCACCAGTGCGGAAGCGATTAATGATTTCAGACAAACGCGATGTGCTTGTGAGAACATCGCGATCGAGGCGATCGACAACAAGGCCGGGTATGCGTTCAGTGAGCTCTTGCTCCATGTTCTGGGTTCCGAGTCCCATCTGCACGAGTTTTTCCGAACCACATGATGGACAATGCTTCAGCGTGGGGCGAGAGAAACCGCAATAGTGACAGAGTTCTTTGCTGCCGCGCGCATGCAGCGTAGTGCTCACTGAACAGTGCGGACACTGCAGCGCAGTTCCGCAATCACCACAAAGCGCAAACTGGGCAAACCCGCGACGATTGAGAATAACCATGCTCTGCTCACCGCGAGAATGCGTTTCGCGCAAAAGCTCAACCACTCCTGGAGCCATGACGTGCCCCTGAAATGAAAACTGCGAAGAACGCACAATTCCGCGCGCGAGTCCGCCGGTGGAATGAATTTTCGGACGATATTGAAAAATCTCTACGCGGTTGGTTTGTCGCGAGTGCTTTGCCCGCAGCATAACCTTTTTATACTTGCCTCGCTCTGCATTCAGGTAAGACTCGAGTGAAGGAGTTGCACTCCCCAAAATACAACGAGCGTTCTCGAGCTGAGCGCGCTTTACTGCTACATCGCGCGCATGGTAACAAGGAAATTCATCGCATTTGTAGCTTTGTTCATGCTCTTCATCAACAACAATAAGGCGCAGATCTTCTACAGGTGCGAAAACAGCTGAACGAACCCCGAGAACCACCCGAGCTTCACCACGCGCCACACGGAACCATTCACGTTCATGCTCAGCATTGCTCAGGCCAGAGTGCAACACAGCCAGCTCTTCCGGAAAGTGAACACGGAAGCGCTCACACATCTGCGGTGTGAGGGCGATTTCAGGAAGCAGAATCAGAGCGCGGCCGCCCGCATCGAGAGCATCGCGCACAAGGTGAAGGTACACTTCGGTTTTGCCACTTCCTGTGACCCCCTGGAGCAACGCTGTATGACCGGGGTCGAGAGCACGGAGATCATCGCGGACATTGCTTTGTTCTGGGTTGAGGGTCTTGAGGGGCTGCGGCTTTGGAGCGGACGGCGCTATCGAACGTTCTTTCTTCGCTGCCGCGCGTTCCTGTCGCTTGAGTCGCTTGGCATGTGCCGCAGCGTTCCAGACAAAACCTGGTGCGGCAAGATGAATGCTACGGCCCAACGGAGAAAGATAATAATGAGAAAGCCACTGCACGAGCTCGAGAACTCGGGGTTTCAGCGCAGGACAATCGGGAACAAGCCCGGCAACGGGGCGGCAGGTGAACGAAGGCTTTGAACAGATGCTCAGAAACACACCAACGGCACGACGCCCTTGAACCGGCAACTCACACAGAACCCCTGGCAACATTTGGGCGAGCATTTCTTCAGGAATTTCGTAGGTCAGCTCGTGAGCCGTGGCATTTGCAACGGCAAAAAGCCCATATTGTCCCGAAGCAGTGTTCATTGCTATCCTTTTGCAGCGGTGCCGCTCGACCTCAACTCCCTGATACGCTAACAAGCCCACAGGTGAGGGACAAGAGTCGCGACCCTCGCCGACCATCATGGAGTCATGCAGTGTCGACCTTCCCTGAAACACAACACTACGCCTTCTTTGATGTCGATGGGACGGTCATTGCTCGCGATTCTTTTCGGATAATCATGAACGAAATGCTGCTCAGAGGGGCCCGCTGGCGGCTGGCTTTGGCAGGTTTGCTGTGCGTTGCTCTGGTACCATTGAGGCTTCTTGGACTTGCCGACAAAACGCAATTCAAGAGTGCATTCCTGTGGAGTGCCACAGTCGGGCGTTCTCTGAAGGACTCGCTCAACATGCTCAAAAAGGTTGTAGAAGAACAAATCTCACCGTTGTGGTTTTTTGAAATGGAAGAAGAGCTGCAACATCTCAGGCAAACAGGGCACAAGATCTGTTATGTCAGTGCTTCGGGCGAGCCCTGGCTTCGCTTTCTTCTAAAACGTCATGATCCGCATGAAAAGCTGATTGTCGGCTCGAAATTGATGCCCTTTCTCGGAGGCATCACTCTGCGAGGAGCAAACTGCTTGGGTGCAGAAAAAATCAGACGCCTCAGAAAGATTCTCCCGGGAAATATTGTGTGGTCTGTGGCCTATTCAGATCACCGCGCCGATCTCCCTTTGCTTCTGGCAAGCCGCAGGCGCGTGGTGGTCAATCCCACTCCGAAGAACAGAAAAGCCTTCCGAAAATATCTGGGGGAGAATGGCTATACTGAAGTCTCTTGGTCGCCCTCAACAGCGCGGAACCTCAGCACATAAATCGCTTTGGAAAAAATCTCTCCTTTTTTCTCAAATCACAGCCTTGAATTCCGATACCCCGGTGAAGTCTAAGAGCTGAGAAGAGCACTCTGGGGAGAAATTCAACAATGAGCAACAACCGCTCAACGGTGCTGTGGGTCGCCCTGGGATCAGCGATTTTGGGATCTCTCGGGACAATGATTTTCATCGATTCATCGCAACCCTCAGCTAACCTGACTCAACTCAGTGGCAAAAGTGAGCCAGGCAAGCCACCAAAACCTCTGTGGCAAAACGCCTCAAGCAACAATGAGAACTCTCCTACGCAACCGACCGACAGCCTCACTGCGCAGAATCGACGTGTCGCAAAATACCCGAAGCCAACGCTTGAAAATCCGCCCGCTGCCAAACAGGTTCGAGAGGAAGTTGCACTCGACAGCCACTCCACTCCTCAATCCTTGATTGAGTTCGCCCAGCAGGTGGCTGAGAGCATTGAAACCGCGTACACAAGCAGCGACGTCCGCTACAACGTTTCACGACAGCTGATAGCGTGTGCGAAAGACGCTCAATCCATGGGAGCAGCCCAAGCAGCCAGAGCCCTGTGTCTCACCAATCTGGGTCGCCTCAAGGATAAATTTCCTGAAGAGCTCTCGCCCGCCTATCAGGCACTGATTGCAGAATTGCCAGATGACCTGCTCTTCGTGGCAGGCATCAACAAAGCCTCAGAGGAGAAGTGACATGAACTCAAGTGTGTTCAAAAATCTTTCTCTGTCTTTGCTTGTGGGTGTCTCGCTGGGAACCAGTGTTGGATGCAAAAGATTGGTCGACAAAGTTGTTCCACCCCAGCTTCCACCGCCACAAACCGGCACTGCGGAACAGATTACGCCACAATTGAATATTAGTCTTGATGCATCTCTCACAGACAAAGAGCGTGAATATCTGAAAGAAGATTTCCGCTTTGCACAGAGCCTCAAGTTCAAGGCAGAGATTTCAAACTACTTCTTAACGGCTTTCAATGGCCGAACTGGTGAAGGACTTTTGAAATATTTGGATGAACGGATTGGCCACATTATCGGTCCAGACACAACAGTTGAGTCTCGCTTCAGTTACACAGCCAACACCGGAAGTGACAACAACAAAGCCGTGACCATTGCAACCAACATTGGCACCGCAGTGTGGCTCGAAACCATCGCGCAAAGACGAAATATCAATTTCTTCACCAACAACACTGCCATCCCGGTCAACGACCCTCGCGTTGGCATCATCAAACTGGGTCGGGCCTATTCAGTTTTCGACGAAAGCAACGGTCGCCCGCTCAACACCGTGGCGCGGACAAGCATTCTCGTGCACGAAGCACGTCACAGCGACTGTACAGGCGGGCTCAATGATCGCGACTTCTTGAATTTGGCTGCCGGCCAACTTCCTGACAACCGTTCATGCGGACATCTGCACACGATTTGTGCTTCCGGTGACTACGAAGGTCTTCCTGCATGCGATGGCAAACAGTGGGGTGCATATGCGCTGGGGTGGCTGTTTGCGAATGAGCTTGTGAAAAACTGTGAGAACTGCACAGCCGCAATGCGGAGCACGGCTGAGGTCGTAGCCCTTGACTCCCTCACCCGTATTCCACCAGAGCTGGCGCGCGAGATGCGCAACGGCACTTTGAATCAACCCGATATGAGCAGCACACCGCCAACCAACTAAGAGCGCACAACCTTCAACTGAGTTCGCCGGCATATGGACCGGCCTCACCCACATCTTCCGTTGTGGTTGCTTCTGGCAGATTATCTTCGCTTTCAAACTCATCTGTTTCTTCTGTCAGCATGCGATTGCGTGCATCGAGTGGATCACGCAACACCACAGGAATCAGCGCACGAGCCTGTTTTGCGAGGTCGGCATCGTAATCCTCCAGACGAGCAAGGCTCTGCAGGAAAGTCGCAAAGCGAAACAGCACCATCATGCAGTCGCCTGCGGAGAAATGCTTGGTCGAGTGTTCCTGGACAAGGTCCTCCCACGACATGAGATTATCGATCCAGGCCGAGACAATGGATGCTGCACCCATGTTGAATTCACGAAACACTTTCGGGCCGTTGCCCTCCTCGCGGCGGAATCCAAGCTCGTCATAGAGCTCAGGGAAAAGCTCTTCCGGGTAGTGAAATTCGATGTCGCGTGGAATATTGAGATTACTTAAGAATGCCAAATCAGCATAGGTATCTGGAATTTCTTTGAAGTGAGCTGAACAGAAACTCGCCATCAACTGCAGATATTGGCGCAGGTTGTCGGAGTTGATTTCACCTTCAGCTAGCTTACGCGCTACGATCATACCTCCCGCCTGAGGGAAATGTCGTGCAAGCTGCCCCATCAAGGTTGGTACCTGCCCATCGATTGCACCCACCGTGCGCAAATGCGAAATAATCTTCTGCAACGTGCTTGAGCCCGATTGGGTCATGACGTTGTGACAGGGAATGCGCGCTGGACAGCGATTGCACGGGACCTGACTGCGCTGATGACCTTTGTGATACTTTTTGAACGTTTCGGGAATATCTTCACACGCCAGGATTTCCATTTTGAAATCCTTGTAAAGCATTGCAGAAATGAGCTCATGGTCGACAATCATCACCTGCTGCGGATCGCGACCACGCATGAAGAACGACTTTCGGTAAAAATGGGACAGGTATGCGAGGCTCTCTTTTTGGCCGAGAATCCCCAGAACTGTGGTCGGATCGAACTTGAGCGATGAACGGCAAGGCTCACGACCTGCTGGCTTCTGCTCAACGAAGCGCCCAAGATTCATCCACATCGAAAAGCCATGGGTATCCTTGCCACGGCGTCCCGCACGCCCCAGCATCTGCATCACTTCGCTCGCGCCATACTTGGTTTCGCCGCCTTCGCTCGGCCGCGAGAGATCAGAGATCAGAGCACTGCGCACGGCAAAGTTCACACCCAAGGAGATCCCCATGGTGCCGGAACAAACCCGAAGCAAACCTTCCTTGAGGAGAGATTCAATTGCAACGCGCCCTGGCGGAATGAGACCGCTATGATGAAAGGCGATACCGTGCTTGCGGATCATGCGCTGCAGGTCATGCGGAACGTAGTCCCAACCCGGCAAGTTATTGAGTCG
>JBILKQ010000046.1:0-20151 GCA_044376655.1 Silvanigrellaceae bacterium
CGGCGTGTCCGACTGCTTTGTCGGCGTTCCAGTGAAGCTCACCAACAAAGGTGCTGAGAAGATTTATCAGTTCGAACTCAGTCCTGCTGAGAGCGAAGCATTCAAGAAGTCGGTTGCGGCCAACGTTGAGCTTATGAACATCACCAAGGGATTTCTGTGAAAGAAAGCCTTTCGACTGAGGCCCTGGCTCCTCCACAGGTGCAGGGTCTCGCTCCCACGCAGCAATCGTTTCTCGCTTATCAGCTCCGCGCCTTCGGGCAGCGGAGCGCATCTTTTTTCGCGTTGGAACTTGCTGGTGAATGTGGTGAACTTGCCAATCTAGAAAAGAAGCTCTGGCGAGATCCTGAGTGTGGGGTAGATGCACAACACCTCGCTGACGAAGCCGCCGACGTCTTCATTGCGCTGATGAATTATTGTAATGCGCGCGGCATCGCTCTCGAAGGTGCCGTTCAAAGCAAACTCGAGCGCATTGAGCAGAGACGCAGGCAGGGCCGCATGGGCCCCACTCCCGAGCTCTGATTTTCAGTCGATTTCCTGCACGGTGAAGATGTTCGAGTTGCGTGCTGACACGCTGGAAGCCGTGAGCGATACGAACACGATTTTGTCACCTTTGTTGAATCCATGTGATTGGTGCAACTGAGCTTTGGTTTCGGCGAGGATCTGATCGAAGGGCAAAGTGCTGTCGATGGTCAGGCCGCGCACCGAGTTCACGAGATTCAACTGGCGCATGATGTTTTCGTTGTAACAAACAGCCACGACATCGATCGGTGTGCGCAGCGAAGCAAGTCGATAAGCGGTATATCCGCCCTCAGTGAGACAGACGATCGCACGCGCACCGATGTCGCGCGCAACTTTCAAAGCACCATAGGCGATAGCATCTTCGTCGGTTTTTGCTTTGAACTCGACTCGGTTCCAATTTGATTCCAAAAAGGGTGCGGCATTCGCAAGAGTGTCTTGCGACATCTCAGCCACGATCGAGCCGAAAGGACCTTCGGTTACTTCCTCGGCAAGCAACAAAGCATCGGCACCATCGGCTGCTGCGTTGGCCATGTCACTGACTTCGGCACGCGTGGGATTGGGATTGACACGCATCGAGTACATCAGCTCAGAGGCAACAATGACTATCTTGGCAACCTCATTGCAGCGGGCAATCAGATCCTTTTGGACGATGGGGAGGCTGTTCGGCGGAATCGACAGGCCAAGCTCTGAGCGGCTCAGCAATACTCCGTCGACGCAATCAAGTATTTGCGGAAGCAGTTCGAGGCTGTCCTTCGAGTCGACCTTCCAAATCCACCGTGGTGGCAATGCAGCCTGACGGTCGCGCACCGCCGGTCCAACGGACACACTAGGGTGACGCAGAGAACCCTGCCCGGATTTTTCTGGCATGATGCGCGATTTCAACTTGAGAAGATCGTCGCGCGAGTGAACGCCATGAATCACCACGTAGTCGGCGACCTGCATGAAGCGGTGGGAGAGAACCTCTTCGTCTTGGGGTAGCAGCGGAAGAAGACCCTGGGGCAGATGCGTGCTCTGCACATCCATGCCTGTGAGGAGTTGTGTGGGTTGGGATGCTGTGACCTTCAGGCGCAGGGTTTCGCCCAGGGTTTCAAGCTGCATGACCTCCAGAACTGTTTGACCGTAAGAGACCGTAAGCGTGCTGCCCACTTTCAGCTGTGAACTCATATCGGGCGAACTGAGCACGATTTCTACGTCCTGCGCAGGAGGGGTTTTGTCGGGATGCAGGCAGGCATCGAAGTCGGCGCGGAGAGTGATGTGAAATGGCTCACCGGCCTTAATTTCAAAACTTCCTCCGGGCACACGCAGCCGTGCTCGGCGGCCGACAAGACTGCAAACAAAGGGCATCAGGCCGGCTGGAGTCGGGCGATTCTGCACTTGTCCGTATTGACGCGTGATCTCGCTGCGCAAACCTTTGAGGAGGGGCAAAAGTGCTGGCGAGACGACGATACGAAGTGCATCTACATGCAGTCCGCACAGATGTGCGGCGAGCTTTTCAGCGCTGTGACGCTCAAACGAAGATTGCGAAAGTGACCACAAAATTTTTGTCTTTGGGGTGATCGGAGATTTGGTGCTCGCTTGAGTCATGTCTCAGTGTCCTTTTGAAGAAGAAGCACGTCGGGTGCAGGTCTCGGGGTTCATACAGTCAGCGAAAAGCTCCATTCGGTGGGTTTTGAGCTGGAACCCCAAAGTCCGGGCAATTTGCTCCTGCAGGTCTTCCAGTGAATTGTCATAAAATTCAACGATTGAGCCACATTGGTTGCATATGAGGTGATCGTGATGTTCCCGATCGAGCCCGACAAACTCAAAAATGCTGCGATCTTTGCTGAACGAATGCTCGATCAGTAGACCCGCCGCAGTCATCAATTGAAGTGTCCGGTAAACAGTTGCGAGGCCAATGTTCTTGTCCAGTTGTCGTGCCTGAGCCGTGATGGCCTCGGCGTCCACATGGGATCCGATTTGGAGAACAGCCTCGACGATCAAGCGGCGCTGTTTCGTTTGACGCAGTCCAAGACGCGCTAAGTAGGCATCAAATGCCTCGTGAATTTTTGCATGGTCGGCAGATTTGCTGAGTTCGGCTGTCTCGGCCATAGGATCCACTTTTTCTCCCGTGTGTTTTTGTTCCTACGGTATAAGGCACAAATGCTCATGTGCCAACTTTGAAGAGCAGGCGGCCAGAATTCCCAATTGACCGGTTTTCCGCAAGGCCTCAGTGTAGTAATGAGTGTGACCTAGGGGGTCATGGGGAGCAGTTCGCAATGAAGTTTCATTTGAGCAAACCAAAATGGGTTCGCTGGACTCTCGTGCTGGTATTTCTGGGATTCACGGCAACGGCCGTCCTTGAACCGTCGAACGCAACGGGCAAAGCCGCCACGGCAGGTCCGCTCTTGAGCTGCCGTGAAGTGCGCAACCGTGTCGATCTTTATCTTCAGAATCACTACGTTTACCGAAGCTTCGACAAGGAGCTGTCGCGGCGCACCTACGGAAAGTTTTTCGAAACTCTTGATCCGGGCAAATTCTACTTCCTAAAGTCTGACCTCACTCAGTTTGTCAAATACGAAGATAAAGTTGACGAACTGATTGCAAAAGCCGACTGCAATTTCATTTCAGAAATTCACAAGGTGTTCTTGCTGCGCGTTAAGGAAAGAAGCGCACATGCAGAAACTCTTCTTGCCAAGCCCTTTGTATTCGATGTCCCTGATGAAATGTCGATTGGCAAGCAAGAATGGGCGTCTGACTCCAATCAAATCAATGAGCGTTGGCGCAAGCGCATTAAATTCCAAGTCATGACCATGAAGGATCCTGACGGGGAACCCAAAGCGCGTGAACGCTTGAAGCGCCGTTATGATCAAATTCGCAAAAATTATGAAGAGATGAGTGCTGATGAAGTGGCTAATCTTTTCATTAATGCCTTTTCTCTGTCTCTCGATCCGCATTCCACCCATCTGTTGCCGATCGAGCAAGAAGATTTCAATATCCGCCTCGGTAACCAGCTCGAGGGCATTGGTGCAACTCTGCAGGAAGTTGATGGATATATCACTGTACAGGCTCTTATAGTTGGCGGTGCCGCGCAACGGGATGGCCGCCTTAAGGTGGGCGATAAAATCATTGCCGTTGATTCAGGCGATGGCCAGGGCATGGTCGATCTGATTGACATGGAACTCAGTAAGGCAGTCCGGCTGATTCGCGGAAAAAAGGGAACCCGCGTCGTGCTCCAGGTTCTGCGCAAGTCCGAGCAGGGTAACACCGAGCGTGTGACTATTCCGATTATTCGTGATGCGGTAAAAATCTCATCAAGTGAAGCTCGCAGTGAAGCAGTTGAGGTGGGTGGAAAGAAGCTTGGAGTCATTCGTTTGCCAGCCTTCTACACTGACTTCTCCTGTCGTGCGCGTTTTACGCGCGAGTGCGGTGGGGCTGCGCTCCATGTTTTGCGTGAGCTGAAGAAAATGTCGGCCTCCAAAGTTGAGGGAATTGTTCTCGATTTGCGTAGCAATGGCGGTGGCGATTTGGGTGAGAGCATCCAGTTGGCAGGCTTGTTTATTGAAGAGGGTCCGATTGTACAAACAGTCGATCGCCGGCGCCTGCGACGCCCGTTGCTTGATGCAGATCCGAGCCAACAATATGCAGGCCCACTTGTCGTTCTCATTAACAAGCACAGCGCTTCTGCTTCTGAAATTGTTGCAGGTGCCCTGCAAGATTATCGTCGTGCTGTGGTCGTAGGAGACAGCCATTCATATGGCAAAGCGACTGTACAGGTTGTTCAGGAGCTTCCCGGGACCGAAGGTCGTGTTTCGAATGGCGCTCTCAAAATAACGCAGCAGAAGTTTTATCGTCCGAGCGGTCGTAGCAACCAAGAAATTGGCGTGCAGTCGGATATCGTGATTCCGAGCTTGCTTGAGGCGAGCGACGTGGGCGAAAAGGAAAACGACTACGTTCTGAAAAATGATGCCATTCAGCCGGCTCCAGGATTCCGGTTTGTTGGCAAAGTGGATGCACTCATTCCTGCGCTTGAGCTTGCCAGCAAGGAGCGCATTGCCAAGTCCAAAGAGTTTTCGGAAATGCGTGAGAAAATTCAAAAGGCACGTAAGGAAAAAGACAAGGCCAGCGTTTCACTCCTCGAGGATGCGAAATCCAAAGCAGACAGGCTTAAAGAGAAGGAGCAGGAAGAAGCTGAATTGAAGGAAATCCGTGACGAAAACATTGTTGTTCGGAAGAGCGACTTGCAGCTTGCTGAAACGCTGAATATTTTGAAAGACTTGGTTGAACTTCAAGCAGCTAAGGCAGCACCCCAAGGGAGGGGTGGATTGAGCGGGCGTTGAGGGTCACTTTTCTGCGAAGATTAGCGCAGGTGGTTGCGCGCTTGTTTCGGGAGCAAGAGGTCACACGTTCGAGTCGCGAATCTCCCACCATCTCAAGAGCAAAACAGGCCTAAATTTGATTTTGCCAGGGTCAGGACAGAGCACCTCGTGGTGCTTTCGATTTATTTTTCCAAAGCAGCCAGGATGTCGGCTTCCAAACTTTCAGGTGAAACGTTTGGTGCATATCGGCGCAAGACATTACCTTCTTTGTCGACCAGGAACTTTGTGAAGTTCCACTTGATCATTTCTGTACCAAAGATTCCTGGCTCAGATTTTTTCAGGAATGAAAATAGGGGATCTGCTTTTTCGCCATTGACATCGACTTTTGCAAACATAGGAAACGAGACGTTGTAGTTCAGCGAACAAAAGTTTTTGATTTCCTCTTCGTTGCCAGGTTCTTGTGCGCCGAATTGATTGCAGGGAAATCCAAGGACAGCAAAGCCTTTTGAGTTGAGTTTATCGAAAATATTTTGCAGGCCTTTATACTGTGGTGTGAATCCACACTTGCTTGCAACGTTTACAATCAGAACAACTTTACCTTTGTACTGCGAAAGTGAAACTTGTTCGCCGTTGATGCTCTTCACGGAGAAGGAATGAACCGTTTCTGTTGTCATTTCAAAGCTCGCGTAATTAAATATTTGCACCAAAACGCAGACCCACTGCAGGTATTGTGAGTTTTTCTGCTCCGCCCTCTCCACCAACGGTGGCGGTGTGTTGGATGTACTTGAAGCCCAGCATGAGATCAACGTATCGTCTCGAGAGAGCAAAAGTCAGAAACGTATCTGACTCCAATTTGAGTCCCAAACTTACAGTTCTCTGCTGACTGTCCTTAATGGCATTGGGTTTGAGTACGAGGAGGTCGGTTTGAACCGAGCTGCCACGTCCAAAAGGAATGAGCGCACCAATGTTGCCACCGAGAGTGTTGCCATAGGCATCCATGGCGTCCGTACCGGCTTTCGTGAAGGTCATTTGTGTGGTTCCGAAGCCAACACCTGCATAGATGTATCCCATTCGGTAATTGAAAATGAAGGTCTGTGTTTTTTCGCTGATTTTGTTTTCATTCAGAGCAAAAGTTGCCGAGAGTAGCGATGAACGCATGGCTGCCCCCAATGCCCGGTCGTCGCCACCGAAAATTTGGACACCATAGCTGTAGCGCAGACCCGTATCGTTGCTCTCCGCGAGCTTGCTTTTGTAGGTGAAATAACCGACGTCGCCTTGTGCTGCGATTGAGGGTACGCGCAATCCACTTCCTCCGGGTGCTGCAAGTGCATGGGAGGAGCAAACCATTGCGACAGCAGCTGCAGCTATTGCAGCGGACAAGCTTTTTCTTGCACCCATGGGCCAATCTCCGTTTGTTGATCGATTAGGGTGTTTTTCGGGTGAATTGCGGATATCTTGACTTTGCAGCAACCCCATGCGACCCCAAATTCTGCCGTGTGGCAAAATATGATGGGCTTATGCGCGTGGGCAGCGTGTTCAGCAGGAATCTTCGATGGTGTCTTTCGTTCTCGATATCATTGGTTTTGTTTTAGCTCTGTGCGGTGCCAGAGCCCGTCTCTGGTTTGCACGTATCCTTGCCTTTTTAGTGTTTGATCTTTTTCGCATCCGACGAAAAATGGTCATGCAAAATTTGCAGCGCGTTTTCGGCGCCCAATCATCGGGGCATGATCTTGCGAGACTTGGTCGTATTTCACTGACAAATTTTATTCTAACCTCGCTTGAGTTTTTTGGGGCACGCAAGATATTTCCGCGGCAGACAATTGAAATTGAATGTCCCGAGCGCATGAGCGAAGCTCTTGGGCGAGGACGCGGCGCCTATGCCATGGTGATCCATTCCGGCAACTTTGAAATGATGGCATTTGGATTTTCGCGCCAGTTTGTGCCCATTCACGCTCCTGTCAAATCAGTTGGTAAGGGGAAGATGGCGGCCTGGGTCAGACGCAATCGTGCCATTAATGGAATGCAGGAGATCGTCAACGAAGGTGGCAGTCTGCGTTCAAGAACAGCGCGTATCCTTGATGGGCTCAAGAAGAATCAAGTTGTCGGTTTCATGGTCGACCAGCGCCGCTCAAAGGGTGTTCTCATTCCTTTCTTTGGTGAGCTTGCATGGACCAATGCAGGTCTCTTCTATTTATGGAAACAGTTTCCCGCTCCCATCATTCCTGTGACCATTCGGCGGACCGGTTTGGATCGACACATCATCACGATCCATGAGGAGTTTTTGGTTCAGGAGAATGAAAATTGGAAGTTCGATGAGTTTGTTCTCGAGAATTGCAAAATCATGAACCAGCGAGTCGAAGCGCTCGTGCTCCAGAATCCTCAAGAATATTTCTGGATGCACGATCGCTGGAAGAAATAATTTTCTGGCTTACTTTTTCTTTTTCTCGCCCAGGTTCTCTGCACCTGGTTTTTCCTGCAGGCTTTGCAAAGTTGCTATGACCTGTTTTGCGTCAAGAAGGGGATCCACCTTGTCGTTGATATGGCGCACCTTCAGCTCGGGATCGATAACGAACGTCCAGCGCTTAGCAAGTTTCACTACAGGCAGCTTCACACCGTAGGCCTGGGTGACCTTCGCATCTGGGTCTGCAAGGAGTGTGAAGGTTAGTTTGTGTTCTTTTTGGAATGCTGCGAGCTTTTCAACTGTATCAGTGCTGACTCCAAAGACCTCAGCGTTTTGCTTTTTGATTTGGTCCGCTGCATCGCGGAAAGCACACGCTTGTTTGGTGCATCCAGGTGTTCCTGCCTTTGGGTAGAAATAGAGAATCGTCCAGCCCTTGCCTTTGCGTGATTGCAACGAAAAGTTTTCGCCTTCGTGGGTTTTGAGTTCCACTTCAGGTGCCGCGTCACCCACCTTGAGTGCGGTTGAGGCAACCGCAGCGGTAGTAAAAGATGTTGAAGCCATGGCTATGAGGGTAGAGAGAATTCGAACTGAATTTGAAATCATAAAGGCCTCCGGGTTGGAAGGCCTTCATGCTTTCATCACTTCTGTGCGCGGTCAACCGAGCGTCCGGGACCAAAGCGACCTACATTTTTCAGGGTGCACATGGGTTGCCTGCGCTGTCCACCCGGGTCAAATTCACATTCGAGTCGACCATAATTCCCAATTGCGATCCGGGCGTACGGCCATCATTGATACCCACGTTTACAGGCAGGGCTGGTGTGCCTCCCGGTGCTGGGGTCGGCTTAGTGTCGAGCCGTATCCCAAGATCAGACTGGGCAATTTTTGCAGAGCAGTGCAGCTTAATATTCACCGTGCTGCGCGCACCAATGGCTGCCTTCATGCAATACCAGCCATTTGGATTCATCAATTCATACGTAGAGCTGGCGCCTACATTCACACTCAGCGGTAACACAACAAGGCGTGGTTCAGCGGTAGACTCAAGATCCTTGGGATTGCCGATGTTGATGAGGTTACCGAGTCCTCCTAGACCGGAACCAAGCAGTCCGCCACCGATGCCAACGCTCACATCCATCACTTTCACTTGTGAGGCTTTGACTTCTTTGAACGGAGTGGTGCCCCACAAGTTGAGGCATTTGCGCAGGGCATCGCTTTCTGGAACTCCAGGGGCGAAAGTGAGACCCGGGGTAGGTGTCGCAGTTCCTGTAGGCGTGCTGTTTGTCGTGCCGCCATTCGAGGCCGCACCGCCACTTTCTCCGCCGGAAGTCTGATCGGCGCCGCCCTGTGCTGCCTGCTTCTTCATGGTCGAGCCCCCAGGTCCTGGCAGTGTTGCGTACTGGCCAGGGACACAGGCCGGGGTCACCCCAGCAAAAATAACAACTGCGAGTGAAAGACAGCTCGTGACAAAGCGCATGAAAGCCTCCGGAACAAAATTTGGAAAGTTATCGGTCTTTTTCAGGAGAAACTTGAGAAATTTCGTTTTTCCTATTGCTTCCGGAATTTTGTCGGAGTCGGTGTCAGAGCTCCGACATCTCCACGCCCTCAGATCAGCTCGTTTTTCGCCGAAATCAGAAAGCCAGATTAAGTTTGGAGGCTGACGTGACAATTTTGGGGCATATTACCCCCGAGGTCATTAACATCTTTCTCAGTGAGGCTGCTGACCTCTTGGGGCAGTGGGACGAAGCGTGTTTCTCGCTCGAGAGCGGTGGGGATGTGCGCGAGGCACTGCTGTGGATATCGCGTTCCATTCAAAGCCTGCGGCGGGCGAGTCGCGGTGTTGGTCTCGAAGACTTCGCGCAAACACTCAATGCCACCGATGAATACCTGCGGCTTGTGCTGAGGTCAGGAGCCACTCCTCATGCAGAGGTTTCCTCAACTTTGATGATGACGCATGGCGCACTGTCGCGCTGGATTGTTGGTCTCCGCACCGACCCCACCTACCGTGACGATCTAACCGAGCTGAACGATTTAATTCGGCAACATAAGGCATCTGTTCAAAAGGTTCTCGATGATGAGAAGAAGCTTACAGATGCAAGAACTCTCTCAACCGAAGCCGAAGAAGCCGATTCGGGCGGGGCGCAAGCAAACTTGGCTGCCCAGGATGCAGCGATCAGAAGTTTGGTTGAAGGCGGAGCAAATGCACTTCTCGCAGAGTCCGATGCACGCATTCATCAGCTCATCGATCTTGTTGCACGTATTTCATCTCAGCATTCAGCAATCGAGAATGTTGCTGGCGACTCAGACAAGGTCAATTCGCAGCTCAGGCGGATGATTGACAACACAGGCCGAATGATTGCCGAGCTCTCCGAGTCGGCAGTTGCTCTGCGATTGGTACCACTCGAAGGACTGTTTGAGAGATTGGCAATGTTTGCTGTTGAATCAGCACAGTGCAAGGGTGCTGCAATTCAAGTTGATTACGATGGTCAATCGACCTTGATCGACAAGACAACCCTTGGTGCGTTGTGGGAACCACTTTCGAAACTCATCCGCTGGACGGTTGAGATGAGTTTTGAATCACCTGAGGAGCGTGTCAGAAATGGAAAACTTCCGATGGGATTGCTGCGGGTCAGCGCTTCGTCAACGCACTCGGTTGTGAAGATAGTTGTCGAAGACGATGGGCGTGGTCAGGGTGATGGAGATGCGACACCGAACGGCCAGAATCTTCGGGGATTCTTGGAGAGCTCAAGGGCAAAGCTCCGTGAGCTTTCCGCAACATTGAGTGTTCAGGCATCTGTGGGTCGCTTTACTCGATTGGAGATCAGCATTCCGGCTGCGCCGCGCTTGCTCGATCTGGTGATGGTGAACTGCAATGAACAACTTTACGCTGTTCCTGTTCACACGCTTGACGATACGATCGAACCCGGATGCTTCAGCACTCATATTCTACGAGGTGACAAACAACTGATCGAGTTCAATGGAAAGTTGTTTCCGTTTGTTACTCTTGTTGAACTTCTCGAAAAAACGCCACCCGCAATGCGTAGACGGGTTCAGGCTACCGTTGCAATTGAGAAAGGTCATGTTCTGCTTGTGCGTATCGGGCGTGATTCGATCGCTGTTGGTGTCGAGCAGGTTGTTCGCACGGTCCGTACCCTAGTTACACCGCTGCAACCACACCTTCAAGGTGTGAAGGGTCTCGCTGGTACACTCATTTCAGGAACAGAAAAGCCCGTGTTGGTTGTTGATATTCTCGAGGTTGCAAATGCATTTATCGGGAACCGTCAGGAACGGGAGGTGGCATGAATCAATTCAACAACGCCGACCCGAAATCAACGGAATCATTTTTGTTGTTTCGCTTTCAAGGGGAGCTCTACGGAACAGTGTTGGCTTCTGTGCGTGAGGCTGTTCCATTTCAAGTGCCGCGCATGGTTCCAAATACAAGAAAGAACTTTCTTGGAATCATCAATCTGCGTGGAGAGATTTTAGGCGTTGTGGACCTGCGCATCTGGTTTCCCAACGAGAAACCGAATCTCAAGCGCTCGGCGCCGCGTGCACTTGTTGTTGTCGAATCGGCATCCGGAGTGATTGGTGTTGCTGTTGACCACATCGAGGGTGTCTGTCGGCTCGAGAGAAATGAGATTGAATCTACGACCGGAATGCCTGGCGATGTGACTGCCGGGGGAATGATAGGAATCGGCAAGTTCAGCCAAGGATTGGCAACGTTGCTTGACCTGAACGTACTCTGTGGTGCGCTTGAGTTGGCCACAGAAAACAAAGAACGTTCGGCAGGCTGAAGGGAGAATGGACATGTTCTGGCGTGCATTATCACTGCGGAGCAAAATACTCATTCTCACACTGGCAGGTCTGGTGTGCATGGGAATCTTTTCTTTCGTCCTGTTGAAGCAAACCTTCTCCGCGAGACAGCAACTTGCGCGAGAAGATGTCAGGTCGAAGGCAGCAATGGCATCGCAAGCTATCGCCGCAGTTTTCCGTGAACGGTACATGGATGTTCAGGCATTTGCTGCGAACTCAGTTTTTCTGAGTCAAAATAGAGAGGCTATTACCCAGGCTCTCAACAGTTATGTTGAGAGCTATAGAGCATATGATGCCATTGTATTCGTTGATGCTGAAGGAAAATTTGTCGCTTCGAGTTCGAAAACTTTTGATGGCAGACCCGTCGAGCAGAAAAATCTCGAGGGGCGAGCCTTCACCGAGACTCCATGGTTCGCACGCGCAGTGAAAGGTCAATTTCTCGAGGATAAGGCCAAGGGACTCACAGGGAGTGTTGTTGAGGATATTCAGGTTGACCCTATCTCTTCAGCACTCTTGGGCAGCACCCAGTTTGGTATGAGTTTCTCGCGTGCGGTTGTGCTTCCCGATGGCAAGCCGGTGGGGGTGATCACAGCTCGTACTTCTCTGCGTTTCATTGAAACCGAACTGCGTGGGGTTTTTGATCTCCTTCAGTCAGCAGGCCTTAGAAGTGGCCAAGCGATGCTCATTAATCGTGAAGGTTGGTTGGTTACAGAGGTGTCTAGCGAAACAGTAACCGAGAGGAGTGAGCTCAAGAGGAATCCTGAGAAAGTGCTGCGCTGGAATCTTGCAACGCAACAGGGGCAGATGGCAGCAGCTGAGGCTGTGGCCGGGAGGTCGGGTTCGGCGGTGGAAATTGATCGTGTTGCCCGAGTGGAACGCATTTGGGGTTATAATCCGCTCCGCGACAGCCGTTTCCTTGATCAGCTTGGATGGTCGGTTGTGGTTTCGACTGCCACTGAAGAGGTTTTGGCGGATCTGGTATCTCAGCGTCGTTGGTTCTTCTTTGGATTTTTTGTTTTGGTTGTCGTGTTTGGGCTTTTAGGTTTGGGTGCTGGTAGGTCTACGAGCAGAGACTTTCTTGAGTATTCAATTCGTCTTAAAGAAGAGTCTGCGCGCCTTGCCGAGCGTGGAGATGGACTTGGTCACATTATGACCAGAGCGTCACAAACGAACAGCGAAAATCACACGGCACTGTCGACTGTGGCATCTACCGTGAAGTCAATTTATGCCCAGACGGAGGAGTGCGAAAAGACTTTGTCTGAGGCCGTTCGACGTACAAAAGATCTCAAGGAAAAAACCTCAACGAGCGACCATGCAGTGCAGAGAATTGGCATTGAAATGACTCTGGCACGTACCTCGGCCGAACAACTCGCCGATTTTGAAAAAGCACTGCATGAAATGAGCAGTAAGGTTTCAGGCTTTTCCGAGCTCATTTTCAAAGCCCAGTTGGCTGGAACTAACGCACAAATTGAAGCTGCGCGTGCAGGGATACAAGGCAAGGGTATTGCAGCTTTGGGGCAGGATCTCGAAATGGTCTCCGAACAGATGGAAGCTGTTTTTCGAGATGTGTCCGAAGGCATGAGCAAAGTGCAGGAGCGGCTTCTCGGGCTGTCTGGCTCCATTCGCCGAAGCGTTAATGATAGCGTGAATCTGATCGGTGACGCGCGTGCGAACATTGCTCAGTTCCCAGCTGAATTTTCCCATATCGCTGAATCACTCGAGGCTGTTCAGGACGCGCTGGCGATTAGGGAAGAGGCGCTACGGAATGTTTTTGAGTCGATGTTGCAATCCGAAGGCTCCGGTACACGGATAAATACGGTCTACATTGAGCTGAAGCGTGGTCTGCAGGAATTGCAGGATCAGAGCGACAGAGTTGATGAACTCATTCAGGACATGACTGCCGTAATCAAGGGGCAGCGTGTTCGACATCGTGGTCGCAAGCATGCCTCTGCGTTTGGTGATGCTGCTTCAATGTTCAAACGTGGAACAGAGGTATCACCTGATCAAGCCCGCGCAGATGTTGTGGATAGGTTAGCTCAGAAGATGCGACCTAGACTCGTAGTGAAATCCGAAGAGAGTGAGCCTGAAGTCAGTGATTTGGGAATTGATGAGAGCCCATCCAGGCGTGTTGGTTGAATTTCTTGAGTTAGGCTTCTCAAGTTTATCGGGAGGTCCCTGACATGGCCTTTTTTACAAAGCAGTTACATGTTCTTTTTCCTGTTGTCCTACTCGCAGGTGCCACGTTGCCATCCTGTAAGAGCAGAAATTTTGGTGATGAAAAAAGTGAAATTGGTTCGCTCTTGGATCCGCACAAACTGCCTGCTCGGGGTCCGTGGTTTGAGGGCTGGTATGTGCGCATCACACCCGTCAGTGGGACCGACCGCTCACTCGGGGCAATTGTGGGTTCATATCTCTCTCCAGGTGAAGAAAGGGCAAGCGCTGAAAAGCGAGGGCTAAAGGGCTACGCTGCGTTGCTTGAGAGTGGGCAGGTCGCTTCGCCACTCCGCGCCTTTGAATCGTTTCCCGAAAACACGGCCATGTTTTTGAAATCTGATGATCCTGTCAAGCGTGACCCTGCCCCGTCTACACCGGCATCTTTTCGTTGGGTAGCTGATGGCATTGGTGAGCTGAACCAGTCCGGGCTTAGGCTCAAGGTCGCTGATGGTGCACAGTTGAAAGTTGATTGGGCCGATCCTCCCCTTGCATGGAGCAGTAATGGTCTTGGTCCAGAGGGCCTTTTGAGTCTGTTTCGGGCTTTCCCGTTGCATTGGTTTGTCTACAGCTTGGGGTCACGTGTGCAATTCGAGGCAAATCTGCCAGATCCCAATGCTCCGGGTACGATGCAGACGATCAAGGGAACAGGCTTTGCACACATCGAAAAGAATTGGGGTGTCTCATTTCCGGAGTCCTACATCTGGATGCAAGCACATATGCCCGATCAAAAGCGCACGATTGCATTGGCTGGAGGTAAGCCACTGAAGATCGCCGGAATTCAGCCTGAGGCTTGGCTTGTTGGCTATCGGAGCGAGCGCTTCAGGCAAGACTTTGCCCCTCAGAATGTGGGGACGCTTTTTGAAAGTAAGGTCGACAGCTGCGCAGGACGTTTTGAGTTGAGGGCCTCGTATATGAATCGCCGGCTAGTGATTACGGCTCAGGCTCCCCGCAAGACATTTGGTGGAATTTCCATTCCAAAAGAGTCAGGTTTTGAGCGAAATGGATCAGAGCAATCATTTCAAACCCAAATAGCGGCGCAGCTTTTCGAAGTACCACCTTTGGGGATCGGCATGTCAGGAGAAAAGCTGCTGGAGCAAACCGTGTTCACGGGTGGAGCCTTGGAATTTGGGGGCGACTACAAATGTCAAAAATAGAAACGACTCAACTCGGTTCGCAGCTGTCACCTCCACAGGCCCAATCGATGAAGCGGTCGTCACTTTCCGTCCCTGGAGATGTGCCGAGCGTTGAGAAGTCGATATTGTCAGGCAGCTCTCCCAACCTTTTTTTGTACTCATTTTCACTGATCTTTCCGAACGGTGCTTGAAGATAGGTCCCACCGTCATCTGGAAGAAGGCTGATCCCGCTATAATGATTTTTATTACGAAGCATCCAGTCGAGTAACGCTCCGTGTTCGCCGTGCTTGTAGCTCACCGTAACGCTCACGTTGTGTGGATTGGGTCCACTTCTGTGTGTTGGCATAATCCAGTTTTGAGTCATGTATTTGCAACGCTCAAGCAACTGCAATGCTCCCTCTTGAGGACGCAAGATCGCGTTGTCATGAGTCACTGGAAATGAGACAACAATGCCGCCCTCCTGCGAATGATCTTTCTCCAGAAATTGGTTGCTTCCAGCCTCGCCCAAATCCGCCATGGTACACAAATGTTCTCCAATGAGAGAATTTTTCTCAAGCCGAACTCTCCTGATGTAAAATGCATCATGTGCCGCATGAATTCCGGAGGTCACTGCGAGTTCTGCTGATTCTGTTCCAGAGGGTTTGATGGTTCCAATCCGCGCAGCGCAGGGCATACCCAGTGCTCTGGAAAACCTTTCATCAGTTTCGAGAGCAAGATGAGCAGCCTTTGCAAGAAGGTTTGATCGGGTCACGAGAGACCAGGCCAGAGCCAGACCTGTGAAACTGACACCAAGTAGGGCTTCCTGCTCGCAGTCGCTCTGCCATTGCCGCGATATATAGTGGAACGAAGTATAGTTTTTTTGAAGGACTCCAATCAGTGTGGCAGCGCGGACTGCAGATAGGAATTCAATTTGGTTTCTACATGCGGCAGCATTCACGGAACTCAAATTGCAAAAGGCCTTGAGCGCGACTTCGTGACAGGGGTTGTAGAACCAGTGCGGATCGTTCATGAGACTGACACCCGGCTCTCCGCTCTGGCTCGCAAAGCATGCTGACAGAATCCCTTTGAGTTTTTCTGCAAAATTATTGTCGGAACGCAGGAGCCTTGCACTGATATTTGTCCGCGCTCGCCAAGGGGTTCTTTCCCACCAGTTGCCTGATTTGAAGTTGAGCATCGCTTCACTGTCAGAATCAAAAAGGCAGATTAAAGCTGCTCTTCGCACTCCTCCCACAACTACGACATCAGCAAGCATGCAAACGATATCTGCGCATTCCACATCGCTCAGTCTTCTGCCTGCCGCATTGGCCACAACCGCACGAATACGTTCGTGAGCTTGATGCAGTGGCTCCGGACCACTTGCAGTTCCACCTGTTGATAGGGGCCTTCCACGCGCACGAATCAGGCCGTAGTTGAAAATCACGCGAGGATTAAGAATGAGCGCGCGGATGCTGTCTGCCCAAGATTCTTTACTGTCTTCCACCGTGAAGGTCTGTTCGTGACCGCGACCAATGACGGGAAGCTGCGAGATAAATTGCTTTTCAACCGAGAACCCCTGCCCCGTTCCGCACATTAGAATGTAGAGAAAGTCAGAAAATTTCTGGATGCTGTCGAGTGCTTGTCCTGCACAGTTGAACATCCGGATATTTTCGCGCCTTATGGGATCTCCGGCAAATTGAAACGAGCGCATACTCGGGCGAACGTGTCCCGAGTAGACCCATCGAAATGCCTCGCGGATGTCATCTGCGAGTTGCGGAAAGCGATCGAGATGCATGGTCTCGACCCTCGAGATTGTTTCATGGCGCGTTTCCCTTCGCCCAGTGGAAAGAGGTACTGGATAGGTTCTGTAGAAAACAAGCTCAGAGAGAAGTTTGAGTCCCCGATCCATCGGCTATGGGTCCTTTCCTCGTGGCGTTTCGAGTCAAACGGAGCCCTCCCAATATTGATCAGGGCTACTGACTTTACGGTGACGACCTGTGACATGAACGCTGCTGGCCTGCGGTCCTTTTGCACCGAGTTCCTCTGAAAAACGCAGAACATCGCCGACTCGAACTCTATCGAAGTCACCGTCGACGACACTGTTGCGGTGAAAAAAGATCTCTCGTCCATCAATCGTTTCGAGGATACCATAGTCATCAACGTGGGAAATAAGCTTAACCGCAGCTGAGGGAAGAGCGTCAGGCAAATGATAGTCGACCCGCAATTTTTGCTTGTGCTTCAGGAGCTGTTTGCGCAGAGCAGAAAATGCATCACGTAGGGCAACATGAAGCTGCTCGTGGGCAATGTTCATACCGATATCCCGACTTGAAACCAGTTCGCTCTGTGGTGCGGAAAGGTCAACGCGCACATGAAACAGGTTGCCCCTGATTCTGTGCTTGTGGGGAGCCTCAATGATCACGCGGCAAGCAGCAACATGGCTGAACATGAGCTCAAGCTTTTTGACTCGTTTGTGAATCAACTGTTCGACTGCTGCCGAGGGTTCCATGCCACGAAACGCAATTTCCGTGTAGATGGCCATGTGTTGTCCTTTCCCAGAGAGTGATTCACGCTTCTTTCTGTGAAAAACCATTGCACGCATTTATCCTATTTGCCTCGATGGGTAACGACGACACTCTTGAGGTTTTATTAACGTAAGGGTCACTTCGAAGGTTTTTTCTCGCTCTGTTTTCTGTTCTATAACCCCAAATGAATTGTCTCTGAATTCAGCGGAAACTTGGGGGTGACCCATGAATGAGAACCAGGGACTGCATCGATTGCCTCTTCTACCGATCCGCAACGCGGTACTTTTTCCGCATTTAATCGTGCCAACCTCAGTCAGTCGGCCAAGTTCGATTGCTGCTGTTGAGGCAGCTCTTGCCAAAGAGGAGAAGTGGATTCTCGCTGTCACTCAGCGCGATTCCTCGGCGAGCGATCCCTCAGGGCTTGATCTTTTTGAGTACGGTACACTCGCGCTCGTGCGCCGCTTTGCTCGGCTTGATTCCTCGCTCGAGATCAACCTCCAGGGTCTGCGTCGTGTTCGCATAAGCGATGTTGCAAACAACGGAAGATTTCTTGAAGCTGACTCATTCGATTCGCCAGTGCTACACAGCAACACACCCGAGGTTGATGCATTACAGCGTTCCATCGTTGACCTGACAGAGAAGATCCAAGATTTGAGCGACCTCAAGGGGACAGGCAATCTAATGCGATTGCTCCAGCAGATTCAGGATCCGCTTGGACAGGTTTATTTGCTTGCCTCTTTGCTCAGTCTGGATGTGCACAAAGAGCAGAGTTTGCTCGAGGCTAATACACAGGAGGAACTTTACCGCCGTATGGTGGAATGCCTGGGGTACGAGGTCGAGGTTCTAAATCTGCGTGAAAAAATCAGCTCTCAGGCTGCAAGCGCAATGTCTCGCGAGCAAAGGGAATATCTGCTTCGTCAGCAGATGCGAGCAATCCAACAGGAGCTGGGTGGTCACGATGGAGCCCAGGTTGAATTGCAGCAGCTGAAGGAAAAGCTGCTCGCCTCCACTCCACCGGTAAATGTTCTTAAAGAGGCTCTTGCTGAACTCGAGCGCCTTGAGCAGCTTAATGTTGCAGCCCCCGATTATCAGGTTCTGCGCACGCACCTCGAACTAATCGCTGATCTTCCTTGGAATGTTGTCACCGAGGACAATCTTGATTTGAAGAGAGCAGAGACAATTCTCGATCATGATCACTATGGTCTAAAGGAGGTCAAGGTTCGCATTCTAGAGCAGCTGGTTGTGATGAAACGCAATCGAACGGCGCGCGACCCTATCCTATGTTTTATTGGCCCCCCTGGCGTGGGAAAGACTTCTTTGGGTGAATCCATTGCACGCGCTCTGGGTAGAAAATTTGAAAGAATGAGTCTTGGAGGATTACATGATGAGGCCGAGCTACGTGGTCACCGTCGCACTTATATTGGTTCGATGCCAGGCCGTATAATTCAAGCTATTCGACGCTCCGGTGCAAGAAATCCGCTGTTGATGCTCGACGAGGTTGATAAGCTGGGTCGAGATTTTCATGGCGATCCTGCAGCAGCACTGTTGGAGATTCTTGATCCGGCACAAAACTATTCTTTCCACGATAACTATCTTGATGTTCCATTTGATCTGTCCAAAGTCTTCTTCATTGTAACTGCGAACACAGCCGAAGCTATTCCGTCACCTCTTTTGGATCGTATGGAACTCGTGCGTCTTGTGGGATACACCGACGATGAGAAAATTCACATTGCTCGAAGTTATTTAATTCCGCGTCAGCTCAATACAACGGGGCTAGCCAACCTACAGGTTCAGTTCAGCGATGAATCGCTAAAGTTTCTGATCCGACGCTTCACGCGTGAGGCTGGTGTGAGACAACTGGAACGGGTCATTGGGCGTGTTGCACGCAAGATTGCACTCGCGCTTGAACAGGGTGGAACTCCAAATTTTAAGCCGACTCCCGCTGAAATCGAGAGTCTTCTCGGAACGCCACCATTGCCCTTAGATGCGCTGCGTAACAATGTTCCACCGGGTGTTGCTGCGGCGTTAGCTTGGACGGAATTCGGTGGGGATGTTTTGTATGTTGAAGCTGTTTTGCTTCAGGGTGGGCGCGATATCCAGCTGACCGGGCAACTCGGTGATGTGATGCGGGAGAGTGCCCACGCAGCGAGAAGTTATATTTGGTCGCAGCAAAGACAACTGTCCATTGATCCCGGACATTTTGAGCACGCAGGCTTGCACATTCATATTCCTGCGGGTGCAGTTCCCAAGGATGGTCCTTCTGCAGGCGTAACGATTGCAACTGCACTGGCTTCACTTCTGACGGGCCGCGTGGTTCGCAGCGATACAGCAATGACGGGCGAAATGAGTTTGACTGGTTTGATTCTTCCGGTCGGTGGAATCAAGGAGAAAGTTTTGGCTGCGCACAGACTAGGCCTGCATCGCGTTATTCTTCCTGAGGGCAACGAACGCGACCTCGCTGATGTACCAGATGATGTTCGAACCGAAATGGAATTTGTTCTCGTCAAAAATATGCAGGATGTTCTCTCGGCTGCTCTTGAGTCAGAGGAGCAAGAACTGAAGCCAGTGCGATCTGTTTCTTGAAGTCAGATTTATTCATTGAGTTTCATCTGGTGTTCATCCAGATCTTTGAGACAGCGTCCAGGGGTCATGTTCATCAAACAGAAGGAGGTTTAGAATGTTGCAAAAAATATTCGCTTCATTGACTCTGGCTTGTGCTTGTTTGTCTGTTGCAAATGCTCAGGCTAACGATACATTCGCAGATGCTGAAGCATTGCCCACACCCTTCGAAATGGCACACATGGCATATCAAGGTGCTTTCACCCAGTGGGGTATTCCTGCTGCCGGTGTGTTCTGCGCCGATGTGAACAACACCATGCTCATCAGTCAGGACATTGCATACGCATATCTTCTTGAAAGCGGTTACATTGATGCTCTCCTGACTCCTGCTGAGGGCGCTCCTGTTGCGCAGGGCCAAGCCCAAGTGAAGGGCAAGGATCTCCCTGTTTCACAGGGTCAAACCCAGGCTCAGGGCCAAGCCCAAGTGAAGGGCAAAGATATTCCTGTTTCACAGGGTCAAACCCAGGCTCAGGGCCAGGCTCAAGTGAAGGGCAAAGATATTCCTGTTTCGCAGGGTCAAACCCAGGCTCAGGGTCAGGCTCAGGTGAAAGGCAAGGATCTCCCTGTTTCACAAGGTCAAACCCAAGCTCAGGGTCAGGCTCAAGTGAAAGGCAAGGATGTTCCCGTTTCACAGGGTCAAACCCAGGCTCAGGGCCAGGCTCAAG
>JBILKQ010000047.1:0-20060 GCA_044376655.1 Silvanigrellaceae bacterium
CGTTCTGGCCGTTTGCCGCGACCGCTCGAAAGGTGAAGTCGCCGTTTCCGATATCAAAAAAGCTTCGGGCAGTAAGCAGGTCAGCCTATTCACAGCCGACCTGACGCAGATGTCTGAGATGCAAACACTGCAAGCGGATATCCGCGAGAGGTTTGGACACATCCATGTGCTTGTGAACAATGCCGGGGCAATTTTCGGAGAGCGAAGAACAACCGAGGATGGCCTTGAACTTACCTTCGCCACAAACCACCTGAATTATTTCATCATGAGCCATTTGTTTCTCGACCTTCTCAAAAAAGGCGCGCAAGAGAGCAAAGCCCCATCGCGCATTGTCAACGTGGCCTCGGAGGCTCATCGCCAGATTCGAAAAGAGATTCTCGACTGGCAGTTTGAAAACACGCAATACAATCCTATGTACGTTTATGGGCTCAGCAAACTCGCAAATATCCTCTTCACCCGTGAGTTGGCACAACGCCTCAATCCAGCTGAAATCATCACCAACTGCTTGCATCCGGGCGTGGTGCGTACAGGTTTCGGAACGCAGAATGACTGGGGCTTTCTTGGCATTCTATTCAACGCAGCACGGCCGTTTTTTATTACAGCTGAAAAGGGAGCGCGCACCTCTCTTTATTTGGCTACAGAGGGCGACGGCCTGAAGACCCATGGCGGCTACTTCAAGAATTGTCGCGAGGCAAAACCTTCGGCTTTTGCCTTTAATGAAATCATGACCAAGAACCTTTGGGACACCAGCGTTCGCCTCACTGGCCTGGGAGGCTGAGCAGAGCGGTGTTACCTTAACTCTGCCGCGAGGTGTTGAGGCAACACACGCTCGAGAAATCCTGCGTGAACGCGCCAGTTCTCTGGACCATAGCCGCCGGCCATAACATACGCTTGCGGTATGCATTTACTCTTCAGCCAACTGTAGACCATGCTCGTCCGTTCAATACACTGCTCGAGAGTGAGCTGTAGCTGCATTGCACTTTTGAGGACATCTTTTTCGTATGGGTCGCTGCCATCCACAACCAAAGCAAGGTCAGGTGCACGGCCGCAGCTGAGCACCTCGAGCTGACGCAATCCATACTGCAACAGCTCAAGATAAGCCGATTCTGCCCCAGCAGGAACAGGAATATCGACTGTGCTCGGCCAGTAGGGGCGTTTCAAGTGGCCGTCATCATCCACCGGTGAATCTTCGTCGAGTGGCCAACCATGAGCCATATGAATGCTCAAAGTAAAGATGTCTGGATCGCCCTGCGTGATTTCCGCAGTGCCATCCCCTTTGTGGGCATCGAGGTCAATAATCCATACTGTTTTGATTTTGCCGCGGGCCTGCAGATCGCGCACGGAAATCAGCAGGTCATTCACAACGCAGAAGCCACGCCCACCGGCATGCATGGCATGATGAGCACCGCCTCCAAGAAAGTAACAGAAACCTTTCTGCAAAGCGGTCTCGCAGGCCAGCAGTGTCCCAGCAGCATGTGCGAGTCGTTTTTCAACCATCTCGCGCATTGGGCGATTCTTTTCGCTTGGCACATATCTCTCGTTGAACTTTCCGTCAGTATCGATGAACTCGAACACCTGCCCCATGACCTGGAGTGGATCATCCGACAACAGGGCATCGACGTAGCGAGAATCGTGCACACGCAAGAGCTGTTCGCGGGTGAAAGGTTGAGGATCGGCAGTGATGAGCCAGTTATTTTTTTGCGCCGCGAGTTCGGGATTCTGCGCCAGCGATGCGAGTGTCCGTGTGTAGCGGTCGGCCAGCAATGGGATTTGAATGCCATAATCTAGAAGCGGAGCATTTGAATTTTCAATTGAGAGTATCACTGTCTGCATCCTTTCGAAGCGGGCTCGATACTCTCAGGTTGTGCTCTATTCCGCTTCATCTGTCCACTGCACACAGTCTCTGGATTGGAGAGATTTGTTGATACCCTCGAGCAAAATCTGCGACGCGTCACGGTGCACCGAAAGGTCGGTCCAGTACTTCAAGTTCGGGTTCTCATAATCCGCAGCATCCACGAAATAACCGAGCCAATCCTGGCCCATGCCCAACCAGACGGGAGTTCTGCCCAGCAAACTCGACTCCGGGATTCTTTTGAGAAGTTTTGGAAAAAGCTCACCGGGAATTGACGTGAAAACCATGCTCCCAAGACTCAACGTTGATACTCGCGAGGAGATACGCTGCGAGCGAATGCGCGTCTCAACCACACGCAGATTGCTAGCCAACTTGAAAAGCTGGTTGTCGACGGGAAAGCTCAAAGCAACATGGCACATCCCGAAATCATCTGTCGCGCTCATCGGCACTGCGTTTTGCGAAGCGTTCCAGACAGTCTGGGCCAGACGATAGCCCACCGTCGAAACTCGTCTGTAGTTGTCTTTGACGTCTGGATCTTGGTCGCCCCGTGGAAAGAGATCATCAACCAACGCAGGATCATCAGCTGCAGGAATAAGAGGATATACTTTGCCAATTGCACCATTGAAGTAAAGATGCGGAACATCAGCAAAGCGCTGCATTTGCTTGCGGAAAGCACCTATAAAATCAGACGAAAGAGCATTGTTCTCCATACCCAGCACTGTGGGATGCGCAGCCCACTGTGTCAGGGTGCCCAGCAGTCGATTGTCATCAGATGCATGAAAAGCAATGTGAACAAAGCCGTCGTGAATATTTACTGGCTCATTCGATGCACTGGAATCATTTGCGTGTCGCCCCTGCTGCTGCGTCATTTTAGCTCCCGTGCGCAGCGCAAAGGCATCGCGGACCGCCTGAACAACAGCCGTTTCGAGTTGTTCAGAATAACGTGGGTCGCGACCAGAACGAGGCAGTGAGCCCCAAAGTCCGAGGGTGTCGGGAGAGTGATGCGTATGGCTCGCTGCCACGATCAGGTGAATATTTTCATCAACTGCTTCCCGCAATTTCGACTCAATGCGTGATATTTGTTTGCTCGACAAACCAACAGCATCCACACTCACCATGGCTGCAATTTGCCCCTGCGCAGACTCAAGAACAACAGCCGACGCATACAATGAATCGTGAACACCAACGCCGCTGGTCCTCGGGGGAGTCAGAAAAAATGTGCCGTAGCCACCCATTGCGAGAGGCAAACGTGTGGAAATATCCACCTGCGAGAGGCCGACTTTTACAGTATCGGCATTTGCAATCTGCGGCACAAGCGACGACACAGCGAAGAGCCCTAGGGCAAAGCAGGAGGCGCTCAGGTTTCTGGAAAGTTGCACGCAATCAGGTATGCTCTTTGTCATCTTCAATTTCAGGGAGAACACCATATGATCGGCTCCAGCGTCAAAAGGCCACTTGGGCGAATGCTACGCCGTCTGTTGAGAAGTAACATCCGTCGCGCTTCACTCCTCTCCATGATAGTGGCAAGCTCGTTTAAAGCACAAAAATCTTCTGCCAACCCAACAACATTCTCTGCCGGATTTGCCGCAGAAAACATCACTCCTGAAATCAACGACCCCAAGCGTCCAATTTGGATCGCTGGCTTTGGCCAGAAACGCCAGGCCAAGTCCATTCACGATGCGCTTTGGGCGCGAGCCATCGCACTGAGTGATGGCAGCAAAAAAGGCGTGATTGTTGCCCTCGATGCGATTGGCTTCATGCACAACGACATTCTTGATATTCGCAATGCGGTTCAAAAACAGCTGGGGCTGGATTTTGTGATCATTTCCTCGACCCACAACCACGAAGCCCCCGATCTAATCGGCATTTGGGGACCCAGCCTTCTCAAGACGGGGGTAGATTCACGTTACCTTGCGTTGGTTAAAGAACAATCTGTGAAGGCGATTAAGTCCGCAGTCTCCGCCCTTGAGCCTGTCAACATTCACCGTATGGAATTGCCAAACGTCGGTGCAGATGTTCTTGTCGACACCCGTTTACCGCAGGTCTTCGACTCCCACGTCCGCACACTGCGGTTTGTCAGCAGTCGCTCGCAGCAAAATCTTGGAACGCTCGTGACCTGGGCAAATCACCCTGAAGTCCTCTGGAGCGCGAACACTGCAATCACATCCGACTTCGTGCACTACCTGCGTGAGGGCATTGAGAGCGGCATCCGCTATGGAGATAGAATTCTTAAGAGCGGTCTCGGCGGAACAACAGTCTTTATCAATGGTGCCGTGGGTGGCCTCATGACCACTCTCGATTCTACTCCAGTCGTGGATCAAGTTCTGAATGAAACTCTCCTCACGCCGAGCTTTGAAAAGGCCCGCACCGTTGGCTACCGGGTCGCAGAGGCTGTTCTGGATGGCGTGGGCTCGGGCAACGAAGCCGAAATCACCGACTCCACCTTTGAATGGTCTTCAAAGTCGCTGCTTCTGCCCGTCGACAATGTGAAATTCCGCGCGGCGGCAATGCTACGCGTTATTCGTCGGCAATTTGAGTCGGGCTTCAAAACCCGCAGCGAAGTTGGTTTGCTGCGCCTCGGTGACACATGGATTGGAACCATCCCTGGCGAACTCTATCCTGAAATTGCCTACGGTGGTGTTGAGGCTCCAGCGGGTAACGATTTCAATCTCACTCAACCTGTAGAAGTTCCTGCGCTGCGATCTGTAATGAAAGGGCAAATGAACATGTTGCTTGGTTTGACCAACGATCAAATTGGCTACATCATTCCGCGCAGCCAATGGGACGAAAAGGAACCCTACACATACAACGACAAACCTTACGGTGAAGAAAACTCACTCGGCCCCAAAACTGCTCCGCTTGTTCATCAAGCTCTCATCCAGCTTTTTGAAGCGGCACAATGAAAAAAATTTGAGCATATTCATCAGGAGAATTTTTTATGAAACACATTTTTCGTCCTCTCAGCACGCTTCTTGTGACGGCTGCATTAGCAGGCTGCACCACCACGCAAACACAAACACAAACAACCACCTCAGCCACCACTGCAGCCGGCAAGGAAAGCTCAGTTGCAGCGCAGCAAAACTCGCCTCAGGTTTCTCTGGTAACGCAGGCGGTCGCGACCCAAAATGCGCCCAAAGTACAGGTTCATTCCTTCAAGACTCTTCCCCTCGTCGGCACGGCCTACTTTCCAAAACAGTTCAGCTATGGACAAGGCGGTTGGAGTGGTGCAAGTCGAGTGCAAACTCGTCCAGGGGTGCTCGTTCAAGATGAAATTTGGACGGTCAACGACCGCGGACTCAATCTCTATCTCGAAGCAAAAGACTCTCGCGACAATCTCAAATTTAGTGATGGCGACCGCTATTTCCCGGTGCCACAATTCAATCAAACCCTCTTCCGGATCAAGCTCTCGCCGAGCGGGGAAGGCAGCATTGTTGAGCAAATCAGCCTGATGGCTCAAGGTGCTCCCACCGATGGCTTGCCCTCGTCCATTCCAGAGCTGGCCACAGGTGAAAAACCGTTCGAAATGAAGTCACCCAAAGGCCCCTTTGCGAAGTTAGCGAGCTCACCACGAGGTTTTGATTTTGAGGGTGTTGCACAGAGTTTCGATCAAGATGGTCAGCGTGAATTCTGGCTTGTTGAGGAATACGGCCCTTCAATTCTGCGCGCTGATGCTCGAGGCAACATCACAAAACGCTGGAGTCCTGCAAAAAACCATTCGGCTCTGCCGCTGTCCCTGCCGTGGGTGATCCGTCAGCGCAGCGACAACCGCGGCTTTGAGGGGGTGAGCGTTTCAGGTGATTACGTTCTTGCAGCACTTCAATCTCCATTGGATGCCAAGGGAGGCCCCACCGGTGAGCGCGGTCATGGCAACAAAAATACCGCCATTCATCGCCTGATCCGAATTCAGAGGAGCACTGGGTTGGTTGAACAATTTGCTTACGTCCATAGCGAAAGCGCCATCAAAGCAGGTGGTACACACCGAGACGTCAAGATCGGTGACCTCGCAGCTTTGGATGAAAGCGGAAATCGCTTTCTCGTCTTGGAGCACTCGAATGCCCGCAAGCACATGGCCCTCTATGAGGCCCGCATAACCCCAAAAACCACTCGTTTGCTCGACAGTAATGCACATGAAACCGGGAAAGCCCCCTACACTCCCGTCGAAACCCGTCTCGTTGCCGACCTTGCCCCTCTCCTTGTGGGATTGGAGCTTCCGGAGAAAGCAGAAGGGGTCACCTTACTCGATGAAAAAACGGTTGCGATTGTCTTTGATAACGACCATTGCATCGAGCCCCTCTTGGCTGGAAAATCTGCACCAAAAGAGTGCGAAAATTTAATTGTCACCATTGGATTTGCCAACCCTATCTTCCGTTGAGGCCACAGGGATGAGGAAGCTTTGCAGAGGCCCGCAAGCAGTGACAAAAAGCAGGGCCTCTGTTAAGCAGCCCTTTCTGCAAAGAGGTCGTCGATGAAAAAGGTTACCGTGTACTCCACGCGCGCATGCCCGTATTGCGTTGCAGCCAAAACTCTCTTGAACAACCTGCAGGTGGGCTTCGAGGAAATTTTCCTCGACAACCAGCCTGAACTCTGGAGCCGCCTCAGTGCGGAAAACAATGGCTGGCGCACAGTTCCCATGATCTTTGTAGGAAATGAATTTTTAGGCGGCTACACAGACATGAAAGCCCTGCATGAGGCGGGACAACTGCTGCCCAAAATTTATTCACCCGTTTGACTTTGGGAGAGTCGCACATGCTCACCTTCAGCCTGCCGACTCGCATGATCAAGTTCCTCACTCTCGCTACAATTCCTGTCTTTGCTGCCGGGTGCGTGTATCGTTTTGCCAACAGCGAACGAACTTACTCAACCCAGCCACGCACACTTTATGTTGCACCCGTCTCTGACAACACCTCGCGTGCAGGTCAATCTGCGCGTTTGATGGCTGCACTCAAGCGTCTTCTCGCTCAAGATCGTCTGTTCATTTTAACTGACAAAAAAACCGCACGCTGGGGTGTCGAAATTCAAATCACCTCAACTGGTCGTGCGATCACCCGTGTCGAAAAATGCGATCAGGGAAATGAGGTGTTAGCCAGCGGTTCAGTGAACTGTGCGCAAATCAACGAAAATGGCAAACTTCCCGACGTTTCAGCGGAAGAGGAAATCGCCCAGCTTTCAGTGCGTGCGCGTGGTTTGGATCTTGAAAGTGGTGCGGTTCTTTTTCAAGCCAATTTCCCCAATCTTACTACGGGCCCCTATCCGGTCGTGGGCGACGGCTCGGTGCGCTCATCATTGAGTGGAAAACAAGGTTTGCATCCATTGCGCTACCACGAAAACAGCGAAAATGCTGCCGAGTCTTTGGCCCAGATCGCTGCGCAAAGAATTTACGAACAACTGGTTGCACTTCCTCCACCTGCACCCTCTTACTGATATTCAGGAGCACTCATGTTTGTTGAACGTGTAAAAGGCAGAGAAGAACAATTAAAAACAGTGGCGCGCGCGGTGCGGTGTCTGGGCATGGATGCTGTCCTCAAGGCCAAATCCGGACACGTTGGCTTGCCCTTGGGTGGTGCTGAAATTGGTACGTTCCTCTACTTTGCTGCCATGCACCACTCGCCACAAAATCCAAAGTGGCTCAACCGCGATCGCTTTGTTCTTTCTGCGGGACACGGTTCGATGCTGCAATATGCACTGCTGCATCTGTCTGGTTATGATTTAAGCCTTGAGGACATCAAAAACTTCCGGCAGTGGGGCAGCAAAACCCCTGGTCACCCGGAGTATGGCCACACTGAAGGCATTGAGGTCACAACAGGCCCCCTCGGACAGGGAATTGCCAATGCGGTTGGAATGGCGCTCGCGGAACGCATGCTGGCAGCGCGTCTCAACAGCAACGCTGAGACACCAGTCGATCACACGACCTACGTTCTTCTTGGTGATGGATGTCTGATGGAGGGAATCTCGAGCGAAGCCTGCAGCCTGGCAGGTCACCTCAAGCTCGAGAAACTGATCGCCTTCTATGATGCGAACAACATCACCATCGACGGGACCATCGATATCACCTTCACCGAAGACGTTGCCAAGCGTTTTGAGGGGTTCGGTTGGCGTGTTCTCAAGGCTGATTCACACAACTTCACCTCTCTCGCACAAGCTCTCGATACGGCTCTGGCCGATAATGGCACTTCTCCAAAGCCGACGCTGGTCGTTTGCACTGGCGTTGCCGGCAAGGGTTCGCCCAAATGGGAAGGCAAACCCAAAATCCACGGCAACCCTATGACGGCTGAAGACGTCGTTGAAGCCAAAAAACACCTGGGCGTGAATAACATTGAAGCGTTTGCGGTTGAGCCTCAAGCCTACAAAGCAGCAGCTGAATGCCTTTCAGCATTCGCACTGCCCCGCTTCGAAGAGTGGAACAAAAAAACAGAGAGCATGCTGCAAACATGGCGCAGCTCGAACAGCGCTGCACTGGAGCGCTGGAATGCTCACACTGCGCCTGTCGCTCAAGTTGATGCTGCCGACGCTCTTTGGGACGCATTGGGTACGAAGATGGCAACCCGTGTTGCCAGCGGAAAAGCACTGACTCGCCTTGCCGAAGTCAACCCAACCCTGGTGGGTGGTAGCGCCGATCTTGCAGGCAGCAACAACACAACCCTTCCTGGAACTTCATTTGTCCAGCCGGGTGAATACGGTGGGCGTAATATTCATTTTGGTGTGCGTGAGCACGCGATGGCAGCGATCGCCAACGGCCTTACACTGCATGGCGGCTTTCGCCCGTACTGCGCAACCTTTGCGGTCTTCTCCGATTACATGCGCCCCAGCATTCGCCTTGCTGCTCTCATGAAAATTCCAACCATTTTCGTCTTGACTCACGACAGTTACGCTGTTGGTGAAGACGGGCCCACACACCAGCCCGTAGAACATGCGGCAAGCTTGCGTTGTATCCCGAATCTCGAAGTGCTCCGTCCTGCTGATGCAAGAGAGACACTGATGGCCTGGGAGCTTGCGCTGAGCCACCAAAGCACACCCACCGCACTCTTGCTCACTCGCCAAGATCTCCCCTGTTTGGACGACCATCTCAAACAGCCTCGCTCACCGGAGACTGTGGCCGAAGGCGTGCGCACAGGAGCTTATCTTCTCAAAGATTTCGATGTTCCAACACACGCGCAAAAACTCATTCTTGTTGCTTCTGGTTCAGAAGTCGCTGCTACTCTCAAAGCCGCGCAATGGCTTCAGGAGCAGAAGCTCGAGACACTCTCGGGTGAGGGAGTGCAACTCAACGTGCGCGTTGTTAGTTGTCCCGCGCCGCAAAAACTCTCCTGCGATCCGGTCGCACTCGCGCGACTTGTTCCAGAGGGAATTCCTGCGGTCGCAATTGAGGCAGGTTCACCTCTGGGATGGGCTGAAATTGTTGGACGCAGCGGAGCAGTTCTTGCGATGCGAGATTTCGGGGCTTCAGCACCCGCCGATGTCCTGACTCAAAAGTTCGGCTTCACGGCGGAAAGTATTTCTGAGCGCTGTTTGAATCACCTCCATCTCCGCTCGCGTCAGCACTGAGCTCAGGTGTACAATCTCTGTACACCCCCTTCCTCCCTGCGTGTTGTTTTTATCCCGTGTTGGCCAGGATTTTCCTGGCACATGCCTTGCTCGGCCTGAGCCAGGAACCGCGTGCTCCGGAACGGGATGCGGAAGGGGGATGCTCCATGCTCTTTGGCAAACTTTCAAGCTCTGCTTTGATACTGCTGATGATCATACCCACGCTCGCTGCCTGCGAAATGCCGCCTGTGAAGACCTTCGAACAGCGCACTGGCTCGGCAAACACTGGAGGCGATGGACAAGCAGCTGACAAAGCCGCTCCTAACACAGAAAAAAACCAGAGTGACGATAATTCGCCACATTGGATCCAAATCGTCTCTTCAAACGACACTCTATTTAAAACAGCTGCTGTCGACTCTGGGGCACTCTTGAAAAACGAAGTTTGCCCACTGCATAAGGGAACCCGACACTCTCTGGCAGCAGCACCAGAATGGATAGGGTCACACCTTAAAATCACGTTGAAAAAACCTATGGTCGGCTGCGCATTCACGTCGGGTTTTGTTTTTGCGTCACACGTGGGATCATCGAACGATCCGGCGCCGAATCCGTCGGGAAAAACCTATAGAACGGTTACAACACTCTACACGACAGAAAACACACCTATCGAAGGTGGTCCAAAGGACCGCTGTGGTCGCAAGCTCAAAACCCTCGACGACTACATGAACTGGAAGGCAGATGAAGTCAGTGTCGCCATGGACAGACTTGCTCTCCCCTACGGAACACTGATCCGCATACCGGAAATCGAAAAACGCCTGAAGGTGAGTGAACCGATTCCGTTCAGAGTCGTCGATACGGGCGGTGCATTCATTGGCAAGGGATTTGCGCGCATGGATATCTGCGTGGGGCACAATCAGGACACCATATTTTCATCAAAATATGTGTGGATGAGCCACGGGAGCTTCGACTTTGAGGTAATTAGCCTGGGTAAATCCTTTGATTGCTATTAAGAACATGTCTAAGCAGTGCACCAATCCCATCTAAAAAGCTAAATATTATCGGAAACCTGAGAGAATCCGAGCCAGAGGTTTGTCGCCCGCTCTGTATATTTTCGACGAATTGCCGATACGCTCTTTTGGAGGGCGAGCGGCAAACGATTATGGGCGAAAAACGCTTACAGGAAAACATTCTTAAGGAAGTCGTCGAGGCCGTCGACGTCTTTGCGTTTTTGTCTGTGCAGCAGCTGCTGCAACACATTTATGGCGAACTCAAGAAGCAATTGCCGCGCTATTCCTACCGAGCCTTCTCGCGTGACCTTGGTTTTGGAGAGACCAATTACCTGCACCTGATTTGCACCCAAAAACGTCCGCTTTCGCTCCGGAGTGCGCAGCAAGTTGTCAATCATCTCGGACTGCACGCAGAACGGCGAACGTGGTTTTTGTCGCTCGTTGCCCACAACGGTGCGCGCGACGTGGCCAAGCGAACAGAGGGGATCAACAAAGCATTTGAAGTTCGACAAAAATGTATTGAGAACGAACTCACCCGCGACGAAATGGAATTTTTTGGAAAGTGGTATCATCCGGTCGTTCGCGAACTTGTTGGGCGTGACGACTTCAATCCAGATCCACGCTGGATTGCTTCACACCTGCGTCCAAGGATCAGTGCGGAGCAAGCCAAACAAAGCTTAGAACTCCTCATACGACTCGGATATGTTGAACGTTTCGATAACAATTCGTGGAAACTCACGCACTCGCATATCCGGGTTCCTGAAGGGGCGAATCATCTTGCCATCCATAAATATCATCAAGAGATGCTAAGTCTGAGCGAATTGAGTTTGAGTGAGGTTGACAAAAGCGAGCGCGATTTGAGCGCCCTCACTGTCATGCTCAGCGCCGAACAGATCGCCGAGGTCAAACAGCTCTTGCGCGAAACCCGACGCAAAATCGTTCAGCTGAGTGAGCAGTCGGTGGCACCCCAGGAAATATTCCAGATCAACATGCAACTTTTCCCAGTCACAGGACGGCCCAAATGAAGACTTCTGCACTCATCAAACGCCACGCCGCGTTCGGTCTTCTCACAGGTTTGAGTTATTTCCTGTTTGCGGGATGCGCTTTTGAAGTTGAGAATCCTGACAATCCCTCACCTATTTCGCCACGTGACAGAGCCTCTGGGGCTGACAACGCGAATATGCCTGACTCAAAATCAGGCAATAAAGGGACTTCGCAACCTGCTCAAACTATCCCCCTGCCGAGCGTGAACTGCAGTGTCAGCATCGCACGCGGAGAGGCAAACAGCTCTGGAAAAGAGGGGGCCGCCATTGTACTTGCAGAAGCAAGCGCAAGCGATGGCTCCACTTTGCTGCTGCGCACCCTGAGCACAGGCAGCTTCATTGAAGTGAAGGATCTGGTTTTCGGTGGTGGAGTGTTCTCCTCAGGCCTCTATACCTTCGAGTACCATAAACCAAACGGCTCAACCTGTTTCGTCCGTTTAAATTTGGAAGCAAACGATATCCAGCAGAAGATCAAGATCAGTATCACTGCGAGCCAGCCATAATGAGTGAGTGTGAACAATGACAGTTACTCTGAAGCGACGCGGGCAACACGCACACATTTTGGTTTGTCGCTCCTGCGGTGACACTTGCGTCACAACCAACTCCGCAAACGATGCTTCTTCCGGAGAACATCCAACAAAGAAATTACGCATTGCCTTAGAGAATGCTTTACTCAACGGACAATCTACAAAATGGCAGGTACGCGTTGTTGAGAGCAGTTGCCTTGATATTTGCCCTGTTGGTGAAATCAGTGTGCGACTAGTGGGAGCCGAATCTTCTGAAAGCAAGGTTTTGACTTGGACTGTTTCACCGCAAACAGATGTCGAAGAACTACTCGAGACCTTGAAAAAATATTTGCCTCGGCTAGCCTAGCATAAGTAACCTTTTTACAAACCAAACGCTGAGACCAAACAGCATGCAGATCTTGCCAGACAAAACTCTCGAGTTTTTGAAACTCGTTGCCTCCGCAGCTCTCGCCAATCCCTTTAGCGCTGAACGCGACCAACTCGATACCCAGATTGCAAAAATGCTTCCGCATAAGCACGCGCTCGAGATGATTCCGGAGGCCATTGCACAGGAAACCGAGAAAACACTTCAAAGCATCATCGGCAATGGCAAGCTTCAATCCCTGAGTGCACCGCAAGCTGTAAAGGAAATCATCAGCGACGCTGCTCTATTTTCAATTTTCCACAGATACATTGCCGAATTTGACAAACACATTGTCCTGCAAAACGAATCACCGGGAAAGAATCTTCCGCTCAGCTGCGCACCGCAGATTATAGCCGATCTCACCCGCATTCTTTCGCCCTCTGAGGCCGCACAACTCATTGGACTCTTTTTTCAAATGCGCAGGGCCTACTTTTTCATCTCGCGCCACGTCGGAGGTGGATCTCAGCCTATCCGCCAGCTGCGCGAACGGCTGTGGAGAAGTTTGTTCACCTACGATATTCGCCAATACCTGCGCAGCATGCATTCACGGATGGAATCGTTTTCCATTCTATTACTAGGTGAGACTGGCGTGGGAAAAAGCCAGGCTGCCTCTGCATTAGGCCGCAGTGCTTTCATTCCCTTTGACCTGAAGAGCATGCAATTTGCTGCAAGCTTCTTGGACATTCACCTCGAAGCAAACATCTCCGAATATCCCGAAACACTGATTGAGAGTGAGCTATTTGGGCACCGCAAAGGATCATTCACCGGGGCTCTCGACAACTATGCTGGCTTGCTCGGTCAGACACACCCTAATGGAATGCTCTTCCTCGATGAGATTGGCGAGCTCTCGCCACCCGTGCAGGTCAAACTTCTGCGGGTTCTGCAAGAGCGGGTCTATGCCCCTGTGGGTAGCCATGAGCAAAGACGCTTTTCGGGTCGGCTCGTTTCCGCAACCAACGCCAATATATTTCAAAAAATCAACCGCAATGAATTTCGCGCCGACCTATTCTACCGACTCGCCTCAGATGTTATCCAAGTGCCTGCGCTGCGCGATCGCTTCCAAGCAGATCCTTATGAACTGAGAGCCCTAACCGAACGTGTCCTGCGTCGTCTGACCGGTGAAGCCAACCCAGAGCAAGTTGTGCTCCTGGTTGATGCTCTCAAGAAAATAATTCCAGAGAACTATGCATGGCCCGGGAACCTGAGAGAATTCGAGCAATGCATTCGTTCCTTCCTGTTGCACGGAACAGCTGCAGAGATTTCTCTTTTTGAAGGTCTCCAGACTTTACCTAATAGCGTGAGTGCGACTATCCCAGAGGCGTGGGCTGCGGTGCACTGGACCGCCGATGAGATGCTCGCGGCCTATACTCAAGCGGCCTACAAGAAGTGGGGATCGTTTGAAAAGGTTGCGCAGCAGCTCGCGATGGATTGGCGCACCGTAAAGAAGTGGGTAAATGTACAAAAAATGTAGCCCTAGAGATTCATATTTTGTTTATAGTCGTGTTGAAGAAAAATGAAAAATGCTGAATTTATTGAGTTTTAGTATTGGCATCGTGATTGCATAGGGAGGAATGGAATAAACGAGGAGGGTCGCTCATGACTATGAACTTTTTCGGTAAATTGCTCGCGGTCGCTTTGATTTCTTCTGCTCTCACAGCCCAGGCTGAGGCTCGCTCAGTGCGCACAATGGCCAACAATGACACCCCACGCAGTTCAGATAACGTAGAGGACGACGAGACGGAAAGCACTCCCGCGATCCGCACCAAAAAGAAGTCGAAACAAGCCAACCGGACAACCGAAACGAAGCCGAGCGAAGGTTATTGGTTCGTCCGAATTCAGCAACTTCCACTTCTTGGCCTCGCGGCAGTCTCAGACAATGGTGTTGTGGACATCGAGATGATGAAGGTGGTCAAGAGGAATTTTCATCTCGGTCCAACGGCAGTCTACCACTTCGGCAAACAGGGCGAGAAAAAAATGCAATCAATGAACCTCGGAGTGCGCGCTGACCTCATTCTTGGAGATTTCGGCAATCTCGAAGACATCTACATTTCAACCGCGCTGATGTTCGGACGCTTTGCGACGTCAACCAAACAGCAGTCATACGAGGATCCTAATACGACCTGTAACTTTCAATCCAAGGGCTACCATCGCGTCGGAGCCTTTGCTGTGGGCAAGTTTTGGACTCTTTCTGAATCCCTCCACGTCACAACCGGAGTTGGTGCCGTAAAGAGCAAAACCTCAGGCTCGAGCACTGATAAGCAGACAGGAGTCTGCCCAACTTCAGTGACTGAATCCGATGGTACGACTCTGCCTTGGTTTGACTTCGGAGTTGGCTTCCGTATCTAAAACAATCATCGTTTATAGCTCAGAAAGCCGAACAAGAGCTTGTTCGGCTATTTTTCTTTGCAAAACTTTTTTAACCAGCAGAACATCCAAGACCCGAGGCAAGCAACTCGATTCCGGTGCACTCTCACCCCTGGGAGGCTTTCATGGCATCGAGCAATACCAATGGGGATCCGCGTCCGATTCAGAGTTCAGAACTTCTCAGGGCTGTTGCTCTCTCTAAAGAATATCGTACAGAATCGACTACGGTTATGGCACTCAAAGAAGTAGATTTCTCTCTTTATACAGGAGAACTCGTCGTAGTCCTCGGACCTTCAGGAAGCGGCAAATCGACCTTGGTCAATATTCTCGGAACTCTCGATCGTCCAACCGCGGGCGAAGTGTGGTTTAAAAATCAGAACCTCTTCATTAAAAACGATGAACAACTGGCTCTTTTCCGGAAGCATCACGTTGGATTGGTGTTTCAATTCTACAACCTCATTCCCACCCTCACCGCTCTGGAAAACGTGGAATTGATGGCAGCACTCTGTGAAGACGCGATGTCGCCCGAGGAGGCACTGCAACGTCTCCAGCTCTGGGAGAGGAGAAATCACTTCCCGGGTGAACTGTCGGGCGGTGAACAGCAACGAGTCGCGATCGCAAGAGCTATCGTAAAAAAACCTACTCTGCTTCTGTGCGATGAACCCACCGGTGCTCTAGATGTGGAAACAGGAATACTGGTCCTCGAGGCGATTGAGAAAGTTCACCACGAAATGGGGGTCAGTGTGATTCTGATTACCCACAACGAAACCATCGCGCATCTTTCTGACCGCACCGTGCGCATGTCGGGCGGAAAAATATCTTCCGTCACAGTAAACACCGAGCACCGCCTTGCGCGGGAGCTAAAGTGGTAAGCCTCGGAGGTCTTCTCCTTAGAAAAATTATCCGCGACCTTCTTAAGCTCGCAGGCCCCGCGCTGGTTCTATCGCTGGTGACGGCCGTAGGCATAGCATCACTGATTATGTCGCGCAGCGGATACCTCAGCTTGCTGCAATCCAAGGAAGAGAGTTACCGGAAACTCAATTTTGCAGATCTGAGTCTGCCTTTAGTGCGTATGCCAAGAAGCATGCTTCGAATCATTGAAAGTCATCCAGACGTGCAGTTAGCGCAGTGTCGCATTAGCGACAACGGACAAGTTCTTATTCCTAGAGAAAATCAGGTTATTCATGCGCGCTTTCACTCCCTCGAACGCTCCGCAAACCCAATTAACGGCGTGAAGCTGATGGAAGGACAAACGCCTGGTCTAAACGCGTTACACGACGCCCTGGTCAGCGATGCCTTTGCTCGAGCCTGGAACATCAGAACAGGTGAGCAAATCAATGTTCTCCTCAAGGGGCATAAACTCAAACTTCGCATCGCCGGAATTGTGCGCTCGGCGGAGTATATTTACCAGGCCGGTTCTGCAACCAGCATTCCGGAAGATCGTCTCTTTTCGGTCTGGTGGTTACACCCACAGCTACTGGCAAACATGTCCCAAATGCAGTCGAGCTGCAACGAAGTCTTGATGATTCTCAAGAGAAAGAGCGCAGCCAAAACGCTCGAACCTTTCCTAGAGGAAAAGCTCAAACCTTTCGGTTACACCGTGTCTGTCCCGAGAGACCGACAGCTGTCGAACTATTTCATCGAAAGCGAGCTGCTACAGCTGCGTGGCATGGCCATCTTTGTCCCGCTTATATTCCTCTCGATCACCCTCTTTTTGCTGTACATCACCATGGCAAGAGTACTGCTCACACAACGCGAAAGTCTCGGAACACTTTATGCATTTGGATTCTCCCGCGCATCACTCGCCTCTCAAACAATCCTCTTTGGGGTGCTTTGCCTGACCCCAGGACTTCTGCTCGGGCTGTATTCAGGGCACTGGCTTTCCCAGGAAATTTTTCGAATCTACCTTCTTTTTTATCGTTTCCCGGAAGCACGATTTCACTTTGATTTGGAATCAACTTTCGTGAGTCTTCTGCTCTGCTTGGGGACAGGAGTCGCTGGTAGTCTATTTGCACTTCGATATCTGCTTCGCAAAACCCCGGCTGAGATTTTACACCCACGCCCACCTGCACGCACACGCAGAATGCCCTTTGAGGACACTGCGCTCTTTCAGCATTTTTCACTCACCACACGGATGAGTCTCCGTAACCTGTTGCGCCGTCCGTTCCAGACCTTCGTCACAACCTTAGGGTTATCCATCTCTCTTGCACTTTTGCTGTTTAGCCAATTTCAGCGCACTGCCATTACAAGGTTGATTGAGCAAGAATTTGAATACACTCAAAGACAAAGCCACACTCTCAACCTGGCACGCAGTCTGCCTGTTTCAATTTTGCCTTCATTGCGGCAGCGACTTCCCAAAGGAGTATTGGAAGCCCACACCCAAATTCCTGTCGTTTTGAAATTCGGGAGCGAAACCCGAGATGTGGAACTTATCCTCGAAACACCCGAACACATTCTGCGCAGTAGAGCGAACAGGTCCGTCTCCCCTTCAGGAGTGAACCTATCCCGCTCACTTGCAGATGCGCTGGGCATCAAAAAAGGTTCCTGGATTGAGCTCACAACCCGTGAGATTTTTCCGAGAAAGCTAGCGCTGCAGGTTACGGAGTTCAATGAGAATCTGATGGGCTACAGTGCAGGCATGAGCTTGAAGCAATTTAACCTCCTCACGCGACAAAATAGCTACACGAATACCATCCTCTTTCGGAGCAGTGAACGCATGCCGCTCAACTCTGAAAAGCTTGTCAACGAAATCCCTCAGCTCTCGTCCTTGTTAAGTAAAGAGTTCGCAAAAAAGACTTTCGAGAAAACAGTTTCTGAGAATATTGGTACCTTTCAGTTCTTCATGATTGTCTTCTCGCTCGTCATTGCACTGGGAGTGCTCTACAACAATTCTAGAATTCAACTTTCGGAACGCCTTTCAGAGCTTGCACTGCTCCGCGCCGTAGGCTTTTCGATTGCGCAAATTTCAACAATATTCTGGAAAGACTATCTCATCATGTTGGTCATCAGCATCGCACCTGGACTCTGCCTAGGGCGCATGCTGGTGCGGTGGATTATTCGGGGGATGGAAACTGAAATGTTCCGTATCCCTATTTTCTTTTCAAAACAAATGGATCTCACTGCAGTCTTGCTTCTTCTCCTTGGCGTATTGTGTGCCATGATGTTCATTCAGCCGTCGCTGCGCAAAATCCCCTTTATCGTTGCACTGAAAGAGAGGGAGTAGACCTTTGTAATGAAAACGCCAATGGGGTCGAAAAAATACTTAGGTGCAGCAGCTGTAATAGGCACCTTTGTGTTTGTCTATCGATTCCTCTCTAGCCCCGATCCTATTAAAACTGAACTCATCACTGTGCGCCTTGGCGATCTCGTGGTCGAAATCTCCGACACAGGTCAGACACGGTTCCGCAATGTCAATACGGTGCTCTCACCTCAAGCAGGATGGCTCTCAAAGATCCATGTGCACACGGGAGAACTGATCACCCAAAACAAATCACCGCTCGCAACTCTCTCAGCCGGGCAGGCTCCGCTCATTGATTCACGCACACGCGCGACACTCAAAGCACAAGCCGAGGCTGCGCAGGCACAGGAGCTACAGGCTAGTGCACAACTCAACCGTGTGCGCGGAACATTGCAGGCGACTTTAAAGGACTTGCAGCGGGCAGAGAGTGTTCTTGCCGGAGGGGGAGTCAGCGTACAGGAGGTTGAATCACTGCGCGCGCGAGCAACAGAACTCAAAGCCGAAGTAAAGAGTGCCGAGGCCATGCTCCACGCCTTCAAACACACTGCGGAGGCTGTAAAATGGTCTTTCCAGAGCAATGTTGCAAACACAAAACCTGAATCGCTCTTGCTCAGGGCGCCGCTGTCGGGTGTGGTCAGTTGGGTCTACAACGAAAAAGCCCGTTTCGTATCGCTCGCTGAACCACTTTTCGATATCGCTCAGCCTAGAGATCTATACTTTGAAATAGAAATCCTGGCACGTGACAGTCTTGCCATTCGCCCCGGACAAAACGTCCGCTTCACAGAAACCTCTCTTGCGGGAGAGGTCCGCTCTATTTCACCAACAGCACAGCCTAAGGTCTCACCTCTGGGAATCAGCGAACAAAGGATCCGTGTTCAAATTGATTTCAAGGCCGATGTTCCCAGCGAATGGCCCGCCGGGCTTGAACTTGAGGCCCACATCGAAACTCAGCGCGCCAGCAGGACAATGAGTCTGCCACTGAGCGCAGTGTGGAAAGAAAACGAGAAGAGTTATGTTTTTGCAGTTCAAGACAACAAGCTGATTCGCAAAGAAGTCCGCACCGGAATAAGTTCAAACCAAGAGATCGAGATTCTCTCCGGACTCTCCGGAGAGGAAAAAATAGTGTTCTTCCCGAGCACCAGCATGCAGCCAGGCCAACGCGTTTCAGCTGGCATTTGAACCCGGATGGGGCTGGTTAGTGATTTTCGAAATCACTTTCATGCAGAACAAAGTCAATTCCGGACTCCGTTCGCTGGTCATGAGAAGCGTTCCCAAGCGGTGCGCCATTACGGCAGCGAGCTCCTCAACCGGTATGTGCTTGTCCAACACGGCCTTGCGGATGAGATCATCAAACTCCTGAGAAATCCACCAAACCTTTATACTCTCGGAGTTCAGGGGCTCTTTCTTTTTGGTCGGCTTGGGTTTCAACTGTGCGCGTTCGGATGGGGCACCGCCATGGGTTTTCTTCGTAGAGGTCTTTCCAGAATTCGACTTGGATGAAGCCGCCTTGTTCTTATCGGTTGATGCCAGCTTCTTCTTGCTGAACGAGAGAACTTCACCCATTGCAAACCTCACATCGGCATTTTGAAGGGTTTGTCAAACAGCGCTTCACGCTCTTCACTCTACCACAATCCACCAGGCTTCTTCGACTCGAGCCAAGCGCGTGCAGCCTGCTTGATTGACGGATTATCGGCCTCTCTTTCAAGAGTCTTGAAGAGCTCTTCAACTTCCTGTTTCGAAACATCTTTTTCTTTTGCCCAGCGGGTACCCAATGCCAACCAAGCCTCTTGCTCTTTCTTGGCCCCCTGCCTGCGCAACCATGGCCACAGCAGATGTCGATCCCGCGCCAAGCTCGGCTTGCTTTGCGCTACGCTCAAAGCATCCGCAGCAACACTGCTTTCGCAGCTGGGCGGGTTTGAAGGAGCCTGGTTGAGAACCTCCAACCAACGCTCGGTGGCGATAGCTAGAACGAAGGCATCCCACTCACGTGTGCTTAATGTAGAGGTCTCCAGCAAGAAGCGATCACAAAATTCTTTACGCTTGAGCGTTTGCTCGGGCTGGCGCAAAACCTCGGCACGCATACTTCGGCGCAGAGAGCGCTTGTTTTT
>JBILKQ010000145.1:0-7023 GCA_044376655.1 Silvanigrellaceae bacterium
TTGAAAAATTGGGCGAGAATCATTTCCGTGTGACAGCAATCCAGAGCCAAGACAGGCCTTTCAACCCGCTTGATTTGTCGTTGCAGTCGAGGGCGTTCACACGTTTGTCCTGCAAACTCAACAGTGGGCAGTATTTGCGCGCTGCGGCGCGCTTACATGAGGAGCCTGCGCCCGCTGCGCGTTCCTGTGGGTCATTGAACCAGGAGATTTACAACGATGTGCTTGAGAGACTTTCGCATGAGCTCAAGTTCCGCCTCGAGCGGCGTGGTCTTGAGTTGACCTTTGGAGAGGATTCTCTCGTTGAAGGAGGACTGCGTTGGATAACACGGAAACCTGAACGCAGTGTAGACCTCGATGTGCGCCGCGCTGTCGTGCGGTTGCCGCGCTTTCAGGCTCCGCCAAATGCTGGACCGCAATTAACAGGCCTGCAGTTTTGCCAATTTGTTCCCCCCACTCAGCTCGCAGAATGGGTGTTTTTTGATGCATTCAAGCTATTTGCTCCTTCAAATTGATGCTCTCTCGGCAGTGGCTGTTTCGTTGGGAGCAAACGGCTTGCATTAGGGGCATGTTTGGTCGATGCTTCGTGCAGTCGTTCGGTAAAAAAATCCGAGACAGAACCCGGAGCACCTTTAATGCAAACTCTCACTTCCCCAGAGGGAGGCTCTTTGAGCTTTCCTTCAGAGCGCGTTCAGCGTTTCAAAAAACTTTTGCTTGAGGAACGTCAAGCCTTCTTGTTCGATGGTGGCGTTGCCACACAGCTTTATGAAAAAGGCATTTTCATAAATCGCTCATTCGACGAAGTGAATCTGTCGCAAGCCGACCTCATCAGCAGCATCCACAGACAATACATTCAGGCAGGAGCCCAGGTCATCACCACAAACACCTGGGGAGCCAATCGTCTCAAGCTCAAGAACTATGGACTCGAGCAACAGCTAACCGAAATTAATTTTCAAGGGGCAAAAATAGCGCGCTCGGCGGCTGGGGATATTGTTTGGGTCGCTGGTTGTCTTGGGCCTTTGGGGGTGCGCATTGAGCCCTGGGGCCCCACCTCGTTTGATGAAGCGAAAGATTTCTTTTTGGAGCAGGCACGAGCGCTGCAGCAGGGTGGTGTCGATCTCTTCGTGTTGGAAGGGTTTGCCGACCTCAACGAAATTCATCAGGCCATTCGTGCGGTCAAATCCCTGGGTGACTTTCCCGTTGTGGCCATGATGACCACCAACGACGAAGGGCAAACACTGTACGGTACAGAGCCAGAATGGTTTGTACGCAAGCTCGACGAATGGGGAGCTGATGCTGTCGGTGTGAACGGGGGCAATGGCCCAGCACCTTTGCTTGAGTTGGCCAAGCGCCTCAAGAGTGCCACCGAAAAGCCTCTTATTCTCAAGCCCAATGCTGGTTTGCCACGTCAGGTTGATGGGCGTCTTATTTATATGGCAAGCCCGGAGTACATGGGAGAGTTCGCACGCCAGGCGATCCTGCAGGATGTGCGTATTCTTGGCGGATGCAGTGGTACCACGCCGCAACACATCCGTGCCATGGCGGGTGCTGTGCGCCAAGGAGCAGCTTTCCGAGGTGGGGAAGCCTCGCGTGGTGTGATTGTGGTCGATGAAAAAAACAACACCACCTCGCAAACAAGCGCTTCAGATGCAACTACTGTAGGTTCGTCCTGGAGTCGTGGACTCGCTGCGGGAAAATTTGTGGTTTCGGTTGAGCTGTTGCCACCCAAGGGACTTGAAACCGAAAAGCTTCTTGAGCGTTCAGCGCAATGCAAGAAGGCGGGCGTAGACGCAATCAATATACCCGATGGTCCGCGTGCGAGTGCACGCATGTCTGCACTGGCTGCTGCGTGCTTAATTGAGCAGAAGGTGGGAATCGAAACGGTCCTGCATTACGCCTGTCGCGATCGCAATATCCTTGGCATTCAGAGTGATCTTATCGGCGCGGCAGGATTGGGCTTGCGTAATATACTTTGTGTCACGGGCGACCCGCCCAAGCTCGGGCCCTACCCTACGGCCACGGCAGTGTTTGATATTGATGCCATTGGTTTGGTGAACATGGCTTCGCGCCTGAATTCAGGTTTCGACCTCGGTGGTACATCAATCGGTCGAGCCACAGGCTTTTCTATTGGTGTCGGAGCAAATCCCGTTGCACCCGACCTGCGCAAAGAGTTTGATCGCTTCCGGTACAAAGTTGAAGCGGGTGCTCAATGGGCCATCACACAACCTGTTTTTGACTCCGAGAGCTTGCTGCGTTTTCTCGATTTCTCATCTCGGTTTAGTATCCCCATCATTGCTGGAATTTGGCCACTTATGAGTTTGCGCAACGCCGAATTCATGGCCAATGAGGTGCCTGGTGTTTATGTGCCTCCATCGGTTTTGGAGCGCATGCGTGCTTGCAAGTCAGCTGAAGACCAGCGCAGGGAAGGTCTTGAGATTGCCCACGAACTCATTGCGGAAATCAAGAAAAACGTGCAGGGCCTGCAGATCTCTGCACCTTTGGGGCAAGTTGAACTTGCACTGGCTTTGATTTGAGGTCGACGTCCATGTCACAGCAAAGACCCCGAGTGACTTTTTTGCTCGACGATCTTGAGGTGGAAGTGCCTCAAGGAACGCGTTTGATTGAGGTTGTGGATGCTGCTGGCGCAGATGTCACATTCGGCTGCCGCAATGGTACCTGTGGGACATGCCGCGTACGTATCGTTGAGGGTATGGAGAATCTTTCTAAACCCACGCCCGAGGAACGCGACTTCCTCGCAGCATTGCAAGCTCAACCCCAAGAGCGGCTCGGATGCCAATTCAGCATCCATGGTGATGTCTGCATCGATTATATAGGAAGCTGAAAACCCATGAAAAATCTATCTTTGAGTGATGCGCTGAAGGAGCGGGTGCTGCTCCTCGATGGTGCGATGGGTACACAAATATTCGCACACAAACCAACAGTCGATGACTACGGTGGCGCAGAATACGAAGGTTGCGTTGAGTTGCTCAACGAGCGGCGTAGCCCCTGGATTCAAGGCATTCACGAGGGCTACTTCAAGGCTGGAGCTGATGCGGTTGAGACTAACACCTTTGGCTGCACACCACTTGTGCTCGCCGAGTTTGGTCTTGCGCACCGAACGTTTGATTTGAACGTTCAGGCGGTCAAGATTGCACGCGAAGTTGCTGAAGGATTCGCCGAGAAAAAATGGGTCATTGGTAGTGTAGGACCTGGCACAAAGCTCCTCACGCTTTTGCACGTCGATTACCAAACACTGTATTCCAGTTACCTTGAGCAAATGCGCGGACTAATCGCTGGCGGTGCCGATGCTATTCTGATCGAAACTGCCCAAGATTTGGGGCAAATCAAGTGTGCAGTGCGGGCTGCCCGCAATGCGATGAAGATACAGCAGAAGAGTGTTCCCATTTGGGTGCAGATCACGATTGAGACGACGGGAACAATGCTGGTCGGCTCTGATGTGCAAGCAGCTTTGGCTGCGATTGAAATGTTGGGCGTTGATGTTATCGGCATGAACTGCGCCACCGGCCCCGACGAAATGCGCCCGCACCTGGCCTACCTCTGCGAAGCAGCACCTATGCGAGTCAGCTGTCTGCCGAATGCGGGACTCCCTGAAAACAGAAACGGTCAAACCTTTTATCCGCTCGGTCCAGCGGCCTTTGCAGAGCGGGTCAAGAACATCAGCAAAGATTTTGGATTGAATATCTTGGGAGGTTGTTGCGGAACAACACCTGAACACATCCGTGCGCTGGCCGAAATCCGCGGCAGCCTCAACGTCCCGGTGAGGCCAGGACGATATGAACGCTCGGTGAGCTCACTCTACAATTCCGTGTCGCTTTCCCTTGAGCCTCGGCCGCTCTATGTGGGTGAACGAACAAATGCCAACGGCTCAAAGGCCTTTCGTGATGCTCTTGCAAAAGACGATTTCGACACCATGGTTGAGATTGCGAAGGAGCAGGCCAAGGAAGGGGCGCACATTCTCGATGTTTGTGTGGCCTACGTATCCCGCAACGAAACTCGCGATATGGTCGAGTTTCTTAAGCGGCTTGTGACTCAGGTTAACATCCCTTTGATGATTGACTCGACCGAGGTTCCTGTCATTGAAGCTGCTCTTCAGCTCGCGCCGGGCAAATGCATTATCAACTCCATCAATTTTGAAGATGGTGAAGAAAAACCACGTCGCATTCTCGATTTGTGTCGCGAATACGGTGCGTCAGTGGTTGCGTTGACGATTGATGAGCAAGGCATGGCCAAGAGCTGCTCCGATAAGCTGCGTATCGTCGATAGGCTCCATGCGTTGGTTGTGGAAGAATATGGGTTTGCACCGGAAGATCTTATCATCGATCCGCTGACCTTCACTCTCGGTAGTGGTGAGGAAGAGTGGCGAAACTCTGCCGTGGAAACCCTCAACGCACTTGAGGAAATTCAAAAGAAATATCCTCGAGTGCGCTCGATTCTCGGGCTGAGTAATGTCAGCTTTGGACTGAAGCCCTGGCCGCGGCAGATTCTCAACTCCCTCATGCTCTATCATGCTGTGCAGCGTGGTTTGAGCATGGCTATTTTGAATGCGTCCAAGATTCTCCCTGTGGCGCGCATTTCAGAAGAGCATCGTGCTGTTTTTGAAGCACTGCTTTTTAATAACCGCACTCATTTTGCTGATCCGCTCAAAACGATCTTGTCGCTTTTTGCTGATGCTGGCGCTCGGCTGCAAGCAACGGTGAACGATGACCACCTGGGGATCGAGGACAAGCTTAAGAACGACATCATTGATGGTCGAAAGAATCAGGTCGGTGCGCATGCGCTCGAAGCTTTGAAGACCTATTCAGCGCTCACTATCATTAATGACATTCTGCTTGCCGGAATGAAGGTTGTTGGTGAACGCTTTGGTGCCGGACAGATGCAGTTGCCTTTTGTGCTCGAGAGTGCAGAGGCTATGAAGGCAGCCGTTAAGGTTCTTGAGCCCTTTATTGAGAAAAAGGACGGTTATAAAAAAGGAAAAATTATTCTTGCAACCGTCAAGGGAGACGTGCACGACATCGGTAAAAATCTTGTCGAAATTATCCTCTCAAACAATGGCTTTGAGGTGCTCAACTTGGGTATCAAGCAGCCCATTGAAAGCATTCTTGAGACCTACCGCACCAAGGGAGCAGACGCGATCGGCATGTCCGGATTGCTCGTAAAATCGACTGTCATCATGAAGGAAAATCTTGAGTACATGGCTGCTCATGGTTTCTCGTTGCCGGTGATTTTGGGGGGCGCAGCGTTAACTCGAAATTTCGTGGAGCGGGAATGTCAGGCGGTCTATCCTGGCCCAGTGTTTTATGCAGAAGATGCGTTTGCGGGTCTTCATATCATGGAAAAGATTTCGGGAGGTGGGCTTGAAGGTCTCTTGATCGAACGTAATGCACGCCTCAATTCGACTTCTGTGGGCGCTCACACAACTCTCGATGCGGGTGCGGCGAATGAGGTTGCCTCTGCCAACGCAACGCAGGGAATTGTTGTTGTCAAGCGCGGCGACAAGCGCGTTGAGCTAGACGTGCATGGACAAAGTTCCTGGGTGCGCCGTGATGCGCTCATTCCGCAGCCACCTTTCTTTGGTGTGCGTAAGGTCGAACACTCGCTGGAAGAGGTTTTCGAGTATCTTGATGAATTTGCGCTGCTGCGGAGCCGCTGGGGTTTTGCACAAGGGCAGTTGTCAGATGCTGATTTTGAGAAATTGCTACGCGAGAAAGCCTATCCAACCTTGCAGCGCATCAGAGACAAGGTGATCCGCGAAAAGCTTCTCCATCCCGCTGCACTGTACGGTTATTTTCCAGCCTGCTCGCGCGGCTCAAATGAGGTGGTCGTTTACAATCCAGAGGCATGTCCGGCAGATCCGAAGAGTCGCGAGGTCATTGCGCGTTTCACATTTCCTCGCCAGTTGCAGGGTCGGCAGCTGTGTATTGCCGATTTCCTCGCGCATGAGGAGGATGGCAAAGTCGATGTCCTGGGCGTGCAACTTGTGACAATGGGGCACGTTGCCAGTGAGAAAGCGCATTCAGCTTATGCCGACAATCAGTTCAGTGAATATTTTTTCTTGCATGGGCTCTCAACGGAGCTGACTGAAGCCTACGCTGAAAAAATTCATGCTCAGATTCGTCGTGAGATGGATATCCATGGACGTGATGCGGCCACCAAACGTGCGCTGTTTAGTCAGGGATACCAGGGGTCTCGTTATTCCTTTGGATATCCCGCATGTCCAGATATGGAGCTCAACGAACCTTTGTTGAAGCTTTTGCGGGCTGAGCAGATCGGTGTGAGTTTATCGGAGAGCCACCAGATGGTGCCGGAGCAAACCACCTCGGCCATCGTCGTTCATCATCCTCAGGCACGTTATTTTGCAACCTGATCGAGCTGTGGGCAGATATCTGTTGCGGGTGATGTACGGCCATACAAGCTGTTGAGCCCCCGCATCATTGCTGCGGCCTCGCAGGGCTCATATTGGAGGTAGATGTCCGGTCTTGTGCCGCGCGCAGCCCAGGCCAATTCCTTTTTGCAGCGGCTCTCAAGGAATGCGTGTGGCCTGCCGCTGCGGCACAGGTCGACGATATCCTCCAGTAGTGGTTCTGGAACGACGCGCACCATGAGTGTTCCACCTTCGATGCTGCGTTCGACTCGAAATTGTAGTTGTGCGTTGAGTCGGGCAGCCACGGCATCGGCGTCTGAGCGGCTTAAACTGTTGATCGACGTTACTGTGGGGAATTCTGGAGTGAGTTCGGGGCGTGGGATGAGGTAGCACGTGCCGTCGGTCTTTTGGAAGACTTTCCAGTATGAGCGTTGATTTTCTGCTGTTGGTTTTGCTGCGGGCCGAGACGTTGTAGCACAGCCGTGCACTGCTGTTGCAAGCACGCAACTCAGGATCATGCGCAGGGCATCCGTCGGGGAATTCTTACGTCTTATCATCGCACTCCTCCGCATGAGCATTTGGTTTCATGCAATATAATTTACTTGCTTGAAAAAGTCTGGAATGCACCCTAATTCGTGGACAAA